>CANBXZ010000148.1 GCA_947373495.1 Acetobacteraceae bacterium
GCTACCTGATGGGCGTGGGCACCCCGGCCGACCTGGTCGGCGCCGTGGCCCGCGGCATCGACATGTTCGACTGTGTGATCCCAACCCGCAGCGGCCGCACCGCGCGGGCCTATACCAGCCGCGGCATGCTGAACCTGCGCAACGCCCGGCATGCCGATGATGGTTCCGCGCTGGACCCGAATTGCACCTGCCCAACTTGCACCCGGCATTCCCGCGCCTACCTGAACCACCTGTTCAAGGCCGAGGAAATGCTCGGCCCGATCCTGCTGACCTGGCACAACATCCACTATTATCAGGCGCTGATGGCCAGGCTGCGCACCGCCATCCTGGCCGGGCGCTTCGCCGCCGAGGCCGCCGCCATCGCCGCCGACTGGGAGCCCGAGCCATGACCACCGATGTTTCCGGCCTGACGCAGCTCGGCCATGCCACCAGCCAACCGGCCAGCCCGGAAGCGGCGATGCTGGAGACGGTGCCCAACCCGCAGCCCGGCGTGCCCTATTGCGTGCGCTTCACCGCGCCGGAGTTCACCAGCCTCTGCCCGATGACCGGCCAGCCGGACTTCGCCCACCTGGTCATCGACTACGTGCCCGATGCGCTGCTGGTGGAGAGCAAGTCGCTCAAGCTGTTCCTGACCGCGTTCCGCAACCACGGCGCCTTCCATGAGGATTGCACCGTGGGCATCGGCCGGCGGCTGGTGGCGGCGGCGCAGCCGTTGTGGCTGCGCATCGGCGGCTACTGGTACCCGCGCGGCGGCATTCCGATCGACGTGTTCTATGCCACCGGCCCGGCACCGGCAGGCGTGTGGATTCCGCCGCAGGAAGTGCCGGGCTACCGTGGCCGCGGCTAGCGCCGAGATCCGTGCCGAGGCCCTGCGCCTCGGCTTCTCCACGGTGGGCTTCGCCGAGGCCGTGCTGCCCGAGAGTGTGCGCCAGGGGCTGAACGCCTTCGTCGCCACCGGCCAGCATGGCGAGATGGGCTGGCTGGCCGAACGGCTGGAGCAACGCGCCCAGCCCCGGGCGCTGTGGCCGGAAGTGGTCAGCGTGGTGGCGCTGGGGCTGAACTACGGCCCCGAGCAGGACCCGCTGGCGGTGCTGGCACAGCGCGAGCACGCCGCCATCAGCGTCTATGCCCAGGGGCGGGACTACCACGACGTGGTGAAGAAGCGGCTGAAGGCGCTGGCGCGCTGGATGCTCAGGCGCTTCGGCGGCGACGTGAAGGTATTCGTGGATACCGCCCCGGTGGCGGAAAAGCCGCTGGCGCAGCAGGCTGGCCTCGGCTGGCAGGGCAAGCACACCAACCTGGTGAGCCGCCAGCACGGCAACTGGCTGTTCCTCGGCGAGGTCTACACCACCCTGGCCCTGCCGCCGGACCCGCCCGAGCCCGACCATTGCGGCACCTGCCGCGCCTGCCTCGATGCCTGCCCGACCAACGCCTTCCCGGCACCGTACCGGCTGGATGCGCGGCGCTGCCTTTCCTACCTCACCATCGAGCACCAGGGGCCGATCCCGCGGGAATTCCGCCGCGCCATGGGCAACCGCATCTATGGCTGCGACGACTGCCTGGCGGTATGCCCGTGGAACAAATTCGCCCGTGCCCACAGCGAGCCCGCCTTCACCGGCAAGCCCGCGCCCGGGCTGGCGGAGTTGGCCGGGCTGGACGATGCCGGCTTCCGCGCCCGGTTCAGCGGCAGCCCGGTCAAGCGCATCGGCCGCAACCGCTTCGTGCGCAACGTCGCCATCGCCATCGGCAACAGTGGCGCCCCGGCGCTGCGCCCGGTGGCGCAAACCCTGGCGGGGGATGCCAACCCGGTGGTAGCGGAAGCCGGAGCCTGGGCAGTGGAGCAACTGACGTGATCGCGCCTGATGACCGTAGCGCCCCGCCGGCGCCCGCCGACAAGGCGCTGGTGCTGTTCAGCGGTGGCCAGGACAGCGCCACCTGCCTGGCCTGGGCGCTGGACCGGTTCGGCCAGGTGGAAACCCTGGGCTTCGACTACGGCCAGCGCCATGTGGTGGAACTGGCCTGCCGCGCCACCATCCGCGACCGGCTGCTGGCAGACTTCCCGGCCTGGGCCGGCCGGCTGGGGCCCGACCACACCCTGGCCCTGGCGGCGCTGGGCCAGCTTTCCGAAACCGCGCTGACCCGCGACGCCGAGATTGCGCTGCAGGCGGATGGCCTGCCCAATACCTTCGTGCCCGGCCGCAACCTGCTGTTCGCCACCTTCGCCGCCGCCCTGGCGTATCGGCGCGGGGTGAAGCATATCGTGCTGGGCGTGTGCGAGACCGACTACTCGGGCTACCCGGACTGCCGGGACGACACCATCAAGGCCATGCAGGTGGCGCTGAACCTGGGCATGCAGACCCGCTTCGTGCTGCACACGCCGCTGATGTGGCTGGACAAGGCCGCCACCTGGCGGCTGGCGGAAGCCCTCGGCGGCGCCCCCCTGGTGGCCCTGGTGCGGGACGAAAGCCACAGCTGCTATCGCGGCGACCGCAGCCATCGCCACCCCTGGGGCTTCGGCTGCGGCACCTGCCCGGCCTGCGAATTGCGCGCCAAGGGCTGGGAAGGCTACACCGCCCCGCATGTTTAGCCTGATGTTCAGCCGCCGCTTCGCCATGGCGCATCGCCTGCTGGCCGATGCGTCACCGAAATGCGCCATTCCCCACGGCCACAATGAGGTGGTGACGGTGCGCCTGGTCGCGACCAGCCCGCAGCCGCTGGATGGCCGGGTGAACATGGTGGAAAGCTTCGAGCGCGCCAAACGCGCCTGGCACGCCTGGGTGGACGACAGCCTGGACCACGCGCTGCAACTGGCCGAGACCGACCCGCTGCTGGGCTGGTTCGCCGCGCATGAACCGCAGCGCCTGGCGCGCATTCTGCTGACCCCCGGCGACCCCACCACCGAGGCCCTGGCCTGCTGCCTGATGAGCAAGTGCAACGCCTTCCTGGCCGCCGATGGCGGCCGGCTGCGCTGCGCCGAGGTGAGCGTGGAGGAGACGCCGACCAACACGGTGCGCTTCGACGGCAACCCGGATGCATGGCTGCCCGCCAGCGGCAATCGCTGGTGGCGCCGCGCCGATGCGAGCATCAACGACTTATGACCTACGCGGGGAAGGAGATTTTCGCCACGCTGCAGGGCGAAGGCGCCCAGGCCGGCCGCGCCGCGGTGTTCTGCCGCTTCGCCGGCTGCAACCTGTGGAGCGGGCGCGAGGAAGACCGCGCCACCGCGGTATGCCGGTTCTGCGATACCGATTTCGTCGGCGCCGATGCCGGCAAGTTCGACACCGCCGCGGCGCTGGCCGATGCGGTGCTGGCGGCCTGGCCGGCCGGGCCGGCGCATCGGTTCGTGGTCATCACCGGCGGCGAGCCGATGCTGCAACTGGATGCGGCGCTGATCGCCGCGCTGCATGGCCATGGCTTCGAGATTGCGGTGGAGACCAACGGCACCCTGGCCGCGCCGGCCGGGCTGGACTGGGTTTGCGTTTCGCCCAAGGCCGGCGCCCCCCTGGTGCAGGTGAGCGGCGATGAGTTGAAGCTGGTGTACCCGCAGCCCACGCTATTGCCGGAAGCGGTGGCCGGGCTGGCCTTCCGCCACTTCCTGCTGCAACCGATGGACGGGCCACGGCAGCGGGAAAATACCGCCGCGGCCATCGCCTATTGCCAAAGCCACCCGCAATGGCGGCTTTCGGTGCAGACCCACAAGGTGGTGGGCATCCGCTGAAGCCGGCGGTTCAGTCCGCCTTCACGTTGTTGTCGCGCACCACCTTGCTCCAGGTCTCGATCTGGCGGTCCAGGAAGGGGCGCAGCACGGTGCCGTCGCCCAGGTCCAGCCGGGCCTGCTGGGTGCCTTCCATCTGCTCGCGGATGCGCGGTTCGTTGAAGGTGTCGCGCAGCGCCGCGTGCATCTTCGTCACGATTTCGGCCGGGGTGCCATGCGGCGCGAACACGCCCCACCAGGCCACCGCATCCAGCGCGCCAAAGCCGGCTTCCGCCACCGTCGGGGTCTGCGCCAGCGCCGGCAGCCGGGCCTGGCCGAATTGCAGCAGCGGCCGCAGCAGGCCACCGGCAATGTGCGGCGCCACCAGCGCGGCACTGCCGATCATGCAATCGGTATGGCCGGCCACCGCGTCGTTCACCGCCAGCCCGCCGCTGCGGTAGGGCAGATGCGTCATGGTGATGCCCTGGCGACCGGTCAGCAAAATCATCGCCAAATGGCCGATGGTGCCGTTGCCGGTGCTGCCATAGCTGACCCCATCCGGCTTGGCGCGGGCGGCGGCGAACAAGTCCGCCGCGGTGCGGTACGGCTTGTCCGCCTTGCAGGCGATGACATAGGGCGCACCGCCGATCAGCATCACCGGGTCCAGGTCACCGGTCAGGTTGAACGGCAGCCGACCCAGCAGCGCCGGCATGGTGGCGTGGCTGTCGAAGGTCAGCAGCCAGGTCTGGCCATCCGGCTTCGCCTTGGCCACCGCGTCGGCGCCGATGGAACTGGCGGCGCCGGACTTGTTCTCCACCACCACCGGCACGCCCAGCCGGCTGGTCATGCCCGCCGAAGCCAGCCGCGCCACCGCGTCGGTGGAACCGCCGGGGGCGAAGGGCACCACGATGCGCACCGGGCCATTCGGCCAGGTGGTCTGCGCCCGGGCGATGGCGGGCAGCGCGAGCGAGGCGAGCAGCGAACGACGCAGCATCAGGCAACTTCCTGGAAAACGGAGGGATGGAACAGGTCTTCCGGCTGGATCGGGTTGGTCACCAGGCCGTCCGCCAGCGCATAGCGGATCATCGCCGCCACTTCATCCCGGTTGCGCTGGAATCCATAGGGCCAGGGGTCGCCGCCCATCAGTTTTGTTTGTTCCTCGGCCGCCACCGCGATCCAGGGCAGCGCCACGCGGAGGAAATTCACCTGCTTCAAGTCATGCAGCGCCAGGTTGCGGGCCTCGGTGAAGGCGCGGAACAGCGCCAGCGGCACCTCCGGGTGCTGTTCCGCCACATCCTTGCGAATGGCAACGCAATGCATGATGGGGAAGAAGCCGCTGGCCCGGTGCCAGGCGATCTCCTCGCTGCGGTAGTCCGGGTACAGCCGGTCCACCGGGGCGGTGCGGTTCAGGTAGCAGGCGGGCGGGCGGGGGCCGATGAAGGCGTCGATCTCGCCGGCTTCCAGCGCCGCTTCCAGCGGCTTGCCCAGCGGTTGCACGTTGTGGCCGGGCGGCAGGGTGATGGGAATGCGCTCGGCCCCGGTGCGCCAGGCGATGCCGCGGGTGTCCACGCCATAATGCTCGCGCAGGAAGCCGCGCACCCACAGCGCCGCGGTCTGCTGGTATTCCGGAATGCCGATGGTGCGGCCCGCCAGGTCGGCGGCGGTGCGGATGCCGCGGTCGGTGCGGATGTAGATGGCGGAATGGCGGAAGGCGCGAGAGAGGAAGATCGGGATCGCGGTATAGGCCGCGTCGCCCCGCGCCGTGGTGGTGATGTGCGAGCCCATCGACAGCTCGGTCACCTGGAAGCACTTCTCGGTCAGCGCGCGGCGGAACATGTCCTCCGGCTCGCACGGCACCTGGTCCAGCGCGATGCCGGGAATGCTGACGCGGCCCTCCAGCACCGGGCGGGTGCGGTCGGACATGGTGCAGGCCAGGGAAAGGCGCAGCGTCATACCAGGTTCTCCGGCGTGAAGGGCAGGCTGCGCGGGCGGAGGCCCAGCGCCTGGTGGATGCCGCCGGCGATGGCGGCGATGGTGGGCGCCATGCTGGCCTCCCCGGCGCCGAGGAAGGGCGCTTCCGGGTGGTTCAGCATGGCTACCTCGACCTTTGGCACTTCGCTGAAGCGCAGCACCTTGTAGCTGTCCCAGTTGTCGCTGGTGACGTTGCGGCGGTCGAAGGTCACCCGCTCCAGCAGCGCCACGCTGGCGCCGTGGATGGCGCCACCCTCGAACTGGTTGACCACGCCATCGGGGTTGACGATCTCCCCGGCGTCACCGGCCACCCAGAGCCGGCGGCAGAACACGCGCTCGCGCGCCTCCACCTCGGCGGCCACGGCGGCATAGGCGCCGGTGTTCTTGTAGCGGGCGAAGCCGATGCCGAGGCCCCAGCCCTCCCGCTTCACGCGCCCGGCCCAGCCGCACATCGCCGCCACCTTCTCCAGCACAGCGCGGGCGCGCGGGTCCTCCAGGTGGCTTAGGCGATAGGCCACCGGGTCCTCGCCGGCGGCCTCGGCCAACTCGTCCAGCAGGCTCTCGATGCTCCAGACGTTCAGCGTCGCGCCCAGGCCGCGCAGCGCGCTGCTGCGGATGGGCATTTCCAGCAGCCGGGTGGTCTGCACGTCGAGCTTGGGGATGGCGTAGTACGGCACGCCATTGCGCGGCGCGCCGCCACCACCGGCCATTGGCGGGTTGATGCTGGGCTGCACCGGGAAGCCATCCGCCAGTTGCGAGGCCGCCAGCAAGGTCGGCACCGGCGCCCGGCCGGGGCGCGAGGAATGGCCATTGCTGATGATGTGGCTGCGCCAGCCCACCAGGCTGCCATCGGCGGCCACATCGGCTGCCACATCCACCAGCATGGCGGAGGAGAACGGCCCCCAGCCGAGTTCCTCGGCGCGCGACCACAGCAGCCGCACCGGGGTGCCGGGCGGCACCGCGCGGGCGAGCAGCACGGCTTCCAGCGCCACGTCGTCGGCGCCGTTGTGGCCATAGCAGCCGGCGCCTTCCATGTGGCGCACCAGCACCTTGTCTTCCGTGGTGCGCAGCGTCTTGGCGATATCGGCGCGCAGGTTGTACGGCCCCTGGGTGTGGGTCCACACCGTCACCGCATCGCCTGCCCACTGCGCCACGGCGCAACTGGTGCCGATGGAGGCATGCGCCAGGAACGGCCGGAAGAAGCTGCGCCTTTCGGTACGGGCCACGGCGGGGGCGGCCTCGTCGCGCTGCGCCACGGCGCTGCGCTCACCCCGTTCCGCGGCTTCACGCAGGTATTCGGCGTGGTGGGACTGCTCTGGCAGCGTGTCCCGCACCTGCCACATGGCGCGGGTGGCCACGCGGGCGGCGGCGGCCTCGGCCTGCCATTCGGTGGCGGCCAGCACGGCCAGCAGGCTGCCATCCCGCACCAGTTGCACGCCTTCCGGCGCCGCCGGGGTTTCCAGCAGCGTGGCGCCGCGGGCGGCGGGGCGCACGATGCGGGCGTGCAGCATGCCGGGCAGCCGCATGTCGTGCACATAGCGGCCGGTGCCGAAGACCTTCTCCGGCAAATCCAGCCGCTGCACGGAGGTACCGGCGATGCGGCGTTCGCCGATGGGCTTTGGCTGCGCGTCGGGGGCCGCCTCCACCTCCAGCAGGGCCGCATTGGCCAGCGCCCAATAGCTGCCCACCTCGCCCTGCGGGCCATGGAAGGCGCCATCCCGCACCACCAGGCTCTCGATCGGCACGCCGGTGCGCTGGGAGGTGACGCTGAGGAAGATGCGCCGCGCATCGGCGCAGGCGTGGCGAATGGCGCTGCCGCTGTCCTGGGTGGAAAGGCTGCCGCTGGTCACGCCCTCATCCGGGCTGGCCGGGGTGCTGGCCGCCACCAGGCGGATGCGGCCGAAGTCCACGTCCAGCTCATCGGCGGCGATCTGGCCGAGCGTGGTCAGGATGCCCTGGCCGATCTCCACCTTGCCGGGATGCACCTCCACCACGCCATCCGCGCTGAAGCGCAGCCATTGCGACAGGCGGCGATTGACGTTGAGGCTGCCGGGCAGCTTCGGCTTGCTGGGGTCCACCGGGGTGGTATGGGCAAAGCCTGACGAGCCGGTCGCGCTCATGCCCGCATCTCCCGCGCCGCGCGCTGCACCGCGCGAATGATCCGGTTGTGGCTGCCGCAGCGGCACAGATGCGGCTCCAGCGCGGTGCGGATGGCGTCCTCGTCGGGGTCCGGGTTGTGGGCCAGCAGGGCGCTGGCGCTGACCAGGATGCCGGAGAGGCACCAGCCGCATTGCCCGGCCTGTTCGGCCAGCATGGCCGCCTGCAGCGGGTGCGGCGCCGCCATGCTGCCCAGGCCCTCGGCGGTGACGACGCTGCGCCCCACCACCGCCTCGGTGCCCAGGGTGCAGGCAAAGGCCGGCACGCCATCCACCAGCACCATGCAACTGCCGCATTTCTCATCGCCGCAGCCGAAGCGCGGGCCGGAAAGCCCGAGCGGGCCGCGCAGCGCATGCAGCAGGGCGGTGCCTTCCGGCACATCCGCTTCCGCCGCCGCGCCGTTCAGGGTGAAGCGCATCATCGTCATTCCGCCTTGATCCCCGCTTCCCGAACCAACCGGCCCAGGGTTTCCACATCCCGCCGCAGATAGGCGTCGTACTCGGCCAGCGTCATCACCAGGGGCGCGGCCCCCATGCGGCGCATCGTCTCCCGCCCGTTGGGGGACTGCATCACCTTGGTCACCTCGGCATGCAGCCGTTCCACGATCGGCCGCGGCGTGGTGGCCGGCATCATCAGCCCGATCCAGATCGGGTATTCGAAGCCCGGCACCGTCTCCGCCACCGTGGGCAGGTCGGGCAAAAAGCCGTCCCGCGTCGCCCCGGTGGTGGCCAGGCCGCGCACCCGGCCACCGCTGATCTGCGGCGCCATGCTGGGAATGCCATCGAACATGATGGGCACCTGGCCCGAGATCAACGCGGTGCGGGCTTCGTTGGAACCGCGGAAGCTCACCCCCACCATGTCCACCCCGGCCATGGCCTTCAGCATCTCGCCAGCCAGGTGATAGGGCGTGCCCGGGCCGGAATGGGCGTAGTTCCACTTGCCCGGCTCGCGCTTCAGCAGCGCGATGAACTCCGGCAGCGTCGTGGCCGGCACGCTGGGATGCAGCGCCAGCACGTTGTTGGCGATGTTGACCGGCGCCACCGCCGTCAGGTCCCGCAGCAGCACATAGCCGCGCTGCGGTTGCAGGGTTTCGTTGGCGGCGGCGGTATTGCCCAGCACCACCAGCGTATGGCCATCGGCGCCGGCCTTGGCCACCAGGTCGGTGCCGATGGAACCGCCGGCGCCGGGCTTGTTCTCCACCACCACCGGCACGCCCAGCGCCTGGCTCAGCGGTTCGGCGACGAAGCGCGCCGCCACATCCGCGGCGCCACCCAGGCCGAACGGCACCACCAGCCGCAACGGGCGCGAAGGCCAGGCCGGCTGCGCCCGCACCGCGGGGGTGGCCAATGGAGAAGCGAGCAGCGCCGCCAGCAGCGGGCGGCGAGCGGCCACGGGCGCGCTCATTGCGCCACGATCCGCGCCATGCGGATGTAGTCGCGCTGCCGGGTGATGTCCTGTTCCAGGTAGGTGGCGAACGCCGCCACGCTCATCGGCATGGGCTGGGCGCCGGAACGGGCCTGGGCCTGCTGCGTCGCGGGCAGCGCCAGAATGCGGTTCACCTCGGCATGCAGGCGTTCCACCACGGCGTCCGGCGTCGCCTTCGGCGCCATCAGGCCGAGCCAGATATTGGCCTCATATCCCGGCACCGCTTCCGCCACCGTGGGCAGTTCCGGCATCAGCGGGTTGCGCTGCGGCCCGGTGGTGGCCAGCCCCAGCACGCGGCCGCCGGTGATCTGTTCCCGCATGGTCGGGATGGCGTCGAACATCATCGGCACCTGGCCGGAGATCAACGCCGTGCGCGCCTCGTTCGAGCCCCTGAACGGAATGTGGTTCAGCTGGATGCCCGCCATGCCGGCAAACACCTCCCCGGCGATGTGGTACGGCGTGCCGGGGCCGGAGGAGGCGAAGTCGATGGCACCAGGCGATGCCTTGGCCTTGGCGATGAGTTCCGCCACGCTGGCCACACCCAACGAGGGATGCACCGCCAGCACGTGATAGGCCACGTTCACCGCCGCCACCGGCCGCAGGTCCCGCAGCAGCACATAGGGCCGGTTGGGCAGCAGGGTTTCATTGGCGGTGTGGGTGTTGGACATCAGCAGCAGCGTGTGGCCATCCGGCGTGGCCTTGGCCACCGCTTCCGTGCCGATGACCGCACCGGCGCCCGGGCGATTCTCGATGATCACCGGCTGGCCGAGCGCGGCGGAGAGCGGTTCCGCCAGGAAACGGGCCGCCACGTCGGCGCTGCCGCCCAGGCCGAACGGCACCACGATGCGAAGGGGCCGGCTGGGCCAGGCGGCCGGGGCCCCCTGTGCCCTGGCCAGGACAGGTACCAGGGCCGGCGCCATGGCCAACCCCGCGATCAGACC
>CANBXZ010000149.1 GCA_947373495.1 Acetobacteraceae bacterium
GCCAGCCCCAGCACCAGCACCGCCACCCCCCAGGCTGCGGTGGGCAGGTTCAGCATGGCGGCGGCGACCGGGGTGGCCAGCATCAGCGGCAGCCCGGTGGTCAGCCAATGCGCCAGTGCCTTGGCGGCGGCGATGCCGGCCGGGCCCAGGCCGGAAAGCAGCAACTGATCCAGGCTGCCATCCTCGGCATCGGCGCCGAACAGCCGGTCCAGCGGCAGCAGCGCCGCCAGCAGCGCCGCGGCCAGCAGCGCGCCGGGCGCCAGCCGGGCCAAAGCCTGGGGTTCCGGCCCGACGCCGAAGGGAAACAGCGCGGCCACCAGCACGAAGAACAGCACCGCCGCCAGCGTGTCGGCCGGGTGATGCAGCGCCAGGCGCAACTCGCGGCCCAGCAGGACGAGGAAGCCGGTCATAGCCGCAGCTCCCGCGCGCCGGGCAGGGGCAGGGGCAGGTGGGTGGCGGCCAGCACCATGCCGCCGGCGGCGCGGTGGTGTTCCAGCAGAACCCCCAGCCGCGCCACGCTGGCGGCGTCCAGCCCCACGGTCGGCTCGTCCAGCAGCCAGAGCGGCGCGGCGCCGGGCGCTGCCAGCGCCAGCCGGGCCAGCGCCAACCGGCGCTTCTGGCCGGAGGACAGCACCCGCGCCGGCAACTCCGCCAATGCCTCCAGCCCCAGCGCGGCCAGGGCGGGGGCCACCTGGCCCCCCCAGAGCCGGGCGTAGAAGCGCAGGTTCTCGGCGGCGGAAAGCGCCGGCTTCAGCGCGTCGCCATGGCCGATGTAGCGCAGCCGGCGGGCATGCGCCGCCCGGTCTGCCAGGGCTTCGGCGCCCTGCCACAGCAGCGCACCCTCCAGCGGGGCCAGCAGCCCGGCCAGCACCCGCAGCAGGCTGGACTTGCCGGCGCCGTTGGCGCCCACCAGCAGCACGGCCTCCCCCGCCGCGACCCGGAACGACAGGTCGGCGAAGACGATCCGCTCGCCTCTCAGGCAGGCCAGCTGCCGCGCCTCTAGCATTCGCAAAATCCTATCGTCACGATACGGCCGCCGCCCCGTGGACCCCGCCGGCCCTGCGTGCTTAAACGCCGCTTATCTGGCGCCCAGGCTGGGCGCAACGCTGAGAAAGGTTTTGGCAGATGCGCATGATCGGGCAGGACACGCTGAAGACCCGTCGTACCCTTCAGGTGGACGGAAAGACGTATAGCTACTTCAGCTTGCCCGAGGCGGCCAAGGCCATCGGCGACATCACGCGCCTGCCGCACAGCCTGAAGGTGCTGCTGGAGAACGTGCTGCGGTATGAAGATGGCCGCAGCTACACCACCGACGACGCCAAGGCGATCGCCGGCTGGCTGCCGGCCGCGCATTCCGAAAAGGAAGTGCCGTTCCGCCCCTCCCGCATCCTGCTGCAGGACTTCACCGGCGTTCCCGCCGTGGTGGACCTGGCCGCGATGCGCGACGGCATCATCAAGCTGGGTGGTGACCCGCGCAAGGTGAACCCGCTGCTGCCGGTCGACCTCGTCATCGACCACTCGGTGATGGTGGACTATTCCGGTTCCGCCGACGCGCTGCAGAAGAACGTCGACATCGAGTTCGAGCGCAATGGCGAACGCTATGAGTTCCTGCGCTGGGGCCAGAGCGCCTTCAACAACTTCCGCGTCGTGCCCCCGGGCACCGGCATCTGCCACCAGGTGAACCTGGAATACCTGGCGCAGGTGGCCTGGACCACGACCGATGCCGGCGACACCTATGTGTACCCGGACAGCTGCTACGGCACCGACAGCCACACCACCATGGTGAACGGCCTGGGCGTGCTGGGCTGGGGCGTCGGCGGGATCGAGGCGGAAGCGGCCATGCTGGGCCAGCCGATCGCCATGCTGATCCCCGATGTCATCGGCTTCAAGCTGACCGGCAAGCTGCGTGAAGGCGTGACGGCCACCGACCTGGTGCTGACCGTGACCCAGATGCTGCGCAAGAAGGGCGTGGTCGGCAAGTTCGTGGAGTTCTTCGGCGCCGGCCTGAACGACCTGGCCCTGGCGGACCGCGCGACCATTGCCAACATGGCCCCGGAATACGGCGCCACCTGCGGCTTCTTCCCGGTGGACGCGATCACGCTGGGCTACCTGAACCTGTCCGGCCGTGACGAACACCGCATCAAGCTGGTGGAAGCCTTCTGCAAGGCGCAGGGCCTGTGGCGCGACGAGACCAGCCCGGACCCGATCTTCAGCGACACGCTGGAGCTGGACATGGGCACCGTGGTGCCGAGCATGGCCGGCCCGAAGCGCCCGCAGGACCGCGTGGCGCTGGACGGCGTGGCCGCCGGCTTCAGCAAGGACCTGGCCGCCGGCGTCATGGGCGTGCCGGGCGACCAGGCCGGCCTGCGCGTGCCGGTTGCCGGCGCGCCGTATGACCTCGGCCATGGCGACGTGGTGATCGCCGCCATCACCAGCTGCACCAACACCTCCAACCCCTATGTGCTGATCGCCGCCGGCCTGGTGGCGAAGAAGGCCAATGCGCTGGGCCTGAAGTCCAAGCCCTGGGTGAAGACCTCGCTGGCCCCCGGCAGCCAGGTGGTGACGGACTACCTGGACGCCGCCGGCCTGACGGTGGAACTGGACAAGCTGGGCTTCGAGACGGTGGGCTATGGCTGCACCACCTGCATCGGCAACTCCGGCCCGCTGCCGGACGCCATGGTGGACGCGATCGAGGACAACAAGCTGGTCGTCGGCGGCGTGCTCTCGGGCAACCGCAACTTCGAAGGCCGCGTCCACGCCAATGTCCGCGCCAACTACCTGGCTTCCCCGCCGCTGGTCGTGGCCTATGCCCTGGCCGGCAGCGTGAAGCTGGACCTGGCGACGCAGCCGATCGGCAAGGGCGCCAGCGGCCAGGACGTGTTCCTGAAGGACATCTGGCCGACCCAGCAGGAAGTCAACGACACGGTGAACGCCGCGCTGAGCCGCACCATGTTCCGCAGCCGCTACGCGGACGTGTTCAAGGGCCCGGCGCAGTGGCAGGCCATTCGGGTTGACGCCGACAGCGACACCTATCGCTGGAACTCGGGCAGCACCTACGTGGCGAACCCGCCCTACTTCGAGGGCATCACCGCCGAAGTGCCAGCGGTGCAGCCGATCACCGGCGCCCGCATCCTGGCGGAGCTGGCCGACAGCATCACCACCGACCACATCAGCCCGGCCGGCAACATCCGCAAGACCAGCCCGGCCGGCGAATACCTGCTGGAACACCAGGTTCGCCAGGCGGACTTCAACAGCTACGGCGCCCGCCGCGGCAACCACGAAGTGATGATGCGCGGCACCTTCGCCAACATCCGCATCAAGAACGAGATGGTGCCGGGGACCGAAGGCGGCATCAGCAAGCACTACCCCTCGGGCGAAGTCGCGCCGATCTACACCGTGGCCGAGAAGTACAAGGCCGAGGGCGTGCCGCTGGTGATCTTCGGCGGCAAGGAATACGGCACCGGCTCGTCGCGTGACTGGGCGGCCAAGGGCACCTTCCTGCTGGGCGTGAAGGCCGTGATCACCGAAAGCTTCGAGCGCATCCACCGCTCGAACCTGGTCGGCATGGGCGTGCTGCCGCTGACCTTCCTGAACGGCGAGACCCGGCAGACCCTGGGGATCACCGGCAACGAGGTCATCGACATCGTCGGCATCGAGAACCTGAAGCCGCGCATGACGCTGGACCTGGTGATCACCCGCGCCGACGGCAGCAAGCACACCACCCAGGTGCTGTGCCGCGTCGATACGGCGGACGAGGTCGAGTACTACAAGAACGGCGGCATCCTGCACTACGTGCTGCGCGGCATGGCGAAGGCGGTTTGATCTAGCCTCGGCCGCCGGCGCCAGCCGGGAACATCCCGCGCGTTCGCGTGCGGGCAGGGGGCGCGGTCCGCAAGGGCCGCGCCCTTTTCGTTTTGGCTGGCGGCGGGCTACCCTGGGCGCGGCGCGGAACAGCGCCAGGGAGAGAACCGTCATGACCAACACCACCCGCCGCTCGGCGCTGGGCGCGGCCGCCGCGCTGCTCGCCTCGCCGGCGCTGGCCGCCGCGCCGCGCCAGCCGCAGCACCGCGTGCCCTATTCCGCCGGCACCAATGCGCCGCGGCTGCGCGTGCCGGCCTTCGCCACCGACTGCCACTTCCACATCTACAACGACCGCTTCCCGCCCGCGCCCGGCGGCCTGCCGGCACCCAATGCCAGCCCGGCCGACTACCGCAAGCTGCAGGCCCGCATCGGCACCACGCGCGGCGTCATCGTGCAGCCCTCGCTCTATGGCGTGGACAACCGGGCGACGCTGGACGGGATCAAGGAACTGGGCGGCAATTTCCGCGGCGTGGGCGTGGTGAACGACAAGGTCACCGACGCCGAGTTGCAGGCGCTGCATGAGGGCGGCATCCGCGGCATCCGCTTCAACCTGGCCCAGGTTGGCGCCACCAGCCCGGAGATGGTGGAACCGCTGGCCGCCCGGGTTTCCCGCATGGGCTGGCATTTGCAGTTCAACCTGCCCGCCGCCAAGCTGCTGGACCTGAAGGACCTGTTCCTGCGCGTCAACGCCACCATGGTGTTCGACCACCTGGCGCATGTGCCGCACCCGGATGGCGTCAACCATGCCTCCTTCGCGCTGGTGAAGCAGTTGCTGGAAAAGGGCAACACCTGGGTCAAGCTGTCCGGTGCCTATGCCGACACCAAGGTGGGCGCACCCAGCTACAGCGACAGCAGCGCGGTGGCGCGGGCCTTCGCGCAGATCCGACCGGACCGCATGGTGTGGGGCAGCGACTGGCCGCACCCGACCGAACGCGCCGACAACAAGCCGAACGACGCCACCCTGCTGGACCTGCTGGAGAACTGGGTGCCGGATGCCGGCAAGCGCCACGCCGTGCTGGTGGACAATCCGGCCCAGCTCTACGACTTCCCGCGCACCTGACCCTGGGGCTGAATTGCGAAGGGGCGCCCGTTGCGGGGCGCCCCTTCCACCATCCTGCCCGAAGGCGGGAAGGTCAGTCCTGCATCGCCGCGCCCAGCTCGGCGCGCAGCTCGTCTTCCAGGGAAACCTCTTCCTCGCGGGCGATTTCCTCGCCGCGGCCCTGCTTTTCGGCTTCTTCCACCGAACGCGCCACGTTCACGCGCACGATGATCCGCACTTCCGGGTGCAGCTCAACGCTCACGTCCTTGACGCCGAGCGTCTTGATCGGCTCGGGCAGGATCACCTGGGTACGGTTGATGGTCAGCCCACCATCCTTGCAGGCGTCCGCGATGTCGCGGCCGCTGACCGAACCGTACAGGCTGCCGCTTTCGCCGGCCTGGCGGATCAGCACGACGGTCAGGCCCGCCACGCGCTCGCCGATCTTCTCGGCTTCGTCGCGGCGCTTGATGTTCTCGGCTTCCAGCTGCGCGCGCTGGGCTTCGAACTTCGCCAGGTTGGCCTTGTTGGCGCGGATGGCCTTGCCCTGGGGAAGCAGGAAGTTACGGGCGTAGCCCGGCTTCACCTTCACCAGCTCGCCCATCTGGCCAAGCTTGTCCACGCGCTGCATGAGGATCAGATCGATCATGGTCTGTGCCCTCCCGCTCAGTCGTTGATGACGTAGGGCAGCAGCGCCAGGAAGCGGGCGCGCTTGATCGCCAGCGCCAGCTCACGCTGCTTCTTGCCGGACACCGCGGTGATGCGGCTCGGCACGATCTTGCCGCGCTCGGACAGGAAGCGGCTCAGCAGGCGCACGTCCTTGTAGTCGATCTTCGGCGCATTCGGGCCGGAGAACGGGCAGGACTTGCGGCGGCGGTAGAACGGCCGGCGGGCGCCCACGGCGGGGCGGCGGCTGGCGATGTTGACTTCGGTGCTGTCGGACATCGGTGCTTACTCCTCCCCGCCCATGCCGTTCGGCTCGATCTCGTCACGCGGACGGGCGCGGAATTCCTCGCGCTCGTCGCTGCGCTCACGGCCACGGCCGGAACCGAAGCGACCAGCCGGGCGCGGGCCACGGAAGCCGCGGTCACGCTCACGCTCTTCGCCGCGACGCGACAGGATGGCCGAGGGGGCCTCCTCGATCGCCTCGATGCGCAGCGTCATGGAGCGCAGCACGTCCTCGTTCAGGCCCAGCTGACGCTCGACCTCCTGCATCGGCGCCGAAGGCGTCTCGATGCCGAGGAGCATGTAGTGCCCCTTGCGGTTCTTCTTGATGCGGTAGGCGAGGCCACGCAGCCCCCAGTATTCCCGCTTCTTCACTTCGCCACCGGCTTCCGTGATGATCGCGGCGACCTGGTCGGCGATGGTTTCAACCTGCTGTTGGGTGATGTCGTTCCGTGCGATGAACACGGTTTCATATAGCGGCATGGGGTCTCCCTATGGCTGGCTCAGCCCGGCCCCGTCGGCGGAATGCGTGGGGGAAATGGGCATAGCCGGCGCGCGATGCCTCCGCGGGCCGGCAGGGAACGGCGGCGTAAAGCACGGCCACCGCCCCAGGGCAAGCCTTTGGCTGGCCCGGGGCCAGGCTGCGCCGGACTTCGGGCGGGGCCACCCCTTGCGGGCGCGGCGCTTTTCCGGCGCCATCATGGCGGAATCACGCCAGCCACGCAGGGCTGCGCGGCTGCCATGAACGGTGACAAATGGCCGGCCGAGGCTTATTGGCTGCGCGCGATGCCTCCTTTCCGGTGCCCTGCCGTGCCCTTGCGCCCCACGCCCCTGCTGTTGTTGGCCCTGCTGCTGCCCCTGGCGGCCTGCGGCAACGGCTACAGCCCCGACGTCTATGCCACCCGCGCCGTACAGCAGGCCAACAAGGTGGAGCAGGGCGTCATCGTCGGCGTCCGCCAGATCAACATCTCGGCCGGCGGCGAAACCGGTGCGGCGGCTGGGGCCGCGGCTGGCGGCGTGCTGGGTGCCCAGGCGCCCAGCGGCATCTTCTCGGCGCTGGGCGGCGTCGGCGGCGCCATGATCGGCGGCCTGGCCGGCTCGGCGGCGGAACATCGCTTCGTCGACACCGTGGCGCATGAATACGTGGTGCGGGTAACCGGCAAGCCGGACCTCATCTCCGTGACCCAGCGGGATGAACGGCCGCTGGCGGTGGGGCAGCGGGTGCTGGTGATTGCCGGCAACCAGGCCCGCATCGTGGCCGACTACACCGTGCCGGTTGAGCCGCCCGCCCCCGCCCCCGCCCCCGCCCCGGCACCGGCCCCCGTCCCGGCCGTGGCGCCTGCCGCCGCCACCCCGCCGCCGCCCCGGCCCGAGCCAGCCCCGGCCCCGGCGCCCGCACCGGTGGCCGAACCGGCGCGCAGCGAGTCGCCGCTGCCCGCCGGGCTGCCGGCCATCGCCGCGCCGCCCGGCTTGTCGTCGCCCGGCCTTGCGTCGCCCGGCCTGTCCCTGGTGGCGCCACCGGTGCTGGTGCCGCCGCCCGCCCCGCCGCCGGAATCCTGAGACCCCGGGCATGGCCAACAGTGCCGGGCTGGTGGACTGGCTGCTGGAAGGCCTGGTGCCGCTGGGCGGGGTTTCGGCCCGGCGGATGTTCGGCGGCCACGGCCTGTTCCGCGCCGGGCTGATGTTCGGCCTGGTGGTGCGGGACACCCCATATCTCAAGGTGGACGCCACCACCCGCCCGGGCTTCGAGGCCGCGGGCAGCCAGCCCTTTACCTACAGCCGCGGCGGCAAGCCGGCGGTACTGGGCTATTGGCAGGTGCCGCCCGCGGTGCTGGATGAACCGGAGGAATGGCGCGCCTGGGCGCTGGCGGCCTTCGCCGTGGCGCTGCGGGCCCAGCGCGGCAAATAGCCCCCGGGCGGCCGCCAATGGCGACACTTGTTGACAGTACCGTTACCCGCCGCTACCCCCCGCCCCCACCCCAGGATCACGTCCAAGGACAGCCGAACCATGGCGCTTGCCTTCGTTTTTCCCGGCCAGGGCAGCCAGGCCCCCGGCATGGGCCGCGACCTCGCCGCCGCCTTCCCCGCCGCGCGGGAGGTGTTCCAGGAGGTTGACGACGCGCTGAAGCAGAAGCTTTCGGCGCTGATGTTCGAAGGCCCGCCCGAGGAACTCACCCTGACCGCCAATGCCCAGCCGGCGTTGATGGCGCATTCCGTGGCGGTGCTGCGGGTGCTGGAGACCGAGGGGAAACTGGACCTGGGCACCAAGGTGGCCCTGGTGGCCGGCCATAGCCTGGGCGAATACAGCGCCCTGACCGCCGCCCGCGCCTTCAGCCTGGCCACCTGCGCCCGCCTGCTGCGGCTGCGCGGCGAGGCGATGCAGAAGGCCACCCCGGCCGGCACCGGCGCCATGGCCGCCCTGCTGGGCGCCGACCTGGACCAGGCCCGCGCCATCTGCGCCGCTGCTAAGGCCAACCCGGAAACGGGCAAGGATGAATGCGTCGAGATCGCCAACGACAATGGCGGTGGCCAGGTGGTGATCTCCGGCGCCAAGGCCGCGGTGGAGCGTGCGGTGGCCGCCGCCGCCGGCCATGGCGTGAAGCGCGCCATGCTGCTGCCGGTTTCCGCCCCGTTCCATTGCGCGCTGATGGCCCCGGCCGCCGACGCCATGGCCGAAGCCCTGGACGGCGCTGAGATACTGGCCCCCATGGTGCCGGTGGTGGCCAATGTCACCGCCGCCAAGGCCACCAGCCCGGCCGAGATCCGCAGCCTGCTGGTGCAGCAGGTCACCGCCACGGTACGCTGGCGCGAATGCATCGCCGCCATGGCGGGCATGGGCATCGACCGTTTCGTGGAACTGGGCGCCGGTAAGGTGCTGACCGGGCTGATGAAGCGCAACGCGCCGGAAGCCCAGGCCAGTGCCATCGGCAACCCGGCCGATGTCGAAGCCTTCCTGAAGACCATCTGAGGAGACGGCGCCCATGTTCGACCTGACCGGCAAGGTGGCCCTGGTAACCGGCGCCACCGGCGGCATTGGCGCCGCCATTGCCCGCGCGCTGCATGCCCAGGGCGCCAGCGTGGCGCTTTCCGGCCGCCGTGCGGCGGAATTGGAGTCGCTGGCCGCCGAACTGGGCAGCCGCGTGCTGGTCGCCCCGGCCGACCTGGCCGACCCCGCCGCCGCCCCGGCGCTGGTGGAGACGGTGGAGAAGGGCCTGGGTGGGCTCGACATCCTCATCAACAATGCCGGCTTCACCAAGGACATGCTGGCGCTGCGGATGGGCGACGCCGACTGGAACGCGGTGATCGACGTCGATCTCTCGGCCCCGTTCCGGCTGGCCCGCGCCAGCCTGCGCGGCATGATGAAGAAGCGTTGGGGCCGGGTGGTGTCCATCGGCTCCATCGTCGGCACCTCCGGCAATGCCGGGCAGGCCAACTACGCCGCGGCCAAGGCCGGGCTGGTGGGCATGACCAAGGCGCTGGCGCAGGAAGTGGCTTCGCGCAACGTCACCTGCAACGTGGTGGCGCCGGGCTATGTCGAAACCGCCATGACCGACGTGCTGGGCGAGCCGGTGAAGGCCAAGATGGTCGAGCGTATCCCCACCGGCCGGATCGGCCGGCCCGAGGACATCGCCGCCGCCGTGGTCTACCTGGCTTCCCCCGAAGCCGGCTGGGTGACCGGCCAGACCCTGCATGTGAACGGCGGGATGGCGATGTACTGAGGCTGGCGGGGCCGGGATTTCGCCCAGGCCCTGCAACAACTTACCGGGCGGGGCAGGAAACGCCTTGCCAGGGCGGCAAACACCGCCTAGGCCCGCTCCGGGTTCCGTGTTAATCGGCCGCCCCACCCGCAGGGATACCCCTGCTGAGGGCACGCCAAGAAGTTCGCTTGCAGCAGGAGATTGTCACAGCATGAGCGGCATCGCTGACCGGGTTAAGAAGATCGTCGTCGACCACCTGGGCGTGGACGAGGCAAAGGTGACCGAGAGCGCGTCGTTCATCGACGACCTGGGCGCTGACAGCCTGGACACCGTGGAACTGGTCATGGCCTTCGAGGAAGAGTTCGGCGTGGAAATCCCCGACGACGCCGCCGAGAAGATCACCACGGTGAAGGACGCCATCACCTACATCGAGGCGCACCAGAGCTAAGGTTGCAGGTACTGGCTGAACGGAGAGGCTGAACGTGTTCGCGAACATTACCGCGCCGCGACGGGTTGTCGTCACTGGCATGGGCATCGCCTGCCCGCTTGGGCTCGGCGTAGAGCATGTCTGGAAGCGCCTGATCGCGGGCGACAGCGGCATCTCCGCCATCCAGTCCTTTGACACCAAGGACCTGCCGGCGAAGATC
>CANBXZ010000150.1 GCA_947373495.1 Acetobacteraceae bacterium
GGCCCTGGCCCTGGCCCTGGCGCTTTCGGCCGGCTGCACCATGCAGCCGGACAGTACCCCGGGGGCCAGCGCCCGCACCAGCACCGCCCCGGCCCGCGCTGGCGCCGGGCCCAGCGGCACCACCGCCAGCGGGGAAGACCCGCGGGTGAACTCCAGCATCAGCGCGCCGGGCAGCATCAACCGGCCGTACAACCTGGGCGGCAACCCCAATACCCCGGCCGGCACCGGCACCCCGGGCACCTCCGGCCCGTAACGGCCGCCAACCAGCGCCGCATCCGTGCCACTTTCCGTGGTTAGGTGCGGCGCGTGGCCAGCTTTCCCCTTCGTCGAACCGTATTCTTCACCCTGATGGGCGGCAGCAGCGCGCTGCTGCTCGGGCTGGCCTGGGCCACACTGGCGCCGGGCGGCCTTTCCGTATGGGAAGTGCTGATCCTGGCCTGCCTGCTGGTGGTGGCACCCTGGCATGGCATCAGCCTGGCCAATGCGTTGCTGGGCCTGTGGCTGCTGCTCACCCGGCGAGACCCCTGCGCCGCGGTGCTGCCGGCGGTGGCCGCGCCCCACCCGGCGCCGCCGCACCTGCGCACCGCCATCGCCATCTGTGTCCGCAATGAGGACCTGGCCCAGGTGCTGCCCGCCCTGGCGCGGCTGCTGGACGGGCTGGTCGCCACCGGCGCCGGGCCGCTGTTTTCCGCCTGGATCCTCTCGGACACGCAGGACGCCGCGCTGGCCAAGCGCGAGGCGATGGCCATGGTGGCCTTCCGCGCCCAGCGGACCGATGCGGCCCGCATCCACTATCGGCGACGCAGCGACAACACCGGCTTCAAGGCCGGCAACATCATGGAATTCCTGGACCACCACGCCGGCGACCACGAGCTGATGCTGACGCTGGACGCCGACAGCGAGATCTCCGCCGCCGCCATGCTGCGGCTGCTGCGCTGCATGCAGGAAGACCCCGGGCTGGCACTGGTGCAGCACCTCACCGTGGGCCGCCCGGCGCGCGCCGCCTTCCCGCGGCTGTTCCAGTTCGGCATGCGCGCCGGCATGCGCGCCTGGGCCACCGGCCAGGCCTGGTGGCAGCAGGGCGAGGGCCCGTACTGGGGCCACAACGCCATCATCCGCATCGAACCCTTCCGCCGCCATTGCCGGCTGGAACCGCTGCCGGATGGCCGCGCCATCCTCAGCCACGACCAGGTGGAGGCGGTGCGGCTGCATGCCGCCGGCTGGAAGGTGATGTGCCTGCCGGCCGAGGATGGCAGCCTGGAGGCCAACCCGCCGGCCCTGCCGGAATACCTGGCGCGGGACCGGCGCTGGGGCGCCGGCAACATGCAGTACCTGGCCCTGCTGGGGCTGCCGGGCATGACGCCGATGGGCCGCTGGCAATTGGCCCAGGCCATGCTGCTGTTCCTGGCCGCCCCGGCCTGGATGCTGCTGCTGCTGGCCGCCGCGCTGAACACCGC
The DNA here is from genome assembly GCA_947373495.1 of Acetobacteraceae bacterium. Lineage (GTDB taxonomy): Bacteria > Pseudomonadota > Alphaproteobacteria > Acetobacterales > Acetobacteraceae > CAIMOR01. The sequence continues at coordinate 1,458 of CANBXZ010000150.1, forward strand.
CAGCGGTCATTCAGTGAGTGCCGCGCTGCTGCCGGCGCTGCTGCTGTATGGCTGGGCGGGCAACTATGCCTCCAAGCTGGCCGGCTACCTGGAGGTGCTGCTGCACCCGGGCCACGCCCAGCCCTATGGCGGGCGACCGCGCTTCCTGGCCGGGGCCGTGGCGGAGCTGCTGTTCACCACGCTGTTCGAACCCCTGGCGCTGTTCAACAAGGCGCTGGTGCTGGCCGCCCTGCCCCTTGGCCTGAAGCCGGGCTGGGCGCCGCAGAACCGGGCCGAACGTGGCGTGGGCTGGGGCGATGCGCTGCGCCTGCTGTGGCCTCACACGCTGTTCGGCCTGCTGCTGGCCGGGCTGTTCGCCCTGGCGCCCGGCGCCCTGGCCTGGGCGCTGCCCTGGGTGGCCGGGTTGCTGCTGGGCGTGCCGTTCTGCGTGCTGACCGCGGCGCCGGGGTTTTCCGCCTGGCTGGAACGCCATGGCGTGGCGGCCACGCCGGAAGAACGGGCGGGCTGAGCCCCGCCCCCCGCGAAGCCACCTCCCGCCTGCGCCCCTGGTACCGGGCGGCTGCCGCCGCGACCTGCCTGCGCCGGGCCAGGCCTGCCAGCGCCATGCGGATTCACTTTCCGTTCAGGCTTCCGCCGTCCTCAAGCCGGCGTGGCCGGAATGATTCAACGCTGCCGTTACAGCCGGTTCCGGTGTATTCCTGAGGCTGTCTGGCAAGAATGGGCCGCAGGCATGTCCTCCACTACCGAACGCACCATGGCCGGGGTCCGGCGCTTCGCCTCGCCGGCGGTCAAGGCCGCCGTGCTGCGCCGCCTGGCGGAGATCGGCGGCATCCTCTGCGCCCTGGCCGGGCTGGCGCTGCTGCTGGCGCTGCTGAGCCATGACCCGGCCGACCCTTCGATGTCCACCGCCACCAGCCGGGCGCCGGTGAACCTGGTGGGCCAGGTGGGCGCCAGCGTTTCCGACCTGTTGCTGCAGGGCTTCGGCTATGCCGGGGCGGTGCCGGTGGTGGCGCTGCTGGCCTGGGCGTTCCGGCTGGGCGCGCATCGCGGGCTGGGGCTGTTCCCGGCCCGGCTGGCGGCGCTGCTGGCGGCGCTGCCCGCGGTGGCGGCGGCCCTGGCGCTGCTGCCGCTGGCCCTGGGCAAGCCGGTTGCCTCCGGCGCCGGTGGCGCGGTGGGGCCGGTGCTGGCCGAATTCGTCACCCGTGGGGCGGAGACCCTGTTCGGCAGCTTCGGCCTCTGGGTGGCCTATGCGCTGCTGGCGCTGACCGCCTTCTGCCTCAGCATCGCCGCCTTCGGGCTTTCCCCGGCCGAATGGCTCGGCCTCGGCCGCTTCACCCGGCGTGGCGCCGTGGGCGTGGCGCGGGTGGGCAGCCAGGGCGTGCTGCTCGGCACGCGCGGGGTGATGCAGGGCACCCGGGGTATGGTGCAGGGCACCCGCGGGGTGGTGGAGGGCAGCCGCGGCGCCCTCGGCCTGTTCGCTCGCCTCGGCGGGTTGTTCAGGCGCCCGGCCCGGGAGCAGCAGCCCGGTGCCGACCTCACCAGCGTGCTGGACGCCGCCGAGCAGAAGGCCAACGAGGCCCCCCGCCGCCGCCAGCCGCCCAGCATGGGCGAACCGCCGCGCGACGAGGCGCCCGAGCAACCGCAGCAGCAAAGCCGCAAGCCGGCCCGCGTGGTGGAACCCGCCCGCCCCGGCAAGCGGCCGGAAACCCGCCAGCCCGAATTGCCGCTGCCCGGCACCGGCCCGTTCCGCCTGCCGCCGCTGGACCTGCTGACCGAGGCACCGCCGCGCCGCATCGGCCGGCCTTCCGACGAAGCCCTGCAGGCCAATGCCCGCCTGCTGGAACAGGTGCTGGAGGATTACGGCGTGCGTGGCCATATCGGCGATGTGCGCCCCGGCCCGGTGGTGACGCTGTACGAACTGGAACCGGCCCCCGGCACCAAGTCCAGCCGGGTGATCGGGCTGGCCGACGACATCGCGCGCAGCATGTCCGTGCTGGCGGTGCGCATCGCCACCGTGCCCGGCCGCAACGTCATCGGCATCGAGATGCCGAACGCCAACCGGGAAACCGTCTTCCTCTCGGAAATGGTCAGCGGCGACGAATGGTTGAAGAACCAGGGCAAGCTGCCGCTGGCGCTGGGCAAGGACATCGGCGGCGCCCCGGTCATCGCCGACCTGGCGCGGATGCCGCACCTGCTCATCGCCGGCACCACCGGCTCGGGCAAGTCGGTCGCCATCAACACCATGATCCTCTCCCTGCTGTATCGCTTCAGCCCGGAGGAATGCCGCTTCATCATGATCGACCCGAAGATGCTGGAATTGTCGGTCTATGACCGCATTCCGCACCTGCTGGCGCCGGTGGTGACGGAAGCGCCGAAGGCGATCGGCGCGCTGAAGTGGACGGTGCGCGAGATGGAGAAGCGCTACCGCGCCATGTCGCAGCTCGGCGTGCGCAACATCGGCGGCTACAATGAAAAGGTCGCCGCCGCCCGGGGCCGCGGCGAGGTGCTGACCCGCCGGGTGCAGACCGGCTTCGACCCCGAGACCGGCAAGCCGGTGTTCGAGGAACTGCCCCTGGCGCTGGAGCCCTTGCCGATGATCGTGGTGGTCATCGACGAGATGGCCGACCTGATGATCGTGGCGGGCAAGGAGATCGAGGCCGCGGTGCAGCGCCTGGCGCAGATGGCCCGCGCCGCCGGCATCCATGTCATCATGGCGACGCAGCGGCCCTCGGTGGATGTCATCACCGGCGTCATCAAGGCCAACTTCCCCACGCGCATCAGCTTCTCGGTCACCTCCAAGATCGACAGCCGCACCATCCTGGGCGAACAGGGCGCCGAGCAGTTGCTGGGCCAGGGCGACATGCTGCACATGGCCGGCGGCGGCCGCGTGGCCCGCGTGCACGGCCCCTTCGTCTCCGACCTGGAGGTGGAGCGCGTGGTCGAGCACCTGCGGGAACAGGGCGAGCCGGCCTATATCGAGGAAGTCACCGAAGCGGCCGAGGAAGCCGAGGGCGGCGAGGCTGGGCTGACCATGTCCGGCATCGCCGGGGCGTCGGACGCCGACAAATCCCTGTTCGACAAGGCGGTGGACATTGTCAGCCGCGAGGGCAAGGCGACCACCAGCTTCCTGCAACGCCAGCTGCGCATCGGCTACAACCGCGCCGCCGACCTCATCGAGCAGATGGAGAAGGAAGGCATCGTCGGCCCGGCCAACCATGTCGGCAAGCGCGAGGTCCTGACCCGCCGCAGCCACGACGACGAGGACTGATACCGAGCGCACGAAGGGTGAACCTTCGTGCCCCTCAGTCGCCGGGCGGGCCGCCTCCGCGGCCCTTGGCTACGCGGTATGAGCCGCGGCCGCCATTCGGCGGCTCGGCCCGCAGCCTGCGGGCCGCAGGGATGAACCTTGGTGTGTTTGGTATGATACCCGGCGCGCCCCGGCTGGACCGCGGGGCGGCACCTGGTGTGTCTGCCCGGCGCGACGCCGGGGTGGCGCTCACCTGCCGCGGCGGTGCCGTGCCTCAGCAGTCGCCCGGTTGCGGCACCGGGCGGTTCACCTCCAGCAGGTCCTGCCATTGCGCCCGTTCATGCACCAGGTACTGGGGGAACTCATCCGGGCCGGTGCCCACCGTCAGCATGGAGACAATGGCCAACTGGCGCCGCATGGCGGGGGTGGACATCACTTCCTGGCTGGCGGCGCCCAGCCGCCGCAACACCGGGGCCGGGGTGCCGGCCGGGGCGAACAGCGCATAGTCGATGGTGGCCGTGAAGCCGGAGACGCCGGCTTCGTCCAATGTCGGCACCTGGGGCAGCTTGGGCAGGCGCAGGGCGCGGGAAACCGCCACCGCCCGGATCATCCCCGCTTCCACATAAGGCAGCGCCACTTCCACACTGCAGAACGCCAACTGGGCCACGCCGTCCAGCACCATCTGCATGGCACTGCGGACACTGTCGGCAGCACGATGCTCAACGCGGAAGCCAGCGCGGCGCGCCAGCATTTCCATGGCCAGGTGATTGATGCCGCCAAAGCCCGGGCTGCTGAATACCAGGGGCGAATCGACCCGGCGCGCCAACTGACTCAGCCCGGCCAGGTCGAAGATGCCGGCATCCGGGCTGACGCACAGCACCATGGCGTTGGTCGCCAGCAGGCCCAGCGGCGCCAGGCCGCTTTCAGGTTCGGCGGGCGAGGCGCCGCACAGCGTCGCCGCGGTCAGGAAGGTACTGTTGGAGGTTACCAGCAGGGTGCGCCCATCCGGCCGGGACCGGGCCACCAGTTCCGCACCGGCCAGGCCGCTGCGGCCCGCGATATTGATGACCTGGACCTGGGCGCCCAGCCGATCCTCCAGCCCATGGGCCAGCAGGCGGCCGACGAAATCCGTGGCGCCGCCTTCGTCGGAGGACACCACCAGGGTCAGCTTATCGCGTGTCTGCGCCGAGGGTGGCGACGCCAGGCCCGCGCCGATGAGCGATGCCGCAACTCCCAGTATCCGCCTGCGTGACACGTCAACCTCACTCATCGCCGCCTCGGGATACCCAATCGTCCCATTTGTAGGATTATTCGTTGATTTGCATCAACATGTCATCCTCATTGCGGTGGCAGCCTGAATGCCTTTTCACATCAGCCGGGTTGCGAGGCGCCTGCCGCCCCTGGCAGGGTTGCGTCAGTCCTTCAACGAACCGGGTCACACATCATGCGCCATCGCCTTGCCCTGCTGCTGCTTGCCGCCCCGCTGATGCTGCCCGCCGGGGCCGGCGCGCAGGACCGCCCGCGGCTGGAGCCGACGCGGGACGTGGCGGTGACGTACCGGCTGGTGGGTACCGGCGCGCAGGGCCAGGTTTCGCTGGCGTGGCGCGCCAGCGGCCGGCAGGCCCGCATGGACAACCCGGATGGCAGCTTCCTGATCGCCGACCTGGCCGGCGGCAGCGGCTTCATGGCGCATGACCAGCACCGTGAATTGATGGTGCTGCCGGCGCCGCCGACCGATGGCGGCATTCCCGGCCTGGTGCCGCCGGGCGGCAGCTTCAGCCGCGAAGGCGCCGACAAGGTGGCCGGCCAGGACTGCGTGGCATGGCGGGTACGCATGCCGGACGGCAGCGGCGGCCGCGCCTGCATCACCGCGGATGGCGTGGTGCTGCGCAGCGTTGGCAGCGGCGGCGCCGGCCAGCCGGAACAGGGGCTGGAAGCCACCGCGGTGAGCTATGCCGCGCAGAACCCGGCCCGCTTCGCCCGCCCGGCCGGCTACCGCGAGATCGCCGCCCCCTCCGGTGCTCCCACTGGTGCCCCACCGCCGCGCTGAAGCCGCGCGGCCAGGGGGACTTCCCTTGGCGTCGGTGGCGGTCCACATGGGGGGCATGTTCCGTCGCTCCCTGCTGACCCTGGTGTTTTCCCTGCTGGCCGAACCGGTGCTGGCGCAACCCCGGCCGCATCGGCGGGCCGCCCGCGCGGCGGTGCGCCGGGCGCGCCCCCTGGGCGTGGCGGCCGCCGGCGCCGCCGGTGGCGTGGCCGCGGCCCAGGCCGCGCCCGGCCCTGGCCCGGCTGCCGCCCCGGCCGCCACCACCCCGCCCGCCGGCACCGCCGTGCCACGCGGCCAGGAACTGGCGGCGGCCGAGGCTTTCCTGAACCGCCTGGTGAGCCTGAAGGCGCGCTTCCTGCAGTTGTCGGAAAACGGCGCCACCGCGCAGGGCACCGCCTGGATCGTGCGGCCGGGCAAGATGCGGTTCGAATACGACCCGCCGGAGCCGATGCTGCTGGTGGCCAATGGCGGCCAGTTCTTCTACTTCGACCGTGAATTGCGCCAGCCCAGCATCGTGCCCACCGGCAGCACCCCGCTGGGCCTGCTGCTGCGGGACAACATGAGCTTCGGTTCCGGCGACGTCACCGTGACCAATGTGGAGCATGCGCAGGGCTTCATCCGCATCACCCTGCACCGCACCGGCCAGCCCGCCGAGGGCCGGCTGACCCTGGTCTTCGCCGACAACCCGGTGGAGTTGCGGCAATGGGAAGTGGTGGACGCGCAAGGCCGGGCGACGCGGGTGACCCTCTCCGGCATTGAATATGGTGGGCGCCATGCCGCGCTGCTGTTCGAGTTCAACAATCCGATCTTCCGCGAACAACTGGGCATTCAATAGGCAACGGCTGCCAGCCGCTGCCGCATTCATGCGCTGCCGGCATGGGCCGGCGCCATGGCATGACAATCAATGTCTTGATCGCGCCACAAAGCCGGGCAAATCTCATCGACCATGAAGCCGCTCATCGGAATCTCCTGCTGCGTCAAGGGATTCGGCATTTTCAACACCCCCAACCACGCTGCCTCGGACAGTTATGTCAGGGTGGTGCTGGGCCCGGTCGGCGGGGTGCCCGTGCTGCTGCCCGCCGCGGGTGAACTGCTGGCGGCGGAAATGCTGCCGCGCCTGGACGGGCTGATCCTGACCGGCAGCCGCAGCAATGTGCATCCGGACAACTACGCGGGCCCCGCCCATGCCGAGGGCACGCCGGAAGACCCGCAGCGGGACAGCACCACCCTGCCGCTGATCCGCGCCGCCATCGCCGCCGGGCTGCCGCTGCTGGCGATATGCCGTGGCTTCCAGGAACTGAACGTGGCGCTGGGCGGCAGCCTGGACCAACGCATCCAGGACCTGGATGGCCGCATCGACCACTCCACCCCGTCCGACCAGCGCTACCCGCGGGTGCGCACCGCCAAGGCGCACAGCATGCGGCTGCTGCCCGGCAGCCTGGTGGCGCGCCTGGCCGGGGCCGACAGCATTCCGGTCAACAGCCTGCACAACCAAGGTGTGCGCCAGCTGGCCCCGCGGCTGGAAGCCGAGGGCTGGGCGCCGGACGGCACCGTGGAAGCGGTGCGGGTGAAGGATGCGCCGGGCTTTGCCCATGGCGTGCAGTGGCACCCGGAATATGACTGGCAGCAGGACCCGGTCAGCCGCCGCATCTTCGAAGCCTTCGGCGCGGCTTGCGTCGCCTGGGCTGCCTCGCGCGGGACTGCCAGCCTGGCCCAGGCGGCGCAATAACAACGCCAGCGCGGTCACAGTCGCGCGAAAAGCCCTGCTCTGCCGGCCATGCATGGCCGGCCCCCTGAAACTGTTTTTGCACCCGGCCCGGCAGCGCGCTAAGGTCTTGTGCCGGCCGAATACTAAGGCCGGTGGTCGATGTCCGGTTCCCCTGCCGGCTCGCCCGACCTTTCCGTACGGAAACTACAACAACGGCGCCCGGACACCCCCCTGTCCGGGCGCTATTTTTGTGCCGTTATTGTGCACACTTACGGCAAAGTCTTAAGATTTTACTTTCACTGCGACGACAACCCCAAGGGCTACCAATTGCGGCATCGCCACGGTATGGCGCCAACAGTCCAAGTGCCCGGGACTGTCTGGCATGGCCACCTGGCCTGATCTCCTGGGCCAAGCGGCTGAAACCGGCCATGCTGCCGCCACATGCCCTTCAGGGAGTTGTCGCGTGATTCAATATGTTGTCGCCCCGCCCGCCATCTCCGCCGTGCCCATCAAGGGCAGCAGCCAGATGTTCCCGGTGCGGCGGATTTTCTGCGTCGGCCGCAACTACGCCGAGCACGCGATCGAGATGGGCAGCGACCCGACGCGCGAGCCGCCCTTCTACTTCGCCAAGCCGGCCGACGCCCTGGTCATCAACGACGCCGACATGCCCTACCCGAGCATGAGCCGGAGCCTGCACCACGAGATGGAACTGGTGGTCGCCATCGGCGTGGGCGGCAGCGACATCAGCGTGGCCGACGCGCTGCGGCATGTGTGGGGCTATTGCAGTGGCCTCGACATGACCCGCCGCGACTTGCAGAACGAAGCGAAGAAAACCGGCCGTCCCTGGGACATGGGCAAGGGCTTCGACCATTCGGCCCCAATGGGCGCGCTGGTGCCGGCCGCCGGCATCGACCCCTCCAAGGGCAGGATCGAGCTGCGCGTGAATGGCAAGGTCGTGCAGACCTCCGATCTGTCGAAACTGATCTGGAGCGTGCCCGAGGTGATCTCCAACCTGTCGCACCTGGTGCGGCTGGAACCGGGTGACCTGATCATGACCGGCACGCCCGAGGGCGTCGCCGCCGTGGTGAAGGGCGACGTGCTGGAAGGCTTCGTCGAAGGCGTCGGCACCGTGAAGACCAAGATCGTCTGAACCCCCGCCCCACGGCATCGCCTGGCGGTGCCGTGGGGACCCCTGCGGATGAATGGAATACCGGATGCGCATCGCCACCTGGAACATCAACAGCGTTCGCCTGCGCCACCCGCTGATCGCCGGCATCGTCGCGGCGCTGGACCCGGATGTGCTGTGCCTGCAGGAAACCAAGTGCCCGGATGAGCACCTGCCGCTGGCGGCGTTGCAGGCGCTGGGCTTCCCCTACGTCGCGGCCAAGGGGATGAAGGGCTACAACGGCGTCGCCGTGCTGTCCCGCATTCCCTTCGTGCAGCGGGACAACGACCCCGACTGGTGCCTGAAGGGCGATTGCCGCCACCTGGGCGTGGAGTTGGACGCCCCCGGCGGCCCG
>CANBXZ010000151.1 GCA_947373495.1 Acetobacteraceae bacterium
CCGGCGCGCCCGCCGGGGCTTTCGCCGGCGCGCCCGCCGGGGCTTTCGCCGGCGCGCCCGCCGGGGGCCTCGACTGGGGCATCGCCCCGCGCCTGCCACTGCAATTCGGCGACCCGCATACCGGCGCCCGCTGGCAATTGGCGCTGGCCGCCGGCGCCCGGCTGGGGCTGGGGGCGGGCTTCGCCCTGGCGGGCAGCGTTTCCCAGGCGGTGGCCGGCAACCTGGGTGGCGGGTTGGCCTCCAACAGCCTGTTGCCGCATGTGCGCAGCGATGCCGGCGCCTATGCCCGCAAGGGCGGCACCAGCCTGCCGGCGCTGTATGGCGAAAGGCTGTGGACCCCGGCCGAGGATGTCTTCGCCCGGCTTTCCGGCGGCCTGCTGGAGCCGATGTTCGCCGGCATGTCCGCCGAGGTGCTGTGGCGCCCGGCGGCACGCGGCTTCGCGCTCGGGCTGGACCTCAACTGGGTGCGGCAGCGGGACTATGGCCAGAAGCTGGCGCTGCGGCGCTACGGCGTCACCACCGGCCATGCCTCGGCCTATGCCGAGTTGCCGTGGTTCGGGCTGTTCGGCGTGCTGCGGGCCGGGCGCTACCTGGCCGGGGACTGGGGCGCCACGGTGGAACTGGGCCGCCGCTTCGACAATGGCATCGAGGTGGGCGGCTTCGCCACCTTCACCACCGTGCCGTTCCAGCGCTTCGGCGAGGGCAGCTTCGACAAGGGCATCTACCTGCGCATTCCGCTGGAGGTGTTCGGCCCGCGCACCACGGCCAGCGCCGGCACCCTGCTGCGCCCGGTGGTGCGGGACGGCGGCCAGCGGCTGGCGGTGGACAACCCGTTGTGGGAGGTAACCCGCGAAGGCCGGGCCGAGGCGCTGGGCCGTGGTTACCTCGGCTTCTTGCGGTAACCGCCGCGCCGGGGCAAACCCCGCGGCGCATGCAGTTTTCCGCCATAGCCCAGCACCTGGTCTTCGCCGCCGTCCTGGCCGGGGTTTCCGCCCTGGCGGTGCGGGCGATGCTCCGATGGCCCATCCTGGACGACCCGGCCCGCCGGCTGGCCACCGCCCATACCCGGCCCACGCCCAAGGGCGGCGGCGTGGGGGTGGTGCTGGCCTTCGTGCTGGGCATGGTGCTGCTGTACGCCCAGGCGCGCTATGCCCGGCTGGCCGGGCCGCAATTCCTCGGCGTCATCCTGGCCTCGGTCGCCATTGCCGGGGTGGCGCTGGCCGACGACATCTTCGACTTCCGCTTCGTGGTGAAGCTGGCGGCCCAGGCCGGGGCGGCCTGCGTGGCGCTGGCCAGCGGGCTGGTGCTGCAACGGCTGTCCATTCCCTGGCTGGGCCCGGTGGAACTGGGCTGGCTGGCGCCGCTGGTGACGCTGTTCTGGATTGTCGGCTGCACCAACGCGGTCAACTTCATGGATGGGCTGGACAGCCTGGTGGCCGGCACGCTGCTGGTGGCCTGCGTGGCGCTGGCGGTGATCGCGGCCGGGCAGGGCGGCTGGTTCGTCTATGCCGCCAGCCTGTTCCTGGCCGCCGGCTTCCTCGGCTTCCTGCCGTTCAACTGGCACCCGGCGCGGATCTTCATGGGCGATGTCGGCAGCCAGTTCGCCGGCTTCATGCTGGCGGTGCTGGCGGTGGCGGCGGCCGGGTTCGACGCCATGCAGATCAGCTTCCTGATCGTGCCGCTGCTGATCTTCGGCCTGCTGTTCGACGCCTGCTTCACCCTGGTGCGGCGCGCCTGCATGGGGGAGCGGGTTTCCAGCCCGCATCGCAGCCACCTGTACCAGATGGCCCAGCGCAGCGGCATGCCGGTGCGCGGCGTGGCGCTGGCGCATTGGGGCTTCGCCTGCTTCCACGCCGACCTGGCGGCGATTTTCCTGGCCTTGCCGGCGCCGTGGAAGCCCTTCGTGGTGCTGCCGGCGCTGGCGGTGCAACTGGCCTGGACCGCCTATGTGCTGCGCCGCATGCGCCGCGCCGGCCTGGGCTGGCGGGATTGACGACAGCGGCCAGATCCCCTGGCCGCTGATACCAGCCTTCTGCACCCCTCAGCCGCCGGGCGGGCCGCCTCCGCGGCCCTTGGCTGCGCGGCCGCGGCATGAGCCGGAGCTTCATGCGGCCGGTATGCCACCCTGGTGTGCTGCAGGCCCCAGGCCGTCGCCTCAGCCCGCCGGGCCGAGTTCCTCCAGCCGCAGCGGCGGCAGGTTCGGCCCGATCCATTGTTCGCTGCGCAGCACGGCGCCGGTTTCGGCATCGGCCCAGAAGCGGTTGGTGAAATCCTCCAGCTGCGGGCTGGAACAGCGTTCCTCCACCAGCAGCGTGGCGGCGTCCTCCGGCAGCAGGCGGGCGCGCAGGCGGCAGTCCAGCAGCAGGCCGAAGCGCATGCCGCCGGGTTCGCGCTGCTGGGTGGCCAGGTCCACCTGGCGGCGCAGGCTGCGGCCGCGGGCCAGCAGCGCCTTCGGGTCCGCCAGCGGGTCCGGCCCTTCCAGCCGGCTGGCGGCCAGCGCCTGGGTCAACCCGGCGGTGGCGACCACGCGCGGGCCATCGGTGGCCACGGCGAAGCCGGCCGGGGTGCGCCACAGCCGGCGTTCCCCGGTGGCCTGCACCAGCATGGCATGGGCGCGCTGGCTGCCGAGCCAGAGCCGCAGCGCCGCACCATCCGGGTCCGGGGGTTCGGCCCGGCGGTCGAAGCCGGCGCCGGTGACCATGGTGGCGGCCTCCGCCACGCCGGGCAGGCTGCCCTGCGCTTCCCGCCAGATCCCGCCCAGGCTGGGCGGGTTGACGTTGCAGGCGGCCAGCAGCAGGAACGGCAGGATCAGCGGCAAGGGAGACCTGGGGCGCATACCGGCAGCGTAACAGCCACCGCCGGTTGTGACGAGGCCCGGCTACGCTACCGCGGCGGCGGGCTTGCCCTTCCATTGCCAGGCCACCAGGGCGGCCGCCAGCACCAGGCCCAGCAGATGCGGCACCGGCACCGCGGTGCCGAAGATGCCCTCGATCAAGGCCGGGAAGATCATCATCAGCCCGGCCAGGGTGAAGCCGGCGCGTTCCCAGCCCGCCATGGCGGTGCGCAGGAAGCCCTGGCAGGCCGCGGCCAGCGCCGCCAGCCCGGCGGCGGCCAGGAAGATCTGCCAGCCGATGTCGAAGTTGGTCAGCCCCGGCTTGCTGCCCAGCAGCAGCGCGATGCCTTCCGGGTCGGTGACGAAGACGAAGGGCAGGATGAAGGCCGGCAGCGTGTACTTCCACGCCTGCAGCGTGGTGCGGTACGGCCCGGCGCCGGTGATGGCCGCCGCGGCGAAGGGGCTGAGCGCGGTGGGCGGCGAAACCTCGCTGAGCACGGCGTAGTAGAACACGAACATATGCGCGGCGTAGTCCGGCACGCCCAGCTTGATGAGCGCCGGCGCGGCGACCACGGCGCAGATGATGTAGCTGGCCGTCACCGGCACCGCGAGGCCGACGATCCAGACGATCAGCGCCGTGTACAGCGCGGTGACCAGCAGCGAGCCACCGGCGGCCTGGATCGCGATCTCGGAGAATTTCAGCCCCAGGCCGGTGAGGGTGATGACGCCGACGATGATGCCCGCCGCGGCGCAGGTGGCGGCGATGCCGACCGACTGCACCGCCCCGGCGGCCAGGGTTTCCACCAGCTTCATCGGCCACAGCGAGGATTCGCGGGTGAGGAAGGACAGCACCACCGCCACGCCCATGGCGTAGAGCACCGACATGGTGGGCGAATAGCCCATGATCATGAACACGATGATCGCCAGCAGCGAGGAGAAGTGGAAGCCGTACTTCTTGGTCAGCGCCCAGGCGCCTTCCACCGGCAGGGCTTCCTCCACCCGGCCGAGCGCGCCGATGCGGCGCTGGTCGAGTTCCACCATGAACAGCAGGCTGGCGTAGTAGAGCACGGTCGGCACCGCCGCCATGCGCAGCACCTCCAGATAGGAGATCTTCAGGTATTCGGCGATGAGGAAGGCCGCCGCGCCCAGCACCGGGGGCGAGATGATGGCGCCCAGCCCGCCGGCCGCGAGCAGCCCGCCGGCGTCATCCGCGCGGTAGCCGACGCGCTTCATCATCGGCCAGGCGACGGTGCCGAGCGTGACGGTGGTGGCGACGCCGGACCCCGAGGGCCCGCCGAGCAGGAAGGAGGACAGCACCACGGTGCGCCCGGCCGAGGCCGCCTTGCCGCCCGTGGCGGCGAAGGAGAAGTCGACGAAGAACTTGCCCGCCCCGCTGGCCTGCAAAATCGCCCCGTAGATGGTGAACAGGATGATGATGGAGGAGGAAACATCCACCGCCGGGCCGAAGATGCCATCCAGCGTGATGGTGATGTGCGGGATCAGCCGGGTGGCGTCATAGCCCTGGTGGCGCCAGGGCGGCGGCAGGTGGTTGCCGAAGAAGGCATAGGCCAGGAAGCTCAGCGCCACGATCGGCATGACCCAGCCGGTGGAACGGCGCGTCACCTCCAGCACCAGCGCCAGCAGCGCCCAGCCCACCACCAGGTCCATCGGTTCGGGGAAGACGTAGCGGTCCAGCAGGTCGTCGCCGCCGGCGATCAGGTAGTACACCACGTACAGCCCGGCCGCGATCAGCAGGTAGTCCCACGGCATCAGCCGGTTGCGGTAGCGCCTGGCCACCGGGAACAGCAGGAAGCCCAGCACCAGCGCGAAGCCCACATGCACGAAGCGCAGCGTGGTGGTGGGCACGATGTCGTAGGCCGCCCACAGGTGGAACAGCGCCATGGCCAGCGCCACCAGCAGCGCCACCCAGCGCAGCCAGCCGGTGAAGCGATGCTGGGCGCCTTCCTCCTCCTCGATCAGTTGCTCCACGCGCGCGGCGGTGGCTTCGTCCAGCGCGCCTTCGGGCACTTCTGGCGGCAATTGGTGGTGGGTGGTCATGGCCGCCGCTCCGTGCAGGCCGGGGCGGGCGGCACGGCCGCGGCCCCGGGGTGGGATGGTGAGGAAAGGTCGATGCTGACCGGCGCCGGGCCGTGATCGTTTCCGACGGAAACGCGCATGGTCCGGCTGTTCGGCCGCTGGTTCGGCGGAGAGCCTGGTTCACGCATGGCGACGCTCCAGCCCCCAACCGGTCAGGTGCTCTCGCCGCCAGGGATCAGCCGCCTGGCCGGAACGCCGCCTGTCGCGGCGCGCCAGCCGGGGCCAAGCGGCCTGGTGCCAGGCTTAAAGCTGGGCGCCCTGGGCCTTCCAGAAGGCTTCGGCGGCCGGGTGCCAGGGCACGCCCGCCGCCGCGGTCTTCTGCCCGGCCAGGGTGAAGTTGCGCGCCTCGGCGTGCACCTGGGTCAGTTCGGCCTTGGCCTTCCAGGTGGTTTCCAGGATCTGCGTCACCAGCGCGTCCGGCATGGTGTCCAGCACGGCGATGATGTTGGCGACGCTCATCTGGTGGTTGTCCACCGTCTGGCCGGGGTAGGTGCCGGCCGGGATCACTTCCGGGAAGTACACCGGGCCGTACTTCTCCACGATCTTCGGGATGTACTGGGCGTGGTCCACCATGCGCAGGGTGATGCCCGGCGAGGCGCCCAGGTCGGTGATGGCGCTGGTCGGGATGCCGGAGACGAAGAAGTAGGCGTCCAGCTTGCCGTCCTTGACCGCGTTGGTGCCCTCGGCCGGGGAGAGGCGTTCGCGGGCGCGGAAATCCTTGTCCTTGTCGATGCCGGCGGCTTCCAGCAGGCGGAAGGCCATGATCTCGGTGGCGGAACCGGGCGCGCCGGTGGCCACACGCTTGCCCTTCATGCCTTCCAGGCTGGTGATGCCGCTGGCGGTGGTGGTCACCACCTGCATGCGGTTGGTGTAGATCACCGCGATGGCGCGCACCTTCACCGGGCGGCCGCGGAAGCGGTCGGCGCCGTTCACCGCGTCCACGCTCGCATCCACCTGGGTGAAGATCATGCCCACCCGGCCGGCGCCCAGCAGCTGGTTGTTGGCGATGGAACCGCCGGTGGTCTCCACCGTGGCGCTCATGCCCGGGATGTTGCGGGACAGGATATTGGCCAGGCCGCCGCCGAGTGGATAGTACACGCCGCCGGTGGTGCCGGTGGCGATGGCCAACTGGGTACCCTGCGCCAGGGCAGGGCGGCCGGCCAGCAGCAGGGCGGGCGCGGCAAGGGCAAGGCGGCGGGTGATGGGCATGGCGGGTCCTCCCGGACGGTAGGGCTTTGCCGGCACAGATAGCGATGCCACCCGGCTCGCGAAAGGGTTTTCACTTTCGGCAATGGGTTGCGCTAACGCAAGGCGGCAGCACTGACCCAAGGGCATGGTTGCCCCAGTTCTGCAGGAGGTTTGCCATGAACAAGCTCACCGCCCGTGACCTGATGACCGCCGATGTCGTCACCGTGCCGCCGGAAACCCCGGTGGTGGCGATGGCGCGGCTGCTGTCGGAACGCGGCATTTCCGCCGTGCCGGTGCTGGACAAGGCCGGTGCGTTGCTCGGTATCGTGACCGAGGCCGATCTCATCCGCCGCCTGGCCGGAGAGGAGGACCAGCCCCGGGGCTGGCTGGCCAGCCTGTTCGCCGACCCGGGGGAGCAGGCCGAACGCTACGCCCGCACCCATGGCGCCAGCGCCCGGGACGTGATGACCGAGGAGGTCGTGACGGTGGAGGAAGATACCACCGTGGCGCACATCGCCCACATGATGGAGGAAAAGCACATCCGCCGCGTGCTGGTGGTGAAGGAAGGCCGGCTGCGTGGCCTGGTTTCCCGCGCCGACCTGCTGCGCGCCCTGGTGGCCCCGCCGCCGTCCAGCGACGAACTGAGCGACGACCGCATTCGCGCCGCGGTGCTGGCGGCGATGCGCAAGGAACCCTGGGCGGATACCTTCTACACCCTGGTTGAGGTGAAGGACGGCACGGTGGAATTCCACGGCTTCATGCGCAGCGATGCGGTGAAGCGCGGCCTGCGCGTGCTGGCCGAGACCGTGCCGGGGGTGAAGGCGGTGGAGGACAAGACCGAGATGATGCCCACCTACCTGTACGCCGCGGCCTGAAGTGAAGCCGACCCCCGGCGGCGGCCTCAGGCCGCGCCGGGGTGTGCGGTGCGGCCATGGCCCAGGTCGGGGCCCGGGTCGCGCTGCGCGACACCGCGGCCCTGCCGGTGGTTGCTCGCCAACACGAAGGGCTGGCGCAGCACCAGGCGCGGCAGCCGTGCTACCGCTGCCCCGGCGGTAGCCGCACCGTCAGCAGCGCCACGGCACCCACGGCCAGGAACACCAGCACCGTCGCCATGCCGGCGCGCTGGCTCTGGGTGGCGGCGGTAACCGCGGCCAGCACCGCGGGGCCAAGGAAGCCGGTGACCCGGCCGCTCAGCGCGAACAGGCCGAAATAGGCCGCTGCCTCGCCTTCCGGCGCCAACCGCGCCATCAGCGTGCGGCTGGCCGCCTGGGCCGGGCCCATGAAGATGCCAAGCCCCAGCGCCAGCGCCCAGAACGCCGGCTTGCCCTGCACCACCAGCAGCCCGGCGCCGAGCACGGTCATGGCCGCCAGCGCCACCAGCACGGTGCGGCGGCTGCCGAAGCGGTCCTCCACCAGGCCGAAGCCGGCGGCGCCCAGGCCCGCGGTCACGTTCAGCGCGATGCCGAACATGATCACCTCGTCCACCGTCATGCCGAAGGCGCCGGCGGCGAAGATGGCGCCGAAGGCGAACAGCGTGTTCAGGCCATCGGTGTAGAACAGCCGGGCGAACAGGAAGCGGGCCATCGCCGGGTTGCGCGGCAGCCGCTTCAGCACCGCCCAGCTTGCCCCAAGGCCGCCACGCGCCGCCGCCGCCCAGCCCGGCCGCGGGCCCTGCGGGTCCGGCAGGGCCAGCAGCACCGGCCAGCAGAACAGCGCCATCCAGCCGGCGCACAGCAGCGCGGTGGCGCGCACATGTTCGGCATTCGCCCGGTCCAGCCCGAACAGCGCCGGGTTCGGCTGCACCAGCAGGAACAGGCACAGCAGCAGGCAAACCAGGCCGCCGGCATAGCCCAGCCCCCAGGCCAGGCCGGAAACCCGCCCCAGGCGTTCCGGCGGCACCAGCCCGGGCAGCAGGGCATTGTAGAACACCGTCGCCAACTCGAACGCCACGGTCGCCACGCCCACGCAGAGCAGCGCCCAGGGCATGAAGCCCGGCCGCGGTTCGGCGAACCAGATGCCCGCCGTGGCCAGCACCATCACCAGCGTGCACAGCCCCAGCATGAAGCGCCGCCGCCCGCCGGCATCCGCCACCGCGCCCAGCAGCGGGGACAGCACGGCCACCGCCAGGCCGGCGCAGGTCTGCATCCAGCCCCATTGCGCCTGGCCGGTCACCGGGTCGGGCGCGATGCCCTGGGTGAAATAGGCGGCGATGACGAAGGTGGAAACCACGGTGGGAAAGGCGGAGTTGGCCCAGTCATAGGAAGCCCAGGCCCAGGCGGTGCGGTTCATGGCCGCGCGATCCGCGGCCGCTGTGTGCCGGTCATGCCTGAACTCTCCCCTTGGCGCCTGCCGCCTTACCACGGCGGCGCGGCGAAGGCCCGGCTGGTTGGCGCCGGCTTGTCAGGAAACGTCGCCGGGTGTTGGGTTGTGTCGGGCAATGTTGGAATACTTTCTGGTTGTAGAGAAAGGTCGGCCTTAACGCATTGCGGTTGTAATGCCGCCTGGCGGGGTCCTATCTCAAGCCCGGCAAAGCATACCCTGGAGCCAGCTTCGATGCTGATAACCGACCATCCGGAATGGGACCCCGCGGCACCCGCGGGCAGCCGGCGGCGCTGGCGTTTCCTGCCGGCCGCAGCCACCGCGCGGCAGGCCCCGTTGCCGGCCGGCCCGGCCGGCTTCGGCCCGCCGCCGCCGGACCTGGTGCAGGTGCTGCTGCGGGCGGATGAGCGCCATGCCGGGCGGGAAGCCCTGTTGGGCGTGGTGCTGGCGGCGCTGATGCTGCTGGCGGTGGCCGAGGGGTGGTTGTGGCCGGTGCTGGCCTGCGCCTTCGTCGCTGCCCCGGTGGTGGGCATTGCCCTGGAAACCCGCGACGCGCTGCGCCACTGGTGGTGCCAGCGCCAACTGGCTGGCGCCGCGCGCCATGCCGTGGCGCAACGGCCGGGGTACAACGGCCGGCAAAATAGCTGCGCTGGCTGATTCCAGCCCCGCGCGCTTTGCTCTAGCGTGGCGGCATGATCTCCTCCCTGGCCGACCTTCTGGCGCCGATGTCGCCGGAGCAATTCTTCGCCGAATACCACGACCGCCAGCCGCTGCACCTGAAGGGCGGCGCGGCCAAGTTCGCCAGCGTGCTGTCCTGGCGCCAGCTCAACCGGCTGCTGGACATGACGCATATCTGGTCCGCCCAGTCGCTGAAGCTGGTGATGGACGAAAAGCCGGTGCCGGCGGACCAGTACTGTGGCCCGGCCCTGAGCCGCGACAATGACCAGGTGATGCAGCCGGTGGCGGCCCGGGTGATGGAATGGGTCAAGCGCGGCGCCAGCCTGGCGCTGAACGACGTGGACAGCCTCACCCCCGGGCTGGCGGCGGTTTCCCACGCGCTGGAAGCGGCCGGGCTCGGCAAGGCGCAGGGCAATGTCTATGTCAGCTGGCAGGCGCACAAGGCCTTCCCCAGCCACTTCGACACCCACGATGTCTGGGCGGTGCAGGTGGAAGGCGAGAAGAGCTGGAACATCTGGGAAGGCCGCGCCGACCATCCCATCGCCAACCCGCTGTTCCGCAACCTGGGCCAGGCGCATCACGACCAGGCCAAGGGCCGGCTGCGGGAAAAGCTGGTGCTGCGCGCCGGCGACCTGCTGTACCTGCCGCGCGGCTGGTATCACGACGCGCTGTGCGAAGCCCCCGCCACCATGCACGTCGCCTTTGGCGTGCATGCCCCGCTGGGCATGGACGTGATGAACATGCTGATGGAACGCGCGCTGTATGAACCGCTGTTCCGCCAGCCGCTGCCCCGGCAGGATGGCAGCGCCGCCGCCCGCTTCGCGCTGACCACCCGCGC
>CANBXZ010000152.1 GCA_947373495.1 Acetobacteraceae bacterium
TGGCCAGCGGCAGGGCGCGCAACAGCGTGGCGCGCAGCGCCGGGTCCAGCCGCAGCAGCGCCGCCACCACCTCCGGCTGTTCCAGCGCCAGCAGGCGGCCGAGCGTCTCGGCGGTGAACTGCTCCGGCGTGGCGGTGCGGAACACCTCATGCCGCAGCACCGCCGGCAGGTCGGCGCCGGCCAGCGCCGCCCAGGCCAGGGCATCGGCCAGTGAACCACGGGCCAGCGCGATGCGGATACCGGCTTCCGGCAGCCGCACGGCCTGGCCCAGCGTGCCATCCAGCCGCGCCGCCTGCACCGCGGCCGCGCCGCCCTGTTCCAGCAGCATATCCACCAGCCGGGCCAGCGCGGCGAAGCGGTCCGGCGGCACATCGGCCAGGAAGCCGCGGAACCCGGCCTCGGCCTCGGCCAGCGCCAGCACCCGGGCGTGCTGGGCGCGGAACTCGGCCCATTGCCGGTTCACCTCGGCGGCGGCGAGGCCGGCGGCGGTGGCGGCCTCGCGCGTCGCCGCCTCGCGCAGGCTGGCGGCCAGGCCGTCGCGGATCGCCTCGCGCGCGTCGTCGCCGGCCAGGTGCTGTTCCACCTCCGCCAGCACGCCATCGGCGCCGAACAGCAACTCCCACGCCACCAGCGCGGTGCCCAGCACTGGCACCAAGCGCCGCGCCAGGCTGCCGGCGATGGCCCCGGCGCTGCGGGCCACAACGCGCTCCACAATGCCTTCCAGGGCGCCGCGCATCACCAGCATGGCGGCGCCGGTCAGCACCCGGGCGGTGTTCAGGGTGGCGGCGGTGGTTACGTCCACCGCCGGCGCCAAGGGGGCGGCCAGGTTGCCGCGCAGGCTCACCAGCACGGCTTCGGCCACCGTGGCGCTGTAGCGGGCGCCGAGGAAGCCACGCACGCAGCGCCGCGCCTCATCCCGCGCCGCCACGCCGGCCTGGGCGATGCGCCCGGCCAGGTCTTCCCCGATGGCGAGGACCAGCAGGTTGAAGCGGGCGCGGAATTCGGCGCTTTCGTACAGCAGGGCGTTGAAATCGCGGGCCAATTCGCCAGCCGTGGCCGGGCTGTAATTGGCCAGCAGCCGGCGCAGGTAGCCGGCATCCGCGGCCACCCGCCGATGCGCCTCCCGCCCCAGGCGGCGCACCAGCGCATCCATCTCCAGCGCGCGCCAATGGCGGGCCACCAGGGCATCGGCATCCGCCGCCGGCAGCGCGGTGGAGAACTGCGCCAGGGTGCCGCGCTCAACCGCCGCGCGGAACTCGCCTTCCGGCAGGGCGCTGCAATCCTCGAAGCGCGGCTGCGCCCAGGCCAGGCCAGGCAGCAGCAGGGCAGCGGTGCAGGCAAGCAGGGCGATGCGGCGCATGGGCGGATTTACCGCCCGGCGCCAAGGCGGCACAACGACATTCCCGTGGCCACACAGCGGCACAACGACATTCCCGTGGCCACACAGCGGCGCAACGACATTCCCGTGGCCGCAGGGCGGCGCAACGCCATTCCCGTGGCCGCAAGGCGGCAGCCCGCTACCCCAGCGCCGCCAGCACCGCGCGCACCGCCGCCGCCGTGCCGTCCTGGCCGCCGATGTCGGCGGTGCGCAGACCGCCGGCGAAGGCCTTGTCCACCGCCGCCTCAAGCTCGGCGGCGGCTTCGGCATGGGCCTCGCCGGCGCCCCGGCTGGCCAGCCAGTCCAGCATCATCGCCGCCGAAAGCAGCATGGCGGTGGGGTTGGCCACGCCCTGCCCGGCAATGTCCGGCGCGGTGCCGTGCGCCGGCTGGAACACCGCATGGTCATCGCCGATATCGGCGGAAGGCGAGAACCCCATGCCGCCCACCAGCCCGGCGCCCAGGTCGCTCAGGATGTCGCCGAACATGTTCTCGGTCGGCAGCACGTCGAAGGCCCAGGGGCGGCGCACCAGGTCCAGCGCCATGGCGTCCACGTAGTGATGCGCGCTGTCCACATCCGGAAACTGCGCCGCCACGCCGTCGAACACCTCCCGCATGTAGGCGAAGGCGCGGAACACGTTGGCCTTGTCCACCAGCGTCACCTTGCCGCGCCGCTGCTTGCGGGCCGCCCGGCGCTGCGCCAGCCGGAAGGCGAAGCCGGACAGCTTCTCGGTGATGCCGCGGGTGATGCGCAGCGTCTCCTCGGCATAGTCCGCCGTCACCACGCCCTTGCCGCGGGAAAAGAACAGCCCCTCGGTGCTTTCGCGCAGGATGACCAGGTCCATGTCGCGCGCCCGCGGGTCCGCCAGCGCCACCGGCACGCCGGGAATGGCCTTCACCGGCCGCACCCCGGCGTAGAGGCCAAGGCGGAAGCGCAGGTCCAGTTGCGGCGCGATCTCGGTGCCATCGGCCAGGCGGATGCCGGGCCAGCCCATGGCCCCCAACAGAATGGCATCCGCCTTCTCGGCGGCGCGGAAGCTGGCTTCGGGGAAGGCGTCGCCGGTGGCCTGGTAGTGGAAGGCGCCGGCCGGCAGCGTCTCGGTGCTGATGCCGAGGCCATGGCGCTTCGCCAAGGGCTCCAGCACCGCCAGCGTCGCCGCCGTCACCTCGGCGCCAATGCCGTCCCCGGGCAGCACCGCGACATGAATGGAGTTGCTGGCCATGACGGTTCCCCCTTTGCGTTTCGCGGCCTATCCTGGGGCAAAGACCATTCGGGAGTAAGCGGCCATGCGCCTTGTTTCACGTCGTCCGTTGTTGGCCGCGCCCTTCCTGCTGCCGCTGGCCGCCCGCGCCCAGGGCAGTTGGCCTGACAAGTCGGTAAAGATCATCGTGCCCTTCCCGCCCGGCCAGGCGGCGGACATCTTCACCCGGGTCTATGCCGACCTGCTTTCCCAGCGCTGGCCGCAGCGCGTGGTGGTGGAAAACCGCGGCGGCGGCGCCGGGGCGCCCGCGCTGGAAGCCGGCGCCCGCGCCGCGCCGGATGGCTATACCCTCACCGCCGGCACCTCCGGCACGCTGGGGGTGAACCCCTCGGTGCTGCCCAACCTGCCCTATGACGCCGAAAAGGACTTCGCCTTCATCACCAATGTGGTGGTGCTGCCGCTGATGATCGTGGCCCACCCGAGCTTCCCCGGCGACACCCCGCAGGAGGTGGTGGCGCTGGCCAAGGCCACGCCGGGCGGGCTGGACATGGCCACCGCCGGCCCGGCCAGCAGCCAGCACATGGCGGCGGAACTGTTCGCGCATCGCAGCGGCGGCAAGCTGAACATGGTGCACTACCGTGGCAGCGGCCCGGCGATGACCGACCTGCTGGCCGGCAACGTGAAGCTGATGATGGACAGCTACGCCTCCTCCCGCGCGCATATCGCCGCCGGGCGGCTGAAGGCCATCGCCGTCACCACCGAGCAGCGCATTCCGCAACTGCCCAACGTGCCGACCATCGCCGAGGCCGTGGCCCCCGGCTATCGCGCCTATGGCTGGACCGGCCTGAACGCCCCAGCGGCGACCCCGGTGGAGATCCTGCGCAAGATCAATGCCGATGTGACCGCCATTCTGCGCGAACCCGCCGTGGTGGCGCGCTTCATCGAGTTGGGCGGCAGCGCCGCGCCGAGCACGCCGGAAGCCTATGGCGAGTTCGTCCGCGGCGAGATCGCGCAATGGCGCGAAGTGGCGCGCATCGCCAATGTGCGGCTGGAAGGCTGACATGCGCCGCCGCACCCTGCTGGGCGCCGCGCCCCTCGCCGCCGCGCTGTTCGCGCCGGCGCTGGCCCGCGCCCAGGCGTTTCCGGCCCGTACCGTGCGCGTCATCGTGCCCTATGCGCCGGGCGGTGGCACCGACATCACCGCGCGGATCATGGCGCAGCACGCCGCCACGGTTTCCGGCGTTTCCTTCGCGGTGGAAAACCGCGGCGGCGGCGCCTCCATCCCCGGCACCCAGGCGGTCGCGACCGCGGCGGCGGATGGCTATACGCTCGGGGTGATGGACCTTTCCCTGGTCACCAATCCCGGCCTGTTCGGCGCCCGCCTGCCCTACGACACGGAGCGGGACTTCAGCGCCATCGGCGCCGTGGTGGCCAGCCCGCATGTGCTGCTGGGCAGCCCGGGCGGCAGCGCCCGCAGCTTCGCGGATTTCCTGGCCCAGGCGCGGACGAAGCCGGGCGAGTTGGCCTTCGCCCATGCCGGCAACGGCACCGCCAACCACCTGGCCAGCGTGCAACTGCAACTGGCCGCGGGGCTGCGGCTTTCGCTGGTGGGCTATCGCGGCGCCGCGCCGGCCAATGCGGCCGTGGCGGCCAATGAGGTGCCGTTCGGCTTCTCCGCCATCCCCTCGGCCAAGGGCCAGGTGGAAGGCGGCCTGCTGCGCGCCCTGGCCGTAACCGGCAGCCAGCGCAGCGCCGCGCTGCCGGACGTGCCCACCTTCGCCGAGTTGGGCCTGCCGCAGATGGACACGCAGAGCGTCTTCGGCGTCATCGCCCCCGCCGGCGTCCCGGCCGAGATCGTCACCCGGTTGAACAGCCTGATGGTAGCCGCCGCCGGCAGCGCGCCGATCGGCCCGCGCATGCAGGCGATGGGCTATTCGCTGCTGGCCAGCAGCGCCGAGGACTACGCCAGCCTGATCCGCCGGGAAATCGCCAAATGGCGCAACCTGATCACCACCGCCGGAGTGCAGCCCGAATGACCACGCGCCGCGTCGCCCTGCTGGGGCTGGCCGCCCCCTTCGTGGCCCGCGCCCAGGCGCAGGAAACCCGGGGGCGCATCATCGTGCCCTATGGGCCGGGGGGGTCTTCCGACATCGTTGCCCGGCTGCTGGCGCAACAGGCCGGCAATTGGGTGGTGGAAAACCGTGGCGGCGGCGCTTCCATCCCCGGCACCCAGGCGGTGGCGGTGGCAACGCCGGATGGCACCACCATCGGCACCGCCGACAACGCGCTGGTGGTGAACCAGGCGCTGTTCAAGGACCGCCTGCCCTTCGTCGTGGAACGCGACATCGGCGCCATCGGCCTGGCGGTGACGGCACCGCTGCTGCTGCTGGCCAACCCGGCCGCACCCTCCCGCACCGTGGCCGAGGTGGTGGCCGAGGCCCGCAGCACGCGCGGCGGGCTCAGCGTTTCCCATGGCGGCAGCGGCACGCCGACGCACCTGGCGGCGCTGCAATTCCAGTTCGCCTCGCAGGCCGATATCACCCAGGTGGGCTATCGCGGCGGCGGGCCGCAACTGACCGGGCTGGTCTCGGGGGAGCTGAATTACGGCTTCGTCGCCATCTCCTCCTCCTTCAGCCATGTGGAGGGGGGCCGGTTGCGGCCGGTGGCCATCAGCGGCCCGGTGCGCAGCCCGCGCCTGCCGAACGTGCCCACCTTCACCGAAGCCGGGCTGCCCGGGGTGGATGTGCTGGGCTGGTGGGGCTTCATTGGCCCCGGCACCATGGCGCCGGCGATGCTGGAGCGGCTCTATGCCCAGGTGGTGGCCCCGGCGACGCAGCCCGCCATGCGGGAACGGCTGGAGGCGCTGGGCTACAGCGTGCAGGCCGACCGCCCGGCCGAGTTCAGCGCCCGCATCAAGCGGGAGATCGCCAGCTGGAGCGAGGTGTTCGAGAAGGCCGGGGTGAAGCCGGAATAGGCCCCACCCCGCCCCGGTTCAGCGCTGGATCAGCTCGATCTTGTAGCCGTCCGGGTCTTCCACGAAGGCGATGATGGTGGTGCCGAACTTCACCGGCCCCGCCTCACGCGTCACCTTGCCGCCGCCGGCGCGCACCTTCTCGCAGGCCGCGGCCACGTCGGGCAGGCCCACGGCCAGGTGGCCGAAGCCGGTGCCGACCTCGTACTTCTCGACGCCGTAGTTGTAGGTCAGCTCGATCTCGCCCTGGCCTTCGGCATTGCCCTCGCCATAGCCCAGGAAGCACAGGGTGTACTTGCCATCCGGCACGTCCCGGCGGCGCAGTTCCTTCATGTCCAGCAGGTCGCAGTAGAACTTCACGCTGCGGTCCAGGTTGCCCACGCGCAGCATGGTGTGCAGGAACTTGCTCATGGCTATGTCCTCTCCTCGTTGAACTCGTCAGGCTTGATGGCCAGCACGAACAGGCCGGCCTGGTCGGCAGCCTGCATCATCGCATCGCGGTCCACCACCACGGTGCCATGCGCCTCCACGGCAATGCCGCGCAGCCCGGCCGCGAGGGCCGCGGCCACGGTGCCCGGGCCCACCGCCGGCAGGTCCACCCGGCGGTCCTGCCCCGGCTTCAGCAGCTTCACCAGCACGCCGCCGGGGCCTTCCCGCCGCAGCCCACCGGCGCGGTCCAGCATGGCGTCGGTGCCCTCGATGGCTTCCACCGCCAGCACCATGCCCTGCTGCACCACGCAGCCCTGGCCCACATCCACCGCGCCCAGCGCCCGCACCACGGCAATGCCACGGGCAATGTCGGCCAGCGCGGTGGCATCCGGCCGCGCCTGCCCCAGCGGGCCAGGGCCGGGCAGGATGTCGTGCAAGACGCTATGCACCGGCAGCACCTCGAAGCCTTCCTCGGCCAGCACGCGCACCGCGGCCTTCAGCAGCCCGTCATCCCCGGTGAAATAGGCGGTGCCGATGCGCGCCAGCGCGCGGGTCATGAAGGCGTCGGGCCGAATGGAACTCAGCGAGGGCCGCTTGGCCTTGCCGGCCATGACCAATTGCCGGCAGCCATGGTCGCGCAGCTGCTGCAACGCGGTGCCGCCGGCGCCCAGACGCTGGAAGGCGTGCGGCCAGGCGTCGAAACTGCCCGGCTCGGCCCAGCCCTCGATCCCGATGATGAACACCGGCCGCCCGGCCGCCCGAGCGCCCTGGGCCAGCCGTAGGGGCAGGTCGCCGCCGCCGGCTATGATCCCCAGCGGTTCACCGCCGCCGGGGCTCATTCGTCGGCCTCGGCCTCCGTCTCGGAGGAAGACATCCGGCCCCAGCGCATCAGCGCCCGCTTGCCGCGCTGGCTGGTGACGAAGTCCAGCACTTCCTCGGCCGCGGGCTGGCCGGCGAATTGCTCGCGCGCCTGGGCCACGCGGTCGGCGAACACACCCTCGCCGCGGAACAGCAGCTTGACCAGCAGGCGCATCTGCCGCGTGTCGCCGATCTTGAAACCGCGCCGGCGCATGCCGACCACGTTGATGCCGACCAGCCGGCCCGGATGGCCATGGACATAGCCGAAGGGCACCACGTCCGAGATCACCTGGCTCATGCCGGAGATCATCGCCAGCCGGCCGATGCGGCCCATCTGCGCCACGGCGGCGGCACCGCCCAGGAAGGAGTAGTCGCCGATATGCACATGCCCGGCCAGCATGACGTTGTTGGCCAGGATCACGCCGTCGCCCAGCTGGCAATCATGGCCCACATGCGCCATGGTCATGAACATGCAGTCGGCACCCACGCGGGTGATGCCGTCGCCGCCCAGGCTGCCGCGGTTGATGGTGACGCCCTCGCGCACGATGCAGCGCGGGCCGACCTCGCAGCCGGTGGGCTGGCCCTTGTACTTCAGGTCCTGCGGCTCGGTGCCGAGGGTGGCGAAGGGCCACACCCTGGTGCCGGCACCAATGCGGGTGCGGCCGTCCAGCACCACGTTGGAGATCAGCTCGACGCCTGCCTCCACGACCACATCAGGGCCGATGATGCACCAGGGGCCGATGACACAACCGGGCGCCAGCTGCGCGCCGGGGGAGACGATGGCGGTGGGGTGGATACGCGGCACGTGACTCAGCGGTCCATGATCATGGCGGAATAGGTGGCCTCGGCCACCACCTTGCCGTCTACCTTGGCTTCGGCGGTGAACTTCCAGATGTTGCCGCGGGCCCGGTCCTTCTGCACATGCACGCGCAGCTGGTCACCCGGCACCACCGGCTTGCGGAACTTCGCGTTCTCGATGGTCATGAAATAAACCAGCTTGCCGCGCGCCTGCGGCCCCAGGGTTTCCACCACCAGCACGCCGGCGGTCTGCGCCATGCATTCCACGATCAGCACGCCCGGCATCACCGGGGCCTGCGGGAAATGGCCCTGGAAGAACGGTTCGTTGATGGTGACGTTCTTGATGCCGATGGCGCTTTCGCCCCGCACCACATCCACCATGCGGTCGACCAGCAGGAACGGATAGCGATGCGGGATCGCCTGCATGATCTGGGCAATGTCCCAGGATTCCAGCGTGGTCGCCGGCGTCGGGGCGTCTTCCGTCGCGGTCATGTCTTTTCGCCTGCCTTCTTGCTGCCGGGCGGCTGCGCCAGCTTGCGCAGGGCCGAGAAGGCGCGGAACGTTTCGCGCACCGGCCAGGCTGGGCTGCCCACCACATCTATGCCTTCCGGCACGTCATTCATCACCCCGGCCTGGGCGCCGATGCGCGCCTTGCGGCCAACCTTCAGGTGACCCGCGATGCCGGCCTGCGCCGCCACCGTCACATAATCCCCCAGCACCGCGGAGCCGGAGATGCCGGCCAGGGCCACGATCACGCAGCCCTTGCCGGTCTGCACGTTATGGCCGATCTGCGCCAGGTTATCGATCCGGCTGCCCGGGCCGATGATGGTGTCGGACTGGCTGCCACGGTCGATGCAGCTATTGGCGCCGACCTCGACCCCGTCGCCCAGCACCACCTTGCCCAATTGCGGCACGGTCTCGAAGCGGCCATCCGGGCCGACCAGCAGGCCGAAGCCTTCCTGGCCCACCCGGGCGCCCGGGTGCAGCACCACACCCGCCCCGGCCACCGCATGGCTGATGCAGGAATGCGGGTGCAGCCGGCAACCGGCGCCCAGTTCCACGCCCGGCCCCACCACCACATGCGCGCCGATGGCGCAGCCGGCGCCCAGAATGGCGCCAGCCCCGATGACGGCGTAGGGGCCAATCTCGCAACCCGGGCCAACCTCGGCATCGGGCGCCACCACGGCGGTGGGATGCACCCCCGGCTCCAGCGCCGGCACCGGGTGGAACAGCCGCGCCACCCGGGCAAAGCCGAGATAGGCGGAAGCCACCACGATGGCGATGCAGCCTTCCGGCACCTCGGCCGCCAGTTCCGCCGGCAGCACCACGGCACCGGCCTGGCTCTGCTTCAGCCCCGGCAGGTGGCGGCGATGGTCGATGAAGCTGACTTCATCCGGCGTGGCGGCCTGCAGCGAGGCGACGCCGGTAAACCGACGTTCGGCATCGCCCTGGTATTGCCCGCCCGCCACCGTTGCGATGCTGGCGAGCGTCTGCGGGCCGGCGCAGGGGAAGAAGCGCGGGTCCGCCGCCATTGCCTCGTCCTCAGCGCGCCGGGCGCTGGCCTTGCGCCGGGGCAGCGGGGCGCTGCGCGGGCGGGGCGGCCGGTGCCGCGGCACCCGGGGCGGCGGGCGCACCAGCCTCACCCGTGGGTTCCGGCGGAATGGTGACGCTGCGCAGGATGCGGTTGAACTGGCCGGCCACTTCCTCGGTCAGGTCGAACGGCGCCTCGTTGAAGATCACCAGCGGCCGCGGCAGCACCAGGTTCACGCTGCGGCTGGAGGCCACCTGGCGGATCACCACGCCCAGCGCCTGCTCGATCTCAACCAGGGCGCCCTGCGCCGCCTGCTCGATGGCGCGCGAACGCTCACGGAAGATGCGCTGGCTGTCGGTGATGCGGTCCTGCAACTCCCGCTCCCGCGTGCGGAGCTGGTCCGGCGGCAGGTTGGCGCGCTGGTTGGCCAGGGCCTGCTGCGCTTCGCGCCAGCTGTTCTGCTCCCGCTGCAGGTCGTCGTTGAGGCGTTGACGACGCCGCTCGATCTCCTCCCGCACCGTGTTGAACGCGGTGGAGACGCGCTGCACCTCGGGAATATCGACAATGCCGATAACCGCGGCCGGCGGCTGCTGGCCGGCCGGCAGCGCCGCGGGTTGCTGCGGCCGCGCCGGCTGGCCCTGCGGCGGGCGCTGTGGCTGCGCGGGCTGCCCCGGGCGCGCCGGCTGGCCACCCGGCCGCTGGCCCTG
>CANBXZ010000153.1 GCA_947373495.1 Acetobacteraceae bacterium
GGCGCGGGCGGCTCGTGCGGCGGAATTGATCGAAGCCCTGTAGCATGCCATGGCAGGGTCTTCCCGGGCCCACCTGCCTGGACCCGCTCGCCTGGACCCGCCGGAAGGAAGCCATTCCCGCATGCCGCGCCGCCTGCTGCCCCTGCTGCCATTGCTTGGCGCCTGCCAGCAGGAGCCGATGCGCTACATCCCGCAGGCCGACCGCACCCTGTTGCAGGCCCAGGCCCGGCTTGGCGAGGGTGGCGTGGCCGCCGCCACCCCGCAGTCCCGCACCAGCGTGGCGGATATGCTCGCCCGCGCCCGCAGCGCGGACCCGGCGCCGGCCCGGCTGGTGCTGCGCTACGCCGCGACCGAGGTATTGCCCGACGCCGCGCAGCGCGCCGTGCTGGTGAACTTCGCCACCGCCAATCGTGGCGCGCCGCGGGTGGTGGTGGTGGCGCGCTCCGGCGGGCTGGCAGGTGAGGACGCGCTGCTGAGCCAGCGCCGCGCGCTGGCCGTGGCGCGCCTGCTGGAAGCGGATTTCCGCGAAGTGCAATTGCGTTTCGAGAGAGAAGCTCCTGCTGGCCAGGTGCTGGTGTTGCGAGACGCCGGCACAGGGCTTGCGATAGGCTCCCCCGGTCAGGCACAGCCGCGTTAGCACCCCGCACCGGGGGGCGCGGCAGAGCCGACCACCGGAGCTGTCATGAGTGCCGCTACTGTCGCCCTGCCCCCGCCGCTGACGGAAGTGATCCACAACCTGTTGGCCGCGGCGTGGCGCCGGCGCTACGTCATCGCGCTGCCCATCCTGGTGCTGCCGATCATCGGCGGCATTCTGGGCACCTTCGCGCCGCGCAGCTACGAAGCGCGGATGAGCGTGCTGATCCAGGATCCCGGCCGCTTCAACCCGTTCCTGGAAGACCTGACGGTGCGCACCAACCTGCGCGACCGCATGGAAGGGCTGCGCGCCCTGGTCACCAGCCGGCATGTGCTGGCGGAAGTGGCCAAGGACCTGGAGATGATCCCCCGCGACGCCAATGACCGCCAGCAGAGCGCGGCGGTCAGCTACCTGGCGGCCGGGGTCACGGTGCAACTGGTGGGCCAGGAAATGGTGGAACTGCGCTACCGCGCCGCCAACCCGGCGGGCATGGACCGGGTGCTGAGCCGGATCGGCGAACGCTTCATCGAACGCGTGCGCGGCCCGGAGGACAGCAGCCTGCGCAGCAGCACCCACTTCCTGGAAGGCCAGTTGCGCGAGGCCCAGGGCGAGCTGGACGAGGTCGAGACCCGGCTTTCGGCCTTCAAGACCGACCACGCCACGCAACTGCCGGACCTGCGCGCCATCAACATCCAGCGCCTGGCCCAGCTGCGCGAGCAACTGGCCGAGCGCGAGGTGAACCTGGCCGGCACCGAGGGCGAGATCGGCGCCATCAGCGAGCGCCTGCTGCAGACCAACCCGGTGCTGGGCCGCATCGAGCAGGATGTGGTCGCCGCGATGGGCGAGCTGGCGCTGCTGCGCGCCCGCTACACCGAGGACCATTCCCGCGTGCAGGCGGTGCAGTTCCGCCTGGACCGGCTGGAGATCGAACGCCGCATCCTGCTGGAGGCGGTGCGCTCCGCGCCGCCGCTGGACAGCAGCCGGCTGTGGAACCTGGCCGCCATGGCCCAGCCGCGTGCCGAGGGCGGCGCCCAGCCGCTGCTGATCAGCCAGATCGGCGCCATGGCCACCATTCGCGACCAGGCCGAACACCTGCGTGCCGAGGTCACCAACCTCAAGCGCGCCATCAGCGAGCTGGAAGCCCGCATCGCCGGCAGTGGCGAGGTGGAGCGCCAGCTGCGCGGCCTGGACCGCGACGTGGCGGTGAAGGCCGACCTGGTGACCACCCTGCGCCGCCGGTTCGAGATGGCGCAGGTCACCACCGACCTGGCGATCCAGCAGGCGCCGGAGCGGATCAAGATCATCGACCGCCCGTTCCAGCCGACCGCGCCGATGAAGCCGATGGCGCTGATCTTCACCATTGTCGGCCTGGTGGCGGGCATCGGCATGGGCGTGGGCCTGGCGGCGCTGCTGGAGTTCATGGACAGCACCTTCCGCAAGCCGCGGGACGTGGAGAAGGCGACCGGCCTGACCGTGCTGGCGCGCATCCCCTCGCTGGCCCGGGCCTGAGCGGAGATGCCGGCCATGCGCAACCCGATCATCCATGTGGTGCAGCACCTGGCGCCGGGCGGGCTGGAGGTGATGGCGCTGGAACTGGCCCGCGCCCAGGCCGCCCATCGCCCGACGCTGGTGCTGAGCCTGGAAGGCGATGCCGACAGCGCGGTGGCCGCCTGGCCGCGCCTGGCGCAGCATCGGGACCAGTTGCTGTTCCTGGGCAAGCGCCCGGGGCTGGATGCCACGTTGCTGCCGCGGCTGGTGGCGCTGTTCCGCCGGCTGAAGCCCTGGGCGGTGCACACGCATCATGTCGGCCCGCTGCTGTATGCCGGGCCGGCGGCGCGGCTGGCCGGGGTGAAGCGCCGGCTGCACACCGAACACGACGCCTGGCACCTGCAGGACGCCAAGCGCCGCGCCGTGGTGAAGCTGGCGTTGCGCCTCGCCCGGCCGGTGCTGGTGGCGGATGCGCCGCATGTGGCCGCGGCGGTGCACGCCGCCATCGGCGCGCAGCCGGCGGTGGTGCTGAACGGGGTGGACACGGCGCGCTTCGCCCCCGGCGACAAGGCCGCGGCCCGGGCCGCGCTGGGCTTGCCGCAGGACGTGCCGCTGGTGGGCGTGGCGGCGCGGCTGGAGCCGGTGAAGGGCGTGGACCTGGCGGTGGCCGCGATGGCGCTGCTGCCGCCCGGCGCGCTGCTGGTGGTGGCCGGCGACGGCGGCCAGGCCCAGGCGCTGCGCGCGCAGGCGGCGGCGCTGGGGGTGGCGGAGCGGGTGCGCTTCCTCGGCCTGGTGCAGGACATGGCGGGCTTCTATCGGGCGCTGGACGTGTATTGCCTGCCCTCCCGCAATGAGGGTTTGCCGCTGGCGCTGCTGGAAGCGCAGTCCAGTGGCCTGCCGGTGGTGGCCACCCGCGTCGGCGGCGTGCCGGCGGCGGTGGACCCGCTATCGGCCACGCTGGTACCGCCGGAAGACCCGGCCGCGCTGGCCGCCGGCCTGCAGGCCGCGCTGGCCGGCCATGGTGGCGACCCGCGGGGCTTCGTGCTGGCCCATGCCAGCCTGGAAGCGGCGGCCGGCGCCTACCTTACCCTGGCCGAGGAGGCCGCCTGATGCTCGCCACCGCTACCCTTGCCGCGCTGGGCCTGGCGGCCTGGCACCATGCCGGCTGGCCGCTGGTGCTGCGCCAGGCGTCCCGCACCATGCCCGCCGCCCCTGCCCCGCTGGCCGAGGCGGCGCTGCCGCTGATGACGGTGGTGATGCCGGCCCACAACGAGGCCGCCTTCGTGGTGGCCAAGCTGCGCAACCTGGCCGCCCTGGACTATCCGCGCGACCGGCTGCGCGTGGTGCTGGCCTGCGACGGCTGCACCGATGCCACCGTGGCCCTGGCCCGCGCCGTGCTGCCGGAGCTGGACCTGGCCGTGGAGGTGCGCGACCTGCAACCCAATCGCGGCAAGCTGGCAGTGCTGAACGAGACCATCGCCGGCATCGCCGGGGGCATTGTCGCGCTCAGCGATGTCTCGGCCATGTTGCCGGCCGATGCGCTGCGGCGGGCGGCGGCGCATTTCGCCACCCCGAAGCTGGGCGCGGTGGGTGGCACCTACCTGCTCGGCCAGCCCGGTTCGGCCGGCGAGGCGACATACTGGCGCTACCAGGTGGCGGTGAAGCGGGGCGAGGCGGCGCTGGGGGCGCCGCTGGGCCTGCACGGCGCCTTCTGGTGCTTCCGCCGCGAAGCCTGGGCACCGCTGGAGCCGGACACCATCAACGACGACTTCATCATGCCGATGCGCATGCACCTGGCCGGCTGGGGCGTGGCCTATGACGAGGCGATCCGCGTGGTGGAGGCCGAGGTGGCCGATGCCGCGCTGGAAACCCGGCGCCGGCGCCGTATAGCCGCCGGCAATGCGCAGCAGCTGTGGCGGCTGCGGGCGCTGCTGCACCCGCGCCATGGCGGCGTGGCGCTGGCCTTCGCTTCCGGCAAGGCGCTGCGGGTGCTGATGCCCTTCCTGCTCGGGCTGGCGCTGGTTGGTACATTGCTGCTGGCGCCGGGCAGCCTGGCCTTCAGCATTCTCGCAGCGTGCGAGGCATTCGGCATTTGCCTTGCCGCCCTGGGCGCCGCGATGGGAAATTCGGCACCAAAGCCGCTTGCGGTGCTGCATTATCTGGTCGCCGGGCACCTGGCGAGCGCCGCCGGCGTGGCACGATACCTGCTGCTCCGTCCTCGTCAGCCCTGGCGTCGCGCGGTGCAGCGTCCAACGGCGGTTTGAGGATCGAAGTCCATGTCCGACAATCTGCACATGCCGTTGCGCGTCGCCGTGGCCAAGCGGGCGCTTGATATCCTCGTCGCGCTGCTGGGCCTGGCGGTGACGCTGCCGCTGTTCCCGCTGCTGGCGCTGGCCGTGGCGCTGGACAGCCCCGGCCCGGTGATCTTCCGCCAGTTGCGCGTCGGCCGCATGCGCGCCGACCGCACCGAGCTGTTCATCATGTACAAGTTCCGCAGCATGCGGCAGGACGCCGAGGCCAAGAGCGGCGCGGTGTGGGCCAGCAAGCAGGACCCGCGGGTGACCCGGGTTGGCGCCTTCCTGCGCAAGACCCGGCTGGACGAGCTGCCGCAGCTGTTCAACGTGCTGAAGGGGGACATGAGCATCGTCGGCCCCCGCCCGGAGCGCCCTGGCCTGTATGGCAAGCTGGAAGCGGCGGTGCCCTTCTTCGCCGAGCGTACCGCCGGCCTGCGCCCGGGCATCACCGGCATGGCCCAGGTGTACCAGGGCTATGACGCCAACCTGGACGATGTGCGCAAGAAGGCCGGCTGGGACCATGCCTACGCGCTTTCCCTGACCAGCCTGCGCAGCTGGCTGCGGGTGGACCTGCGGGTGGCGCTGGACACGGTGATCGTGATGGTGACGGGGCGCGGCCAGTAACCCGCCGTTAGCTTTCGCCGTCCTAAGCTTGCGATGGCGCGCCCCAACTGGGGCGCCACCGGATGCGCAGGCGGTTCTTCTGCAAAAACTGCTGTACTGAACCCTGACGGGACATGATCCTGGTTCGCAGTCCCTCGGTTGTCGGGGGACGGTTGCGGCAAAACGCACTCCCCGGGGCTGGCCCTGGCCGTGCGGTGCCGAAGCCACGCATCGGTGAACCGGATGCCCTGCCATGGCCACCACCACCACCGTCGCCAAGACCACCAGCAGCTACCTGAACGGCCTGCTCTATGGCGTGAAATGGGTGGGCACGGTGAGCTTCAGCTTCACCGACAGCGCCAGCGACTACGAAGCCAACTATGGCAACAACGAACCCCTGACCAACTTCGCCCAGGTCTCGGTGGCCGACATGCAGGCCATGCGGGCCGTGCTGCTGGGCCAGCCCGCCACCGGCGCCGGCGGCAATGCCGTGATGCATGGCATGGGCGTGGCGAACTTCACCCTGCTCGACATCGTGGACGCCGGCACCAATGGCGCCGATATCCGCATCGGCCAGTCCAGCAAGCCCGGCACCTCCTATGCCTACATGCCCAGCGGCGGCGTGGGCGGCGATGTCTGGATCGGCACCGCCTATGCCGGTACCTCGAACGACTACCGCAACCCGGTGCTGGGCAACTACGCCTACCTGACCCTGGCGCATGAGCTGGGGCACGCGCTGGGGCTGAAGCACGCCCAGGAAGCCGGCGGCGTCGCCGGCGTGGCGGTGCCGGCGGACCGCGACGACCTTGAGTTCACCATCATGAGCTACCGCAGCTACATCGGTGGCCCGACCAGCGGCTACACCTTCGACCAATGGAGCGCGCCGCAGGGCTTCATGATGCTGGACATCGCCGCGTTGCAGCAGATGTACGGCGCCAACTTCGCCTATCGCAGCGGCGACAACACCTACGGCTGGAACGCCCAGACCGGCGAGCTGCTGGTGGATGGCGTGGGCCAGGGCCAGCCCGGCGGCAACAAGGTGTTCGAGACGCTGTGGGATGGCGGCGGCCACGACACCTACGACCTGGCCAACTACACCACCAACCTGGCGGTGGACCTGGCGCCGGGGGGCTGGTCCACCCTTTCCGCCGCGCAGCTGGCCAACCTGGGCAATGGCCACCTGGCCCGGGCCAACGTGTTCAACGCCATGCTCTACAACGGCAACACCGCTTCCCTGGTCGAGGATGTGAAGGGCGGCAGCGGCAACGACACCATCCTGGGCAACCAGGCCGACAACCACCTGTGGGGCAATGGCGGCAACGACAGCCTGGTGGGTGGCCTGGGCGCCGACACGCTGGTGGGCGGTGCTGGCCTCAACACCCTGTATGGCGGCGCCGGGGACGATATCTACGTGGTCGCCAACGCCGCCGACGTGGTGCGGGAGGACGCCAATGCCGGCATCGACATGGTCCTGGCCTCGGCCAGCCTGGTGCTGGCGGCCAATGTGGAAAACCTGGTCCTGGCCGGCAGCACCGACCTGAACGGCACCGGCAACACCCTGGCCAACCGCATCACCGGCAATGCCGGCAGCAATATCCTGGATGGCGGCGGCGGCGCGGATACGCTGGCCGGTGGCGCCGGGGACGACATCTATCTCATCAACGCCCTGGGCGTGGTGGTGCAGGAAGCGGCTGGCGAGGGCGTGGACCTGGTGCGGGCCGGCATCAGCTGCGTGCTGGCCGACAATGTGGAGAACCTGACGCTGCTCGGCACCGCCGCGCTGGCCGGTACCGGCAATGCGCTGGACAACGTCATCCTGGGCAATGCCGGCGCCAACAGCCTGTCGGGCGGGCTGGGCCAGGACAGCCTGGATGGCGGCGCCGGCAACGACACCCTGGCCGGAGGCGACGGCACCAACACCCTGGCCGGCGGCCTGGGCAATGACACCTACATCATCTCCTCCCTCACCGATGTGGTGCGGGAGGATGCCAGCGCCGGCACCGACCTGGTGCTGGCCACGGTCAGCCACGCGCTTGCGGCCAATGTGGAGAACCTGACGCTGACCGGCAGCGCCGACCTGGTGGGCACCGGCAATGCGCTGGCCAATGTCATCCTGGGCAATGGCGGCAACAACCTGCTCAGCGGCCTGGACGGCAATGACAGCCTGACCGCGGGCGCCGGCAACGACACGCTGGACGGCGGCGCCGGCAACGACAGCATGGCCGGCGGGCTGGGCAACGACACCTATGTGGTGGACAGCGCCACCGACCTGGTGAGCGAAGCGGCCAGCGCCGGCACCGACCTGGTGCTGGCCGCCATCAGCCACACCCTGGCGGCGAATGTGGAGAACCTGACGCTGACCGGCGCCGGCAACCTGAACGGCACCGGCAATGCGCTGGCCAATCTGCTCACCGGCAATGGCGGCAACAACCTGCTGGCCGGCGGTGCCGGGCTGGACACGCTGCTGGGCGGTGCCGGCCTCGACACCTTGCTGGGCGGCGCGGGGGCGGATGTGCTGGCCGGCGGCGACGGCGCCGACAGCTTTCGCTTCGCCAGCAGCGGCGAGGGGCTGGACAGCATCCTGGACTTCGCCGGCGGCAGCGACAGGTTCGAGTTCTCGGCCGCGGGCTTTGGCGGCGGCCTGGCCCAGGGCATGAACCTGCTCACCACCGGCCACCTGGCCATCAACAGCGCCGGCAGCGCGGTGGGCAGCGCGGCGCAGTTCATCTTCAGCACCACCACCCATGTGCTGAGCTGGGACAGCAATGGCAGCGGCGCCGGCGGGCTGGTGGCGCTGGCCCAGGTGCAGGACACCGCCAGCCTGAGCGCGAGCGACTTCTTCGTCATCGCCTGAGGCACGATCGCCCCCGGCTGCCTTGCCCCCGGCTGCCTTGTCCCTGGTAGCGTCGCCAAGGCCGGGGCGCCGGCCTCGCTGAGCCGCCCTGCCTGGGCTTCAGGCGGGGCGGATTGCCCGCAGCAGCATGGCGGCGGCGCGCTTGGCGGCGCGCGGCCGTGGCTGGTGCAGCATGGCGTGGCACTGCTTGACCGCGGCGCGCCAGGGCTTGCCGGCGGCCGCGGCGGCCTCGGCCTCGGCGGTCAGCAGCCCGGCCTCGCAGCGGCGTACCGCGGCGGGGTTCTGGGCCCGCGCGGCCCGGCGGTAGCAGCTGGCCACTTCCCGCAACGCCGCGGCGCGGGATATCGCGTTGTTCGAGAGATTGCCCGGGCGGTGCATCAGGTAGTTCGTGCCCACCAGCTTCAGGCAGCCCACCGGCGCCAGGGCGGCCAGGCGCAGCCACAGGTCCCAGTCCTCGGCGGTGCCGAGATGCGCGTTGAAGCCCTGGCATTGCCGCAGCAGGTCGGTGCGCGCCATGACGGTGGAGGTGCCGACGACGTTCTCGCCGTAGATCTGCGCCAAGGCGTCCGACCCCAGGCGAAACCGTGCCGGGGAACGGGCATGGCGCGCGGCGAAGCCGGGCCAATATTCGAAGCAGGTGCCGCGATCCTCGCCTTCCGGGCTGACATGGCGATAGTCGGTGAAGCTGAAGCCCATCGCCGGGCTGGCACGGTGCAACGCCAGTTGCGCGGCCACCTTGCCGGGCAGCCAGACATCATCGGCATCCAGAAACGCCACCAGCGGAGCCCGGGCCGCGGCAATGGCCAGGTTGCGGGCGGCGGAAACCCCCTGGCATGGCCCGGCCAGCACCCGCAGCCGCGGTTCCTCTGCCGCCAGTTGCACCAGCACTTGCGGTGTCGCATCGGTCGAGCCATCGTCAACCACCAGGATCTCGAACGGTCCCGGCCCGATGGAGCCAATGCTGGCGGGCAGGTACGCCGCCACATTGCGGGCCGGAATGATAACAGTGAGGCTGGGGTGCGTGGTCATGCCAGGGTCCCTTTCCAAGCGCCCCGGCACCTGCAACCGCCATGCCTTGCAGTTTGCGATGCAGTCGGCAGCGAAACGCTGGCACGCCGGGTGCACCAATGGCGCCAAACGCAAGGATCAGGTCCATGCCCGACGGCAACGCACCTCGCTTTCAGCTTTCCTCCCAGGCCGGCACCCTGAACGTGCTGTATGTTCTGGCCGCCTTCCCGGTGCTGTCGGAAACCTTCGTCAGCAATGAGATCCGCGCCATGCGGGCGGCCGGGCATAAGGTGACGCCGCTGGCCCTGGCGCCCTTCAGCGGCCGCTGCCAGCCGCAGGACGAAGCCTTCCGCGCCGAAACCCTGGCGCTGACCGATGTGGGCGCCGTCGAGGCGATGGCCTTTGCCCTGGCGCATCCGCGCCGGCTGGCCCATGCGCTGGCCTTCGCCCGCCGCCAGCGCGGCATCGCCTCGCATTCGCTGCTGCTGGCCGGCGCCCGGGTGGCGGTGGCGGCGCGGCGGGTTGGCGCCCGGCACCTGCACGCCCACTTCGCCCATGTGGCGGCGGCCACCGCCATCGTGGCGGCGCGGCTGGCCGGGTTGCCGGTGTCCTTCATCGGTCATGGCTATGATGTCTATGGCTCCCCCTGCGACCTGCGGGCCAAGCTTGAAGCCGCCGACCTGGTGGTGGCAACCTGTGATGACATGGCGGCGGATTTTCTGGCCATGGCGCCCAGCGCCAAGGTGCAGGTGATCCGCTGCGGCATCGACCCCAACCGCTTCCGCCGCCCCGCCGGCATGGTGCAGCGCAATGGCCGGCTGCTGGCCATTGGCCGGCTTTCCGAACAGAAGGGCTACCCGGTGCTGCTGCGCGCGCTGGCGCTGCTGCCGCCGGAAGCCCGGCCCATGGTGGATGCGGTGGGCGAAGGCCCGCTGCTGGACCAGTTGCGGGCCGAGGCGCTGGCGCT
>CANBXZ010000154.1 GCA_947373495.1 Acetobacteraceae bacterium
GGCGCTGCGCGATGGCAGCCTGCTGGTGGCGTGGACGGTGCGGCGGGACCGCGCCTACAACGGCACCCAACTGCTGGCGCGTTCCACCGATGGCGGCCGCAGCTTCTCCGCGCCCCGCCGCATGGTGGAGGAGGAAACCCCCACCAGCCAGCGGTTCGAAAGCTTCGCCCAGGGGCCGGATGGCCGGTTGTGGGCGGTATGGCTGGACAAGCGCCGCGCCCCGGCCCAGCGCGCCGCCGGCAATCGTGGCTATACCGCCGGCCTGGCGGTGGCGTTCTCGGATGATGGTGGCCAGCGCTTCACCCTGAGCCGCATCGCCCAGGACAATACCTGCGAATGCTGCCGCATCGGCCTGGGCTTCGACGCCGAGGCGCGGCCGGTGCTGGCCTGGCGCCAGTTGTATGGCCGCAACTTCCGCGACCATGCCGCCGGCCGGCTGAACCGCGACGGCACGCTGGAAGGGCCGTTCCGCATCGCCGCGGACAATTGGGCGATCGACGCCTGCCCGCATCATGGCCCGGCGCTGGCGGTGGATGGCAGCGGGCGCTGGCATGCCGCCTGGTACAGCGGCGGCGGTGACCGCCAGGGGCTGTTCCATGCCGTCAGCACCGATGCCGGCCGCCACTTCAGCCCGCCCCGCCGCCTGGGCAACCCGGAACACCAGCCCGGCCATGCCCAGTTGCTGGCGCTGGGCGAACGCCTGCTGCTGGTGTGGCAGGAATTCGATGGCGAGAGGATGCGGGTGATGGCCGAAACCTCCACCGATGGCGGCGCCCACTGGACCGCCCCGCGCGAGCTGGCCGCCACCGCGGATGCCGCCGACCAGCCGCAACTGCTGAGCGATGGCCGCACCGCCTATCTCTCCTGGCAGACCCGGTTGGAGGGCTGGCGGCTGTTGCCGGTGGCGCTGGAGGGCGGGTCTTGAGCCGCCGTCGGGCCTGGTTGCCGGCGCTGCTGCTGGCCCTGCTGCTGGCGCTGCCGGCGCGGGCGGTGGAACTGGAGCCCTTCGGCCGTGGCAGCTACGCGGCGTTGCAGGCGGAAGCCGCCGGGGCGCCGCTGGTGGTGCATTTCTGGGCGCTGTCCTGCGCGCCCTGCCTAGCGGAACTGCCCGGCTGGGCACGGTTGGCGCGGGCCAACCCGGAGCTCAGGCTGGTGCTGGTCAACACCGACCCGCCGGAGGCCGAGCCGCAGGTGAAGCGCATGCTGGAACGCATGGGCGTGGCCCGGCTGCGCAACCTGGCCTTTGCTGACCGCTTCGCCGCCCGGCTGCGGTTCGAGGTGGACCCGCAATGGCAGGGCGAATTGCCGCGCACCGACCTGGTGGCCGCCAATGGCACCACCCGGGGCGTGCTGGGCATGCTGCACCGGCCGGAGTTGGAACGCTGGCTGGCGGGCGCCGGTCGCTGAAGCCTCAACCGCGGCCGGCGGCAGCGACCCGGCGTTGGTTTCGGCCTTGCGCCAGCACCGCTTCGGTCATGGCGGCCAGCGGGCCGCTGCTGTCCAGCCGCAGCACCGGGCAGGGCAGGGCGGCCAGCCATTCCTCATGCAGGGCGCGGCTGCGCTGGTCGGGGCCGGCCACGTCGTAGGCTTCGGCCCATTCCATGAAGGTGCGGTGGCTCTCGGCCATGGCGCCGCCGGGCTGGATCTGCTCGCCGAAGCGCGCCGCCTCCCGCGCCCGCAGCCGGGTCATGCGCAGGCTTGGTTCCAGTGTCAGGAATACCACCAGGTCCAGCAGCGGCACCAACGGGTTGCCCCAGCCGGTGAGGGCACCGGAGATCACCCAGCTGCGGCTGCGGATCAGCGCCGCCTGCAACTGGTGCAGCCGGTCCGGCATGTGGCGGATCCGCTGGTAGGGCGGGTTGTCCGGCAGCCAGAGAAAATCGTCGGTTTCGTACTGCGGGCATTCCAGGCGGTCGGCCACCGCCTTGCCCAAGGTGGTGGTACCGCTGCCGGAAGCGCCCATGATGAGGATGCGCGGCATGTCATCAAAGGACCATGCTGCGTTGCAGCAATCAAGCAAAATGCTTGCGACCGTCGCCCGGCGCCGATCAGGCTGCAGCTTGCTGTCTGGTCGCGTGATGCAAGCGTTTCGGTGATTCCGCCTCAGCCGATCACGCCCCAGCCTACCGCCCCAGTCTACCGCCCCAGTGCCGCCAACTCACCCTCGAAGCGGCGCAGCACCTCGCGGCGCTTGATCTTCATGGTCGGCGTCAACAGCCCGTCCTCCATGGTGAAGGGCTCGGCCAGGCGCCAGCGGCGGATGCGTTCGGCGCCGCCCAGCTTGCGGTTCACCCGGTCCACCGCCTCGCCGGCCACCCCTGCCATGCCCTCATTCGCCACCACCAGGGCAACGATGCCAGGCTGGCCCTCGCCGGCGACCACCGCCTGGGCGATCTCGGGTTCCGCCATCAGCAGCATTTCCAGCTTGGCCGGGCTCACCATGTCGCCGCCGAGCGTCTTGATGAAGTCCCGCTTGCGGTCGGTGATGACGATCCGCCCGGCCTCGAAGCGGCCGACATCGCCGGTGTGCAGCCAGGGCTCACGGTCCCCGGGGGTGTCGGTGGCGGGCTTCAGTGCGGCCTCGGTGGCGTCCGGGCTGTTCCAGTAGCCGTCCATCACCAACTCGCCGCGCACCAGCAACTCGCCATCCGGGGCGAAGCGCGCCTCCACGCCTTGCAGTGGCGGGCCGACGGTGCGGCGATGATTGTCCCACGGCAGGTTCACACTGATGACCGGCCCGGCCTCGGTCTGGCCATAGCCTTGCAGCACCGGCAGTCCCAGCGCCAGGAAGAAGCCGCCCAGATCCGGGTCCAACCTGGCGCCGCCGGAGACCATGGCCACCAGCTTGTTGCCGAAACGCTGCCGCACCTTGGCCCTCACCAGGCGTTCCAGCACGGCGTCCTGCAGTTTCTCCCATGGGTTCAGCGGCGGGCCATCCATGCGGCGCAGCCCCAGCGCCAGCGTGGCGTCGAACAGCTTCTGCTTCAGGGCCGAGGATTGGTCCCGCTGCGCCAGCATGCGGGCGCGCAATACCTCGAACAGGCGGGGCACGGCGGTGACGATGGCCGGGCGGATTTCCTGGAATTCCTGCGCCACCCGGTCGGCGCCGCGGGAATAGACCACCTCGATCCCCTCGGACGGGAACAGGTAGCCCACCGTGTGTTCATAGGCATGCGACATCGGCAGGAAGGAGAGGTAGCACTCCCCGTCCAGCTTCAGCGGGCGCAGCACCTCGGCCACGCCATCCCGGTTGGCCAGCATGGCGCGGTGCGGCAGCATCACCCCGCGCGGCATGCCCCCGGTGCCGGAGGTATAGATCAGGCAGGCCAGCCGGCCCTTGGGGATGAGTTCCACCTCCGCCATCAGCATCGGCAGGTCGGCCGGGGTGGCCAGGGCTTCGGCCCATAGCGCCGTGGCCAGGCCGGGATGCGCGGGCGACTCGCCATCCATGCAGATGAGCAATTCCAGCGCCCGGGTCTCCCGCGCGCCTTCCAGCACCCGTTCGGCCAGCTTGGGGGTGGAGATGATGGCGCCGCGCGCGCCCGAATCGCGCAGGATATGGGCATGGTCGCCCACGGTGTTGGTGGTGTAGGTCGGCACCGAGACGGCGCCGATCGCCATGATGGCGGTATCGGCGATGAGGAATTCGGGGCGGTTCTCGCTCACCAGCAGCACCCGGTCGCCCGGTTCAATGCCGCGGCCGCGCAGGAAGGCGGCCAGCGCCGCCACTTGCAGCGCGAAATCGCCCCAGCGCATCTGTTGCCAGCCGCGGCCGCGCCAATAGCGCAGCATGGGCTTGGCGGGGTGCCGCCGGGCCATGTCCAGCATCATGCCGGGCAGGCTGGTCCAATTCGTCGCCTGTCGGGCGCCCGCCGCCTGTGCCATTCGCGTGTTTCCCCCATTACGCATTGCCCAGGGAGCAAGCCTGGCGCTTGGCCCCGGGCCCCCATGCCTTATATGCAAGGGGTGACCCAAATCGAACCCGTTCCGTACCCCACCCTGGCAGCAGCGCAAGGCGCTGCCGGGGGGGATTCCGCCCGCATGGTGCGCGCCCCGCTGGATTCCGCCGGTGGTGAGGCCGAACTGCCAGCCTGGGACCTCGCCGACCTGTTCGCCGGCCCGGAGGACCCCGCCCTGGCGGCGGCGCTGGACCAGGCGGCCACCGACGCCCGCGCCTTCCAGGCGAAATACGCCGGCACCCTGGCCGCCGCCACCGGCGACGTCCTGGCCGAGGCGATTGCCGCCTATGAGCGGGTGGAGGAAGTGCTCGGCAAGGCGATGAGCTTCGGCTCCCTGCTGTTCGCCGGGGACGCGCTGAAGCCGGAAAACGGCCGCTTCTACCAAACCCTGCAGGAGCGGGTGACCACCATCTCCTCCGACCTGCTGTTCTTCACGCTGGAGCTGAACCGGCTGGACGATGCGGTGCTGGAGAAGAAATTCAGCAGCAAGGCGTTGCAGCGGTATCGCCCCTGGCTGCGGGACCTGCGGGTGTTCCGCCCGCACCAGTTGGCGGATGAACTGGAAAAGCTGCTGCACGAGAAGGAAGTGACCGGCCGCAGCGCCTGGAACCGCCTGTTCGACGAGACCATCGCCACCATGACGGTGCCAGTGTCCGGTGAGGAACTGACCGTCTCGGCCGCGCTGAACCAGCTTTCCGACCGGGACCGGGAAAAGCGCGCCGCCGCGGCGGCCGGCGTCTCGGAGGCATTTTCCAGCCGCGGCCGGCTGTTCAGCCTCATCACCAACACCCTGGTGAAGGACAAGGAGATCATCGACAACTGGCGCCACTATCCGCGCCCCGGCAGCTACCGCAATCGGTCCAACATGGTTGAGGACGAGGTGGTGGACGCGCTGGTGGCGGCGGTGGTGGAAAGCTTCCCGCGGCTCAGCCACCGCTACTACGCCATGAAGGCGAAGTGGCTGGGGCTGGAGAAGCTGAAGCACTGGGATCGCAATGCGCCGCTGCCGAGCGAGGACGACCGTACCATCCCCTGGCCGGAAGCGGTGCAGCAGGTGCTGGGCAGCTATGCCAGCTTCAGCCCGCAACTGGCCGAGGTGGGCAAGCGCTTCTTCGACAGCCCCTGGATCGACGCCGGCCTGCGCCCGGGCAAGGCCAGCGGCGCCTTCGCCCACCCGACGGTGCCGAGCGCCCACCCCTACCTGCTGCTGAATTACCACGGCAAGGCGCGGGACGTGATGACGCTGGCGCATGAGCTGGGCCATGGCGTCCACCAGGTGATGGCGGCCGAGCAGGGCTACCTGCTGTCAGGCACGCCGCTGACCCTGGCCGAAACCGCCAGCGTCTTCGGCGAGATGCTGACCTTCCGCGGCCTGCTGGACGCCGAGAAGGACCCGAAGCGCCGCCGCCTGCTGCTGGCCGGCAAGGTGGAGGACATGCTGAACACGGTGGTGCGGCAGATCGCCTTCTACCGGTTCGAGACCCTGGTGCACGACGAGCGCCGCAAGGGCGAG
Organism: Acetobacteraceae bacterium; assembly: GCA_947373495.1. GTDB lineage: Bacteria > Pseudomonadota > Alphaproteobacteria > Acetobacterales > Acetobacteraceae > CAIMOR01. Next base: position 5,473 of record CANBXZ010000154.1, read on the forward strand.
ATCGCCGCCGACCGCATCGGCGAGATATGGATGCAGGTGCAGACCGAAAGCCTGGGCCCGGCCTTCGACTTCACGCCCGACTACAGCGTGTACTGGGCCTATATCCCGCACTTCGTGCACAGCCCGTTCTATGTGTACGCCTATGCCTTCGGGGATTGCCTGGTGAACGCGCTGTACGGCGTGTTCCAGGAAGGCGGCATTCCGGGCTTCGAGCAGAAGTACCTGGACCTGCTGAAGGCCGGCGGGACGCTGCGCCACAAGGAACTGCTGGCGCCCTTCGGCCTGGATGCCTCCGACCCCGCCTTCTGGAAGAAGGGGCTGGATGTGATCAGCGGCTTCATCGATGAAATAGCGCGTGCCGAGCGCGACGATGCAATCGAGGCCGCCGAGTGAGCGACACCGGCAAGAGCACCCTGTTCGGCGAGTTGCGCCGCATGGCCCGTACCTCCGGCGCGGTGGGCGGCATTGCGGCGCGCGTGGCGGGGGAACGCTTCCTTGGCCTGAAGACGGACAAGGCGGCCCATGCCGGCGACCTGAAGGCCATTCTCGGCGGGCTGAAAGGCCCGCTGATGAAGGTGGCGCAGTTCCTGTCCACCGTGCCGGACGCGCTGCCGGAGGAATACGCCGAGGAGTTGGCCAGCCTGCAGGCCAATGCCCCGCCCATGGGCTGGGCCTTCGTGCGCCGCCGCATGCAGGGCGAACTGGGCCCCGACTGGCGCAGCCGCTTCACCGAGTTCGGCCAGGAAGCCGCGGCCGCGGCATCGCTCGGGCAGGTGCATCGGGCGCGCTTGCCGGATGGCCTGGAAGTGGCCTGCAAGCTGCAATACCCGGACATGCATTCGGTGGTGGAAGCCGACCTGAAGCAACTGAAGCTGGCCATGAGCCTGTACCAGCGCATGGACAGCACGCTGGACCATGAGGAAGTGTACGGCGAGCTCAGTGAGCGCCTGCGCGAGGAACTGGACTACGAGCGCGAGGCCGCGCAGCAGCGCCTGTACGGCGCCATGCTGGCCGGCACGCCGCAGGTTACCGTGCCGCAGCCGGTGCCCGGGCTCTGCACCAAGCGCCTGCTGACCATGACCTGGCTGGAGGGCAGGGCGCTGGCCTCCCGGTTGGCGGAAGACCCGCCGCTGGAGGAGCGCAACGCCTATGCCGATGCGCTGTTCCGCGCCTGGTACCTGCCGTTCTACCGCTACGGCGTCATCCATGGCGATCCGCATCTGGGCAATTATCAGGTGCGGCCGGACCGTGCCGGCATCAACCTGCTGGACTTCGGCACCATCCGCGTCTTCCCGCCCACCTTCCCGCGCGGCGTGATCCTGCTGTACGAGGCGGTGCGCGACGAGGATGAGGAAAAGGCCGCCGAGGCCTACCGGATGTGGGGCTTCCGCAACCTGTCGAAGGAAACCATGGGCGTCTTGGGCCTGTGGGCGAAGTTCCTGTACGAACCGCTGGTACAGGACCGGGTCCGCCCGATCCAGGAAGTGGACGACCCGCAGCTTGGCCGCAAGATCGCCGGCCAGGTGCATGCGGGGCTGAAGCGCACCGGCGGGGTGCGGGTGCCGCGCGAATTCCCGCTGATGGACCGCGCCGCGGTGGGCCTGGGCAGCGTCTTCCTGCGCAGCCGGGCGGAGTTGAACTGGCATCGGCTGTTCATGGAGATGGTCGAGGGCTTCGACGAGCAGCAACTGGCGCAGCGCCAGCAGGCGGCCTTGCTGGCGGCCGGCGTGCCCGGCGCGATGGGGGCCACCGCAGCGGGTTGAACCGCAGCACCCGGCTCAGCCCCGCAACTCGGCCAGCAGGTCGTCCAGTTCCGCCGCCAGGTCGGCGGGGAGTTCCGCCTCGGCCGGCGCCGGTGCCGGCGGGGCGGTGTGCATTGGCTGGCTCAGGCCCAGCACCCGGGCCATTTCGGCATGCAGGTCGTGGCGGTTGATGGGCTTGCTGACATAGCCGTCCATGCCGGCGGCCAAATAGCGTTCCCGGTCGCCCAGCATGGCATTGGCGGTCAGCGCGATGATCGGCAGTCGCGCCTCCGGCCCGCTGAGGGCGCGGATATGCCCGGTGGCGGTCGGGCCATCCATGCCCGGCATCATGGCGTCCATCAGCACCAGGTCGAAAGGGCGTTCCTGCACCGCGGCCACGGCCTCGGCACCGTTGTGGGCGAAGCAGACACGGTGCTGGCCCGGTTGCAGGAAGGCGCCGATCACCATGCGGTTCACCTCGTCATCCTCGGCCACCAGGATTTCCAGCGGCGGCAGGGCGCCAATCGGCAGCGCGGCGGGTGGCGGCAGCGCGGCGGTGGGGGCCAGCGGCGCCGGCAGCGCCAGGGTGAAGTCGCTGCCCTGGCCCGGCGTGCTGCGCACGGTGATCTCGCCTGCCATCAGCCGCGCCAATTCCTGGCTGATGGCCAGCCCGAGCCCGCTGCCGCCGAAGCGCCGGGTGGAGGAAGCGTCGGCCTGGGTGAAGCGGCTGAACAGCCCGGCCACCGCCGCCTGGGACATGCCGATGCCCTGGTCCCGCACGCTGAGGCGCAGGCGCTGGCGGCCGTCGGCTTCCGGGGTGGTGGCGATGCTGAGCGTCACCGTGCCGGTTTCGGAAAACTTCACCGCGTTGGAAAGCAGGTTCAGCACAATCTGTCGCAGCCGGGTGGGGTCCAGCAGCAGTGGCGGCGGCGGTGGTTGCGGCAGCACCAGGCGCAGGGCCAGCCCCTTGGCCGTGGCGCCGGCGCGCAGCAGGTCGGCCACCTCGGTCACCAGGGCGGCGACGTCGCAGGGCAGCGGTTCCAGCTCAATCCGCCCGGCTTCCAGCTTGGAATAGTCCAGGATGTCGTTCACCACCCCCAGCAGCGCGTCGGCCGAGCGGGTCATCGTCTCGCACCACTGACGCTGTTCCGGCCCCAGCGGGGAATGCCGCAGCAACTGGATCATGCCCAGCACGCCGTTCATCGGGGTGCGGATCTCATGGCTCATATTGGCCAGGAAGTCCGATTTGGCCCGGTTCGCCGCCTCGGCCGCGGCGCGGGCGGCTTCCTGGGCCTCGGCCATGGCACGCTGGGCGGTCACGTCCGTGCTGGTCAGCAGCACGCCGCCATCCGGCAGGGGCAGCACCTGGGTTTCCACCGTGCCGCCATCGGCGCGGCGGCGTTCGCGCAGCCCGGCGCCACCCCCGGCGGCGGCCGGGCCCAGCAGGCGCAGCATGTCCACCACCATGGCGCCGGGGCGGGCCAGCCGGGGCGGCAGTTCCAGCAATTCGGTGGCGCGGTGGTTCAACACCTCCACCCGGCCATCGGTGCCGGCCATCACCACGCCCTGGGTCAGGCGTTCCAGGGTTACCGCCAGGGCGCGGTCGCCGCGCGCCTTGGCCTGGTACTGCCGCAACAGCAGCATGGCCGCCAGCAGCATGACGAAGCTGACCAATCCCCCGGCCAGCAGGCTGCGCCTGCGGTCCAGCCGCCAGCCGGCGAAGGCATGGTCCAGGTCCAGCCCAACGAAGACCAGCAGCGGGTAGTTGGCCACGGCGCGATAGCTGTACAGCCGCTCCACCCCGTCGAAGCTGCCGGTGCCGCGGAAGCTGCCCTGCCGGGTGCCCAGCACCCGCGCCAGCAGGCTGTCCGGCACCCGTTCGCCCAGGGCATTGCTCAGGAAGGGCGCCCGCGCGCGCACCACGCCATCCTCCCCCACCAGCGCCACGCTGCCCTGGCCGATACTGAGCGCGCCGTAGAAGCGCGACAGGTAGGCGGTGTCCATGGACAGCACCAGGACGCCTTCGAATTGGCCCTCGGCGCTGCGCACCGGGCGGGTGAACTGGATGGTCCAGCGCCGGGTGATCCGGCCCAGCACCGGCTTGCTGATGAACAGGTTGTCGCCACCGCCCAGGTGGACGCGGAAATGCTCCCGGTCCGAAAGGTCGATCGGCGTGGTGGTGCGCTCCACGCTGGAAGCGCGCATGTGGCCATCGGCGCCGATCAGCACCAACTGCACCGCCAGCCCGTCCGCCGGCTGCCAGGCGCTGACCCATTGGAACAGGTCGAAGTCGCCCGGGTCCCGGGCATAGATCACCTGCAGGAAGCGCAGCATCTGGTCGGCGCCCTCGATGCTGCGGATGATGTTCTGTTCCAGGCTGCGGGCCAGGTTCTCGGTGTCGTTGCGGGTGGCGGTCTCGGCCTGGTGGCGCACTTCCCCCAGGTGCAGCCAGATGCCGCCCCACAGCAGCGCCAGCGCCGCGGCCAGCAGCAGCAGCGCGGCGCGCAGCCGGCGCTGCGCCAGCAGCAGGCGCAGCCGGGCCAGGGAAGGCGGCCGCCACCTCATGCGGCGGGCGGGTGGGCCGTGG
>CANBXZ010000155.1 GCA_947373495.1 Acetobacteraceae bacterium
GGTTGGCGCGGTCTTCCACCTTGGCGCCCTGCACCACCCGCTGGGCGCCATCCACCACCACGCGGTCGCCATTGGCCACCTGGCCGCGCACCACCGCGCGGGTGCCGATGCCGCGCACGAACTCGACATCCCGCCGCTGCGCGGTGCCATCGGGCCCCACCACGAACAGGAAGCGGCCCTGCTGGCCGGTCTGCACCGCGCCGCCGGCCACCGTGATGGCGCCATCCTCGATCCGCGGCACCATGGTGACCTGCACGTACTGGCCGGGCCACAGCCGGAAGTCGGCGTTGGTGAAGCGCGCCTTCAGGCTGATGGTGCCGGTCGCGGTGTCCACCGCGCTGTCCACGAACACCACGTCGCCCTCGGCCGGCTGGCCCACATCCGCATCCGCCTTGGCCCGCACCCGAATGCCGGTGCCGCCCATCGCGGCCTTGATCTCGGGCAGCCAGCGTTCCGGCACGCTGAACTGCACCAGGATCGGGTCCATCTGGGTCAGCGTGGTGATGGCGGTGTTCTCGGCCTGGCGGACGAAGTTGCCGGCGCGCAGCGGAATGGCGCCCAGGCGGCCGTCGATCTCGGCGGTGATGGTGGCGAATTCGATGTTGAGGCGGGTCTGTTCCATGATCGCCTCATCCGCCTTCACCACGGCGGCGGCGGCGGCGGCGTCGGCCACGGCCTGTTCGTAGCGCTGCTGGCTGGCGAAGCTTTCGCCGCGCAGGCTGCGGTAGCGCACCTGGTCGGCCTCGGTCCGGGCGGCCAGGGCCTTGTCGCGGTTCAGCTGGGCTTCCTGCTGCGCCAGCAGCGCCCGGGTCAGCCGGCTGTCCATGACGATCAGCGGCTGGCCGCGGCGCACCATCTGGCCTTCCTGCACCAGGATCCGCTCGATCTGGCCGTCCACCCGGGTGCGGATGGTGATGACGCTTTCCGAGGCAACGATGCCGTTGGCCAATACCTCGACCGGCACCGGGCCCACCGTGGCGGGGTCCGAGCTGACGGGAATGCCGCGGCCCTGGGCCAAGGCGCCCGGGACGGGCGCGCCAAGCAGCAGCGCGGCGGCCAGGCCCATCGTGAACATCGCAGGTCGCATCATTCGCCCCATTCCCTGACCCGGTCCAGCAAGCAGCAGGCCGCGGTTACAATGCGGCCCACCATCACCCTTGGTTACTCTTGGCACGCCGGAAGCCCGGCCCGCCCCTCTCTCATTCCACGGAAGCAGAAGCCAGAAAAGCGGCATTTGCGCGAAGCCACGCCAATGCCGCGACCTGGGCTTCCCGGCATATTGGGCCGCGCCTGATTGAAGCAACCACCGTGCCACGAATCCGCTGCCCGCGGGTCGCCTCCCCGCTGCGCAGCGCCGGGCTTCCGTGCCATGCTGCACCGAAGGTCACTTCAAAGCCGCCCAGGAACTCCGCCATGCGCCTGTTGATGCCGCTGCTCGCCCTGCTTGCCGCCCTGCTGCAGGCCTCGCCCGCCGCCCAGGCGTTCGACCTGCCCGGCCTGAGCCGCGACAGCGACCAGTATGAACGCACCCTGACCCGGCGCTTTCCGGCCGGCGCCACCCCGGCCCAGCGCAACAGCGCCGAACAGCGCGCCAGCGCCGCCGAGCGCACCAACAACTGGGCCGCCGCCGCCCAGGCCTGGGAAGACCGCGCCGCGGGCGGCGAGGCCACCGCCGAGCACTGGCTGGCCCTGGCCCGCGCCCAGCTGCGCCGCACCCCGCCGGAGCCGACCCGGGCGCTGCACGCCGCCTGGCAGAGCTTCCAGCTGGTGGCCGCCGGCGCGCCGGAAATCCCCTCCCTGCTGCTGATGGCCGAGGCGCTGGGCCGGTTGGACCGGCTGCCGCAACAAATCGAGACCCTGCAGGAAGTGGTGCAGCGCGCCCCCGACAACCAGGCCTATCGCACCCAACTGGCCGAGGCCCGGCGCGCCGCCGGCATCATGGTGTCCCGGGTGACCACGGATGCCGAGGCCGAACCGGCCCGCAGCTGCCTGGCCTTCACCGTGCCCCCGGCGCGGCGGGACGACTGGCAGCCGCGCGACTGGCTGCGCGCCGAACCGCCGCTGCCCAACCTGGCGGTGACCCGGGAAGGCGACGAGCTGTGCGTCACCGGCCTGCCTTATGGCGCCACCACCCGGCTGGTGCTGCGCGCCGGCATGCCGGGCGAGGAAGGCCTGAAGCTGGCGCGCGACGCCGCGGTGAACATCGCCGTGGCCAACCGCACCCCGCGCATCGTGTTCGACACCGCGGCCTTCCTGCTGCCGCGCGGCCAGGAACAGAGCGTGGCGGTGGCCACTGTCAACGTCTCCGCGCTGAACCTGCGGGTGGTGCGGGTGACCGAACGCAACCTGGTGCCGGTGGGCCGGGACTGGAAGCCGGGCGACGCGGTGGAAAGCTGGGCGGCCGAGAACTTCCAGCAGGAATGGGGCCGGGTGGTGTGGGAAGGCACGGTGCAGTTGCCGCCGCTGCGGGCCAATGCGGTGCAGCGCAGCACCCTGGCGCTGCCGGAGGCGCTGCGTGCCAGCGGCGCGGGCATGTTCGTGCTCATCGTCAAGCCGGCGGACGGCACCCGCGCCACGGCGGTGGCACTGCCGCTGATCGCCACCGACCTGGGGCTGACCGCCTGGCGTTCCAGCCAGGGGCTGGCGGCGCAGGTGCGCGGCTTCAGCGCCGGCCGGCCGCTGGCCGGGGTGCAGGTGCGGCTGATGGCCACCAACAACGACATCCTGGCCGAGGCAACCTCGGGCAGCGATGGCGTGGTGCGGTTCGGCGCCGCGCTGCTGGCCGGCAGCGGCCCGATGGCGCCCAAGGCGTTGCAGGCCTTCCAGGGCGACGACCTGGTGCAGATGGACCTGGAAGCCACCGCCTTCGACCTGTCCGACCGCGGTGCCGGCGGCGCCGCGCATCCCGGCCCGCTGGACGCCTTCGTCTGGCTGGACCGCGGCATCTTCCGCCCGGGCGAGACGGTGAACGCGGCGGCGCTGCTGCGCAATGCCAGCGGCGACCAGGCCGAGTTCCCCGCCCGCTTCCGGGTGCGCCGCCCCGGCGGCCAGGTGTTCGCCGAGGCGGTGCCGGCGCGCGAGCCAGGCGCCGCCATCCTCTGGGCCATCCCGCTCGCCGCCTCGGCCCAGGCCGGGGTATGGACGGTGGAGGTGCTGAGCGACCCGAACGCCCCGCCGATCGGCAGCGCCACCTTCCGGGTGGACGCCTTCGTGCCGGAACGCCTGGCGGTCACCGCCGGGCCGGCGCCCGGCCCGCTGGTGCTGCAGCAGCCGCTGGCCATTCCGCTCAATGCCCGCTTCCTGTACGGCGCGCCCGGCGCCGGGCTGAGCGGTTCGGGTGAAATCCGCGCCATCAGCCAGCGCGGGCTGGAAGCCTTCCCGGGCTACGTCTTCGGCGCCGCGGACGAACAATTCGCCCCCGAGGCGCAGCCGCTGGAATTCCCCCCGCTGGATGACCAGGGCAACGGCATCCTCAGCCTGATGCTGGACACCGCGCCCGACACCACCCGCCCGCTGCGGGCCGAGGTGACGGTGACCATCGACGAGCCAGGCGGCCGGGCTTCCCGCACCAGCCTGAACCTGGCGGTGCAGACCCACGGCCGGCTGATCGGGGTGAAGCCGGGCTTCGCCGAGGACGCGATCGACGCCGATGCCGAGGCCGCCTTCGACATCATCGCCCTGAACCGCGCCGAACAGGCCGGCGCCGCGACGCTGCGGCTGCGGTTGGTGCGGGAGCGGCCGCAATGGCGGCTGGTGCTGCGCAACCGACTGGCGCGCTATGAGACGGTGTGGACCGACGAGGCGGTGGACAGCACCGAGTTGGCGGTGCCCGCCGCCACCCCGGCCCGCTACAGCCGCCGCCTGCCCTTCGGCCGCTACCGGCTGGAAGTGACCGAGGCCGGCAGCCTGGCCATCACCAGCTATCGCTTCCGCAGCGGCTGGGCGCCCAGCCAGAACGCCGAGGTGCCGGACAAGGTGGATGTGGCCGCCGACCAGCGCCAATACCAACCGGGGGAGACCGCGCGGCTGCGCGTGGTGGCGCCCTTCGCCGGCATCGCCAGCGTGGCGGTGCTGACCGACCGCCTGGTGAGCGTGCAGGAAATGGAGGTGGCCGCCGGCGGCACCGAGGTGACGGTGCCGGTGGATGCCGCCTGGGGCCCCGGCGCCTACGTGGCCGTGACCGTGTTCCGCCCGGGCGAGGCCCGCAACATGCCCGGCCGCGCCCTGGGCCTGGCCTGGCTGCAACTGGCCCCGGACAGCCGGCGGATCGAGGTGGCGATCGAAAGCCCGGAACGGGTGCTGCCGCGCCAGCGCGTGACCATTCCGCTGCGGCTGACCGGCGCCGAGGCTGGCGCCATGCTGACCCTGGCGGCGGTGGATGAGGGCATCCTGCGGCTGACCCGCTTCGCCACGCCGGACCCGGTGGGCCGCTTCATGGGCAAGCGCCGCCTGGGGGTGGACATCCGCGACGACTATGGCCGGCTCATCACCCCGGCGGATGGCGACGCCACCACGCTGCGCCAGGGCGGCGACGGCATGGACGGCATGGGGTTGCAGCAGATTCCGCAGCGCACCGTGGCGCTGTTCAGCGGCCCGGTGGCGGTGGCGGCGGACGGCACCGCCAGCGTCACGCTGGAGATTCCGGACTTCGCCGGTGAACTGCGGCTGATGGCGGTGGCCTGGCAGGGCAGCCGCACCGGGGCCGCCAGCAAGCCGCTGGTGGTGCGCGACCCGGTGGTGGCGGAAGCCCTGCTGCCGCGCTTCCTGGCCCCGGGCGACGAAGCCCGCCTGCCGCTGCTGCTGCACAACCTGGACCTGCCGGCCGGCGAGGTGGTGGCGACACTGACCGCGGAAGGCGCCATCGCCATCGGCGGCCCGACCCGGCTGGCCCAGCGCCTGGCCACCGGCGCCCGCGCCACCCCGGCCACCTCCCTGCGCGCCACCGGCGCCGGGGAAGGCGTGCTGCGGCTGGCGGTGACCGGGCCGGACAACTTCGCCGCCAGCCATGAATACCGCATCACCGTGCGCTCCTCTCGCCCGGTCACCACCGAGGTTGCCGCCGCCGAGTTGGCACCGGGGCGCGAGGCCGCCCTGGCCCCGCCGCTGGAACGCTTCGTGCCCGGCACCTGGCGGGCCAGCGTCACGGTGGGTGGCCCCAACCGCTACGACGTGGCCGGCATGCTGCAGGCGCTGGAGCAGTATGCCTTCGCCTGCCTGGAGCAATCCGCCTCCAAGCTGATGGCCTTCGCCGCCTATCCGGAAACGGCGGACCGCGCCGGCCAGTTGCAGCGCGCGGTGGAAAGCGTGCTGGTGCGCCAGCGCTTCGATGGCGCCTTCGGCCTGTGGTCCTCGGGCGGGGCGGAGGAGATCTGGCTCGGCCCCTATGCGGTGGAGGCGCTGCTGCGCGCCAAGGCCGCCGGCGCCACGGTGCCCGAAGCGGCGCTGGAGGAGGCGTTGAAGAACCTGCTGGAGACGGTGGAGACCGCTTCCCCGGACAGTGCCGAGGAACGCGCCGCCCAGGCCTATCGGCTGCATGTGCTGGGCATGGCCGGGCGGCATCGGCTGGGCGCCGCCCGCCGGCTGCTGGAACAGCTGGACCAACTGCCTACGCCGCTGGCCAAGGCCCAGCTGGCCAGCGCCTTCGCCCGCGCCGGCGACCGCGAGCGGGCCGAAGCCGCCTTCACCGCCGCCCTGGCCAGCCCGGCCCGGCGCTGGTGGGCGTTCGACTACGGCAACGCCGCGCGGGACAGCCTGGCGGTGGCGCTGCTGCTGAAGGAAAGCGGCCTGCTGGCCAGCCGGCTGCCGGTGCTGATCGCCCGGCTGCCCGGGCCGGAACTGACCCCGGCCGGCAGCAGCACCCAGGACCAGGCCTGGGCCATCGCCGCCGCCCAGGCGCTGGGGCGGGACAGCCGGCCGCCGCAGGTGGCGCTGAACGGCCAGCCGGTGCCGGCGCCCGGGCCCAGGGTTTCCCTGGCCCTGTCCGGCCCGGCCCGGCTGAGGAACGAAGGCGCCGCCACGCTGTGGCAGAGCGTGGCCGTCACCGGCATCCCGCGGGAAGCACTGCCCGCCGCCACCGCCGGCATGCGGGTGACCCGCCGCTTCTTCGCGGTGGACGGCAAGCCGCAGGAGATTGGCCAGCTGCGACAGAACCAGGTCTTCGTCATGCTGGTGGAGGGCCGCGCCGACACGCGGGAAGAACATCGGGCCTTGCTGCAACAGGGCCTGCCGGCGGGGTGGGAGATTGTCAGCCGCATGGCCGCCGGCACGGTGCCGGGCATGCCCTGGCTGGGCGAGCTGACCGAGACCGCAGCCACCCCGGCGCTGGATGACCGCTACGCCGCGGCGCTGAACCTGAGCGCCGAGACACCGGCGTTCCGGCTGGCGGTGCGGCTGCGCGCGGTAACCGCCGGCCGCTTCGAGTTGCCCGGCGCCGAGGTGGCCGACATGTACCGCCCGGCGATCTTCGCCCGCGGTGCCACCCGGCGGGTGCAGGTGACGCCGGCCGAATGAGGTGGCGCCTGGCGGCCGGGCTGGCGGCGGTGGCCCTCAGCGGGCTGCTGGCGCTGGACCGGGCGCTGCCGCCGGCGCTGGGCCGCTGGCAGGCGGTGGCCAGCGAGGTGCGGGACCGCGAGGGCCGGCCGCTGGCGGTATTGCCGGCGCCCGGCGGCGTCTGGCGCCTGGCCACCACCGTGGCCGACGTGCCGCCCCACCTGGTGGACCTGCTGGTGGCGGCCGAGGACAAGCGCTTCTTCCATCACCTGGGCGTGGACCCGCTGGCCCTGGCCCGCGCCGCGCTGCAATGGGTGCGGGCCGGGCGGGTGGTCTCGGGCGGTTCCACCCTGACCATGCAGGCGGTGCGGCTGCTGGAACCCCGGCCGCGCACGCTGCGCAGCAAGCTGGTGGAGGTGGCCCGCGCGCTGCAACTGGAAGCGCATTTCTCCAAGCGGGAGATCCTGGGCATCTGGCTGACGCTGGCGCCCCAGGGCGGCAACCTGGAAGGCGTGCGCGCCGGCGCCCTGGCCTGGTTCGGCCGCCCGGCGGCACGGCTGGACGTGGCCGAGGCGGCGCTGCTGGTGGCGGTGCCACGCCAGCCGGAACGCAGCCGGCCAGACCGCCACCCGGCCGCCGCCGAAGCCGCGCGCGACGCGGTGCTGCATGCCCGCGCCCGCGGCGCCCTCGGCATCAGTGCCGCCGACCGCGCCCTGGTTGGCCCGGTGCCACGGCAGCGCCAGCCGATGCCGAACCTGGCGCCCCACCTGGCGCGCGAATTGGCGCGCGGCGCTGCCGGCCCGGTGGCCAGCACGCTGGATGCCGGCCTGCAACGCAGCGCCGAGGAGATCGCCGCCGTCGCGGTGCGCACCCTGCCGGACCGGGTGGCGGTGGCGCTGCTGCTGGCGGATTGGCGCAGCCGGGAAGTGCGTGCCCTGGTGGGCGGCCAGTTCGGCGAACAGGCCCGGGCCGGCGCGCTGGACCTTTCGCGCGCCGTGCGCTCGCCCGGTTCGGCGCTGAAGCCGATGCTCTACGCCATGGCGTTCGAGGCCGGCATCGCCCAGCCCGGCACCCTGCTGGACGACCTGCCCCGGCGCTTCGGCAGCTACGCGCCGGAAAACCTGGACCGTGGCTTCACCGGCCGGATCACGGTGGCGGAGGCGCTGCGCCATTCGTTGAACCTGCCGGCGGTGGCGCTGTTGCAAGAACTGGGGCCGCTGCGCTTCGCCTCGGCGTTGAAGGCCGCCGGGGCGCCGCCACGGCTGCCGCTGGGCGCCGACGCGGCGCTGCCGCTGGCGCTGGGGGGCGCCGGGGAAACCCTGCGCGACATGGTCACGCTGTACGCCATGCTGGCCGATGCCGGCCGCGCCGCGCCGCTACGCTACCAGCCGGGCACCGAGGAAGCGCCGCGCCGCCAGGTGCTGGAACGCCGCGCCGCGGCCATGCTGGCGGGCATTCTGGTGCAGCCCTTCCCGGCCGGCGGGCCGCCCGGCATCGCCTGGAAAACCGGCACCAGTTGGGGCGGGCGGGACGCCTGGGCGCTGGGCTTCGACGGTCGGCACGTGGCCGGGGTATGGGTCGGCCGGCCCGATGGCACCCCGATGGTGGCCGATGCCGGCCTGCCCACCGGGGCCCGGCTGGCGCTGCCACTGCTGGCACAACTGTTCGAACGCCTGCCCGCCGCCCCGCGCGACGCCCAGGAAAACCGCGCCATCGCCGCCCCGCTGGCGGAACGGCTGGACCGGCTGCGCCTGCTGTTCCCACCGCCCGGCGCGGTGCTGGCCGAGGGTGAGGGCCATGTGACGCTGCGCGCCGCCGGCGGCCGCCGCCCCCTGGTGTTCCTGGTGGATGGCCAGCCGCTGGTGCATGAGACCGCCAAGCGGGAAGCCGCCTGGGTGCCGGCCGGCCCCGGCTTCTACCGGGTGACGGTACTGGATGCCGATGGCATCGCCGCCGCCGCGCAGGTCCGGGTGCGATGAGGCCGGCGCCGGACGCCGGAGCGTGATCGCCTTCGGGGCGCTGACCGAAAGGCGCGCCTCACGCAACCCGACAACCGGTTGGAGCCCGGTCGGCGCTGGCCGCTGGGGCTGGCACCCATGGCTGGCGCCACCCGCCGCACCCTGGCGCATGCCTGGCGGTGCGGGCGCGGGCCATCGCGCTCAACCTCGTGCACTGGCCGCCGCCGGTGGTGCTGGGCAGCGTGCCGCTGGCAGGGTAAGCCGCGCCGTATGACGACCATTCATGTGGACGGCGACGCCTGCCCGGTGCGGGATGAGGTGTATCGCGTGGCGACGCGGCTCAACCTGCCGGTGGTGGTGGTGGCCAACGGCAGCCGCCCGCTGCGCCCGCCGGAACTGCCCAATGTGCGGATGCAACTGGTGCCGGAAGGCGCCGATGCCGCCGACGACTGGATCGTGGAGCATATCGGCCGCGGCGATGTCTGCGTGACCAGCGACATTCCCCTGGCCGCCCGCTGCCTGGAAAAGGGCGCCCGGGCGCTGTCGCCCAAGGGCCACAACTGGACCGCCGACAATATCGGCAGCGCCATGGCCGGCCGCGCGGTGGGGGAGCATCTGCGCGCCATCGGCGTGGCCACCGGCGGCCCGGCCAGCATGCAGAAGCAGGACAAGAGCCGCTTCCTGGCCGCCCTGGACAGCATGGTGCAGGCGGCGATGCGGGACCTGGCGGCGCCCCCGCCACGCAAATGGGTCAGCTTCGAGTAGCGCGCTTCAGGAACAGCCGTCCCGCCCTGCCCGTTCCCGCGCCAGCCGCAGCGAAAACCGCGCACGGTCCAGGCTGCGGCGCAGATCCGCCACGCTGGCCTGGGACCTGGCCTGTTCCGCCAGCCCGGCGGCCTCCCCGGCCTGTTCCGCCACCCGGCGGCAGCCGCAGCCTTGCAGGCTGAGGCGCGCCTCATGCAGCTGGGCGCTGGCCTGGGCGGCCTGGTCGCGGCCGGCTTCCAGGCCGGGGCTGGGCGCGGCCAGCAGGTGCTCGGCCTCGGCCAGGGCGGCCAGCCCCAGCCCCAGGCCGCAGCCGCCGCGTTGGGCCGAGCAAGGCGTGGCGGCCAACATCAGCAGCAGGGCCAGGCTTGCGACAGCCCACCTCATGCCACCCAGCCGCAGGCCGCCATCGCCGCGCGCATATGCGCGGGCACGGCGGCGGTGACGTTGATGGCCGGTTCGGTCGGCAGCGCCAGCGAGCGCGCCAGCAGGTGCAGCGCGCCGGCGCCGCCACCGTAACGGGCATCGCC
>CANBXZ010000156.1 GCA_947373495.1 Acetobacteraceae bacterium
AATTGCACCGCATGAGCGGCAGCGTGGACTACCTGCTGCGCGTGGTGGTGCCGGACATCGCCGCCTATGACGCGGTGTACAAGCGGCTGATCGCCATTGCCGACCTGCGCGACGTCAGTTCCTCCTTCTCGATGGAGCGAATCAAATACACCACCGCGCTGCCGGTTGATTACGCCAGGTGATCGCCGCCTATACCGCCGCTTAACCGAAGCGGATGCATGGTTCCGTCGCCGCCCCGGTGGGTGGATCGTGCGATTTCGCCAGAACGGCGCTCGGGATGGGAAAGCCCATGCCAACCGCCGACTGGAACACCAGTAACTGGAACACCCTGGCTGACGATGTGCAGCTTGCCCTTTCCAGGGAAGCCCTGCGCCGCGCCGCCGAAACCCTGGCCGAACATGCCGAGTTGCTGGCCGTGGAAATGGAACACGGCACGCTGAACGACCGCGGCGGCCCGGACGCGCTGCGGCTGTTCGCCGCGGTGGTGCGCGCCACCAACCAGGACGCCTTTGGCCCGGTGGGCCATGCCTGAAGCCGGGCCCCGGCCCACCCCCTGCTGCCGGGACCGTTGAGTGTGGCGAGCCGACGCGCTATCGGTTCGCCCGCGCCCGGTTAGCACAGCGGTAGTGCAGCGGTTTTGTAAACCGAAGGTCGGGGGTTCGATCCCCTCACCGGGCACCACCCTCTTCAGGGCAAGCGCATGGACCAGCCGAGCTTCGACCTGTTCGAAACCATGCGCAGCACGCGCAGCATGCGGCGCCTGAAGCCCGACCCGGTGCCCGATTCGCTGCTGGCCCAGGTGCTGGAAGCCGGCACCTGCGCCCCCAGCGGCGGCAACATGCAGGGCTGGCGCTTTCTGGTCATACGGGACCAGGGCATCAAGGACGCGGCGGCGCATTGGTATCGCCGCGGCTGGCATGAGGTGGTGGCCCCGCGCTACCGCAGCGGCGGCCCCGCCCCCGGCAATACTCCCGAGCAATTCGCCCGCATGCTGGCCGCCGCCGAGCACCTGGCGGACCATATCCACGAAGCGCCGGTCTGGATCGTGCCCTGCGCCGTGGGCGGCAATGTCAGCCGCAGCGCCGGGGCCAGCATCTACCCGGCGGTGCAGAACATGCTGCTGGCCGCCCGCGCCCTGGGGCTGGGGGCTACGTTGACCACGCTGTACCTGCTGTTCGAGAAGGAAGCCGAGGCGGCGCTGGGCCTGCCGGAGGGGGTGCATTCCTTCGCCATTCTGCCGCTGGGCTGGCCGCGGGGGAAATTCGGCCCGGTACGGCGCGCGCCGCTGAACCAGGTTGTCTATGCGGACCGCTGGGGCAACGCCTGGCAGGAAGCGGAAGCATGAAGGCCCTGATGAACCCGAAGCCCCCGGCCCTGCTGCTGGCGGCCCTGGCCTTCGCCCCGGCCGCCGCGCTAGCCCAGCAGCCACGCCCCCCGGCTCCGGCCCCAGCCCCGGCCCCCGCACGCGCCGCCGCGCCCGTGGCCGCCCCGGCCCCGGCGGCGCCACCGCCCGCGGCCACCCCGGCGCCCGCCGCGGCCGAGGTCCCGCTGGCCGAGGAACGCCCCTGGGCCGTGACCTGCGCCCCGCCCGCCGCCGGCGCGGCGCGGGATTGCCAGATAACCGCCACGCTGCTGCTGCGGCAGAACCAGGCCCGGCTGGCCCGGGTGGTGTTGCGGCGGCAGCCCGAAAGCCGCTCCCTCACCATGGTGTTCCAGTTGCCGCATGGCGCCTGGCTGCCCGGCGGCGTGCAGTGGCAGGTGGATGAGGGCGAGGCCCAGCGCCTGGCCTTCCAGACCAGCGATGGCGAAGGGCTTTATGCCGGCATTGCCGTCACCGACGACATTCTGGCCAGCCTGCGCCGCGGCACCAGCCTGCGGCTGGCGGCGGTGGTGGCGGCACAACGCCAGATGGTGAACATCCCGATCTCGCTCGGCCGCCTGAACGAAGCCTTTGGCGAGTTCACCACCCAGGAAGCCGCGCGGTAGGGCGGCTTTCCAGCGCGCGACGGCCGCTCAATCCCGCGGTTCCAGCCGCACCACGGAAGCACCGTGGTTGCTGCCCACCCAGAAGGTTACCGGGGTGGTGCTGTTGTCCACGAATACCCGCCGCACATTGGTGCTGCGGGGCAACGGGTATTCCACCATCTGGCCGCTCTCGGGGTTCAGCCGGGTGATGCGGTCGGTCATCATGTTGCCGGTCCAAACCTCGCCATTGCGGTCGGCCACCGCGTCGTAGGGGAAGCTGAACGGGGTGGGAGGGGTGAACTCGCGGAAGGTTTCCGTCCGGGTGTCGAACATGCCGATGCGGTTGCCGGCGAACTCCCCGAACCAGAAGCGCCCCCGCTCATCCAGCGTGCCGCGGCGTGGGTTGGAATTGGGCGTGGGCGTGGGCCAGGTGCGGATCTGGCCGGTGCGCGCCTCCACCCGGCCGATATCGCCCCGGCCGAAGACGGTGAAATAGACGTTGTTCTGGGCATCGGTGGTGATGTCATAGATGTTCGGGCTGGGGATCGGGAACGGCTGGAACACCTCGATCGCGCCGGTCGCCACGTCCATGCGGTAGAGGGAATAGGTGCCGCTGTCCTCGATCCAGACCTTGCCATCCACATGCAGGTGGCGGGGCTCCACCTCGGTGGTCTGGGTGTGGTCGCGGTTCAGGTTGTCGGGCAGCGGATACATGCGAAAGGTCTCGCGGCGCGGGTCGAACCGCGCGACGCCGCCCTGGTAGGACAGCCCAAGCCACAACTGGCCGTCCTGGTCTGGCCGCAGCGCCAGGGACCCCTTTGGGGCTTCCGGCTTCAACTCCGGCACCTGGTATTCCCGCACCTGCCCGGTGGCGGGGTCCAGCCGGCCCAGCACCTGCTCGGTGAAGCTGTTGTACCAAACCGTGCCGTCGCCGGTCAGCACCACGTCATGCGGCATCCGAGTCGGCTCGGGCAGGTCGTATTCGGTAATCACCACGCGGGTGGCCCGGCCGCTGGGGCGCGGGAAGGGTTGCAGCGGGAAGGCCCAGGCCTGGCGGTTGCCCAGGTTCACCCCGGCCAGGAAACCGGCCTGGCGCTGGAACACCGCCATGCGCGCGGCCGCCGCGGCGGGGCCCTGGTTGGAAATGCGGTCGGCGAGCGGTCGCTGCGGCATATGCAGGCCGGAAGCGGGCGCATAGGTGGCCATGCGTTCCTGCACGGCGACGAATGCCGCCGTGTCGTGGCTGGAAAACAGCGGCTGGCG
Source organism: Acetobacteraceae bacterium (assembly GCA_947373495.1). Lineage (GTDB taxonomy): Bacteria > Pseudomonadota > Alphaproteobacteria > Acetobacterales > Acetobacteraceae > CAIMOR01. The sequence continues at coordinate 3,229 of CANBXZ010000156.1, forward strand.
CAGGGTGTGGCAGTTCACGCAGTTGCGCAGGAAGTGCTTGTCCGCCTCGCTGCCCGGCATGCTGGCCAGCCATTCGGCATTGGTCAGTTGGCTGGCCAGGTCATCGGTCGGGGCCAGGGTCAGTGCGGCGCTGGTGGCGCCGGCCACCGTCACCCCGGGCGGAGTGGCCAGGGTGTAGCCGGCGGCGCGGATGCTCAGCGTGTACTGCCCGGGGCCCACCCGGTTGGCGGGAAAGGCGAAGTGGCCCTCGGCGTCGCTCACCACCGTCACGGTCATGTTGCCGCCGGCGCGGTGGGCGCTGACCAGCACGCCCTCCATGGCGCCTTCCCGGGCGGAACCCACGCTGCCGCTGAGCTGGGCGTCGGCGGCATGGGCCGCCAGCGCCAGGGCCGCCGCCAGGGCCAGGGTACGGATCACCATCACTTCCTCCGTCGGCTCTTGTTCCGCGCCGCTTTTCAGGCAGCCTAGGCGCAACGCGGCGGCCTGGCCAAGGGCCGCCGGCATCGGGAACCCCACCATGAAACGTCTGCTCTCCGCCCTGTTGCTGCTTGCCGCCGCCCTGCCCGCCCGGGCCGCCTGGCCGGAACGGCCGGTGACGCTGGTGGTGCCCTTCGCCGGCGGCGCCGCCGCCGATGTCATGGCCCGCGCCATGCAACCGCACCTGCAGGCCAGCTTCGGCCAGCCGGTGGTCATCCTGAACGTGCCCGGCGCCAGCGGCTCCATCGGGATCGACCGCGTGGCCAAGGCGCCGCCGGATGGCTACATGCTGGTACTGCCCGGTGACGCCGGCGTGGTGGTGCGCCCCAGCATGCTGCCGCCGGTGCCCTACGACCCGCAGCGCGACCTGGCACCCATCACCCTGATCGGCCGCACGCCGAACGTGGTGACCATCTCCAGCCGCCTGCCCTATCGCAGCCTGGTGGAGTTGGTGGCGGATGCCCGCGCCCGCCCCGGGGTGCTGACCTATGCCCATGCCGGCCTCGGCACCTCCCAGCATATCGGCGCCGAGGTGCTGAAGCAGATGGGCAACCTGGACATCACCGGCGTGGCCTACCCGGTTTCCGCCACCCAGTTGATGGATGTGATGGAAGCCCGGGTGACCATGCAGTTCGGCAACATCATCATCCAGACCCCACGGATCCGGGATGGCAGCCTGCGCGCCCTGGCAGTCAGCGGCCCCAGCCGCGCGCCCAGCCTGCCGGACGTGCCGACCGTGGCCGAGCAGGGCTTCCCGGGCTTCGACGTCACCGCCTGGTACGGCCTGTTCGCCCGCGGCGGCACCCCGCCGGAGGTGGTGGCACGCATCCACCGCGACTTCATCACCACCCTGGCGGTGCCCGACGTGCGCGCCAAGCTGGTGGACCTGGGGGTGGAGGTGGTGGCCAACAGCCCGGCCGAATTCGCCGCCGTGGTGGCGCAGGACATCCCACGCATGCGGCAGGTGCTGGAAAAGGCCGGCGCCATCGGGCCATAAGCCCCGGCCACAACCGGAGACCCGCATGGCCGAAAGCCCCAGGCTGACCCGCGACTTGGTGGTGGCGGCCTATGAACTGCTGCTGGGCCGCGCACCGGAAAGCGAGGCGGCCATTCAGCACCAGCTCGCCGCGGCCGATGCGGATGCCGCCGGGCTGGGCCTGCGCGTCATCCGCAGCCCGGAATTCCGCCAGCGCTTCGCCCGGCTGACCGCGGACCTGCCCTCGGCCGGGCTGGTGCCGCGCCAGCCGCCGCTGTTCCTGGGCGACCGGGTGCTGGCGGAAACCTGGCGCGGCCAGCGGATGTTCCTGGTGCCGCAGGACCTGGACCTGACCCCCAGCCTGCTGCGGGACGGCCACTGGAAGCCACGGGTGGAGGCGCTGCTGGCCCGGCTGGCCCGGCGCGGCCAGTGGGTGGCGGATGTTGGCGCCAATGTCGGCCCCTTCACCCTGGCGCTGGCCGAGGCCGTGGGGCCGGAAGGGCTGCTGGACGCCTTCGAGCCCAACCCGGCGGTGGCGCGGCTGCTGGCCGCCACGCTGGAGGTGAACAACCTGGGCGGCCATGTGCGGTTGCACCAGCAGGCGGCACTGGACCGCACCGGCAGCGCCGGCTTCGCCGTGGTGCCGGACCATGCCGCCAGTGGCGCCCTGCTGCCCGCCAGCCCGCGGCACACCCAGCGCCTGAGCGTGCCGACGATTCGGCTGGACGAGGCGCTGGCGCATTGCCCGGCGCTGGACCTGCTGCGGCTGGACACCTGCGGCTGCGAGTTGCTGGCGCTGCGCGGTGGCGAATCGCTGCTGGCACGGTCGGCGGGGCTCACCATCGTCACCGCCTGGTCCATGCCGATGATGCGGGGCCGGGTGGATGTGGCCGCCCAACTGGCCTGGCTGGCCGACCAGGGTTTTCGCGCCTGGTGGTTGAACGCCGAGGCCGCGCTGGAACCGCTGGCGGTGGAGGCCCTGCTGGGCATGCCGGATGGCGAGGCGGTGTTCTGCCGGCGCGAGCCAGGCTGAACCGGCCAGCCGCGCGCATGGCAGGTTGCGGCGAGGCCCGGGTGGGCCCAATTTAAGCGGCCATGGACCACCTGCCCCCCGTCATGTTCTCCCCGCCCAAGCGCGCCGCGATGGCGCCCGGGCGCCCGCTGCGCGTGGTCAGCCCGTTCGAGCCGAATGGCGACCAGCCCACCGCCATCCGCACCCTGCTGGACGGCATCGCGGCTGGGGAGCGGGACCAGGTGCTGCTGGGGGTTACCGGCAGTGGCAAGACCTTCTCCATGGCCAAGGTGATTGAATCCATCCAGCGGCCAACGCTGATCCTGGCGCCGAACAAGACCCTGGCGGCGCAGTTATATGGGGAGATGAAGAGCTTCTTCCCCGACAACGCGGTAGAGTACTTCGTCAGCTACTACGACTATTACCAGCCGGAAGCCTATGTTCCGCGCACCGACACCTATATTGAAAAAGACGCGCAGATCAACGAACAGATCGACCGCATGCGCCATTCCGCCACGCAGATGCTGCTGGAACGAAACGACGTCATCATCGTCGCCAGCGTTTCGTGCATCTACGGTATCGGCAGCGTCGAGACCTATTCCCGCATGGTGGTGAAGCTGGAACGCGGCGGCAAGATGGACCGCGACGTGCTGGTGAAGGGCCTGGTGGAACAGCAATACCGCCGCAACGACAGCTTCTTCGCCCGCGGCACCTTCCGCATCCGCGGCGAGACGGTGGACATCTGGCCCTCCCACCTGGAGGACCGCGCCTGGCGGATCAACCTGTTCGGCGACGAGATCGACGGCCTGCGCGAATTCGACCCGCTGACCGGCGAGCTGACGGCCGAGATGGACAAGGTGAACATCTACGCCAACAGCCACTACGTCACGCCGCGGCCGACGCTGGCCCAGGCGATCAAGTCGATCAAGGCGGAGTTGCAGGAACACCTGGCGGTGCTGGAAAGCCAGGGCAAGCTGTTGGAAGCCCAGCGCCTTGGCCAGCGCACCCAGTTCGACATCGAGATGCTGGAGACCACCGGCTCCTGCAAGGGCATCGAGAATTATTCCCGCTACCTCACCGGCCGCAATCCCGGCGACCCACCACCGACGCTGTTCGAATACCTGCCGGAGAATGCGCTGCTGGTGGTGGACGAAAGCCATGTGACCATCGGCCAGTTGGGCGGCATGTACCGGGGCGACTTTGCCCGCAAGACCATCCTGTCGGAGTTCGGCTTCCGCCTGCCCAGCTGCATGGACAACCGGCCGCTGAAATTCGAGGAATGGGAAGCCTTCCGGCCGCAGACGGTGTTCGTCTCCGCCACGCCGGGCCCGTGGGAGATGGAGCGGGTGGCCGGCGTCTTCGCCGAACAGGTCATCCGCCCCACCGGCCTGGTGGACCCGATCACCGAGATCCGCCCGGTGGAAGGCCAGGTGGACGACCTGCTGGCCGAATGCCGCGAGCAGATGAAGCAGGGTGGCCGCGTGCTGGTCACCACCCTGACCAAGCGCATGGCCGAGGACCTGACCGAATACATGACCGAGGCCGGCGTGCGCGTGCGCTACCTGCATTCGGACGTGGATACGCTGGAGCGGATCGAGATCATCCGCGACCTGCGCCGCGGCGTGTTCGACGTGCTGGTCGGCATCAACCTGCTGCGCGAGGGGCTGGATATTCCAGAATGCACGCTGGTCGCCATCCTCGACGCCGACAAGGAAGGCTTCCTGCGCAGCACCACCGCGCTCATCCAGACCATCGGCCGCGCCGCGCGCAACGCCGAGGGCCGTGTGGTGCTGTATGCCGACCGGATGACCGACAGCCTGAAGCGCGCGCTGGAGGAAACCGACCGCCGCCGCACCAAGCAGGTGGCGTGGAACACCGCCCACGGCATCACCCCCACCAGCATCAAGCGCGACATCAGCGATGTGATGCAGAGCGTCTATGAGCAGGACTACGTCACCGTGGACGCGGTGGAGGGCGACGCCGCTTCCAACTTCGTCGGCAAGGATCTGCGCGCCAGCATCACCGAGCTGGAAAAGCGCATGCGCGCCGCGGCGGCGGACCTGGAATTCGAGGATGCGGCCCGGCTGCGCGACGAGATCAAGCGGCTGGAATTGCTGGAACTGGGCGCCGAGGCCGCGACCAGCCTGGGCATGGCCCCGGCGCTGGCGGTGAATGCGGCCGGGCGTTCCCTGCGGGACAGCGTGCCCAAGGGCGGCGCCCGCGGCGAGGGCTGGAAGCCGAAGCCGATGGGTCCGGGCGGCGGCGGCTACGACCCGAAGAAGATGCGCGGGCGCAAGCGCGGCGGCTGAAAGCCAAGCGCCAGCGGGGGAACCCGCCCCCTCCCCTTCGTCGTTGAGCCTGCCATCCAAAGGCAGGAGGCGACCCATGTTCTTTCATCGCAAGGAGCTGATGTTCCCGGTGCGCGTCGGCACCCCCGACGCCCGCTTCGGGCAGTTGCTGCTGGAGCAGTTCGGCGGCGCCACCGGCGAGCTGACCGCGTCGTTGCAATACTGGGTGCAGTCCTTCCATGTGCAGGATGCCGGCATCCGCGACATGCTGCAGGACATCGCCATCGAGGAGTTCAGCCACCTGGAGATGGTCGGCCGGATGATCGAGCTGCACACCCAGGGCCCCGGCCGCCAGGCCGCCGAGCAATCCCCGTTGTTCGCCATTCGCGGCGTCGGCCCGCATTTCCTCGACAGCCAGGGCCAGGCCTGGTCCGCCGGCTACATCAATGAGGGTGGCAACGTGGTGCGCGACCTGCGCGCCAACATCGCCGCCGAGGCCGGGGCACGGCAGACCTATGAGGCGTTGCTGAATGGCTGCGAGGATGCCGGCACCAAGGAAGCCCTGACCTTCCTGCTGACGCGCGAGATCAGCCATACCCGGATGTTCATGCAGGCGCTGCACGCCATGGGCAAGCTGGATGACCCGATGTTCGGCAACGTGGCACCGGATTCCACCGTGGACCTGTACTTCAACATGTCCCGCGACGGTGCACTGGACATGCGCGGCCCCTGGAACAAGGAGCCGGCCTTCCGCTTCATCGACCAGCCCGCCCCGGAAGGCGAAACGCCAAGCCAGGTTTCCAACCCGGACGATGAGCGCATGGCCCCGGCCAACCAGGGCGGCAAGCCAAAGGGCCGCGCGCCCGCGGCACACTGAAGCAACCGGTGCGCTGCCCGCGCGTTGCTCGGCCTCATGGGTATGCGCGGGGGTTGCGGCGCCAATGGGTGACTATACCGGCAGGATCAGCATCAATCGCCCGGCGGAGGTGGCCTTCGGCTTCCTGGCCGACATTGCCAACATGCCGCGCTACCTGCCCTCGGTACGCCAGGCGCATAGCACCGGGCCAGGCCAGATCCTGCTGGAGGGCGAGGCCGGCGGCCAACCCTGGCAGGCCGAGGGCTGGATGGAGGTGGATGCCGAGCGGCGCCTGATGCGCTGGGGCAGCGACGCCCTGGTCTACTACAAGGGCGAGTTGCAGGTGACCGGCGAGGGCGAGCGCTGCCAGGTGGAGTTGCACCTGCACCTGGTGCCGCTGCCGCATGTGGCCCAGCGCCTGGCCCAGCAGGCCGGCAGCGTGGAGGCCGGGTTGAAGCAGGCGCTGGAACGCACGCTGGAAAGCATTCGCCAGGCGGTGGAAGGCCATGCCCAACCGGGCAAGGTGCAGCCCGGCCATCGCTTCTTCAGCCGCGGCGCATCGATGGACCCCGGCCCGGGCTGAAGGGTGCTAGCGTTTCCCGAAATAGCGGAGGGAAGCGGATGTTGAAGTTCTCGCGCCGGGCTTTGCTGGCCGCGCCAGCCCTGCCCGTATTGGCCCTGCCCACGCTGGCCCTGCCCACGTTGGCCCGGGCCCAGGCGGAATGGCCATCGCGGCCACTGCGGATGATCGCGCCCTACACCCCCGG
>CANBXZ010000157.1 GCA_947373495.1 Acetobacteraceae bacterium
GTCGCCGGCTGATTTCGCCCGCTTCGTTGCCAGCGAAAGCGACAAGTTCGGCCGCATCATCCGCGACGGCAATATCCGCGCGGAGGATTGACGCGCCGCCCGCCCGGCGTGACCTTCCGCCGGAAACGCGGAGCGGAACGCATGTACAAGATCGACATCCTGGTCCAGGGCTACCCCGGCAAGAGCCTGTGCCATGGCGGCCTGGGCTGGAGCACCATCGCCCTGCTGCGCGGGCACGGCAAAACCATCCTGATCGATGTCGGCGCCTTCAGCATTCGCGGTGAGTTCGGCAAGCAGCTGAAGGCCGCCGGCGTGGCACCCGAAGCGGTGACCGATGTGGTGCTGACCCATGCGCATTGGGACCATTCGGTGAACTACACGCTGTTCCCGAATGCGGATGTCTGGATCGGCCGGGTGGAGATGGACTGGGCCACCAGCACCCCGGTGGGCTTCAACCCGCTGCCCGAGCTTTATGTGGCGGAACTGGCGAAGCACCCGAAGCTGCATCTGCTGGAGGATGGCGAGCAGTTCCTGCACGGCTTCACCGCCCATCTCTGCGCCGGCCACACCCCGGGCTGCCTGAGCTTCGTGCTGCAAGGCAACGACGTGCCGGTGGTGTTCACCGGCGACAGCGCCAAGAACCGCGCCGAGCTGCTGAGCCTGAAGACCGACATGACCATGGACCTGGCGGCCAGCCTGGCGACGCTGAACCGCATCTGGGGCCTGTGGCGCGCGGTGCCGGGCACGCTGCTGATCCCGGGGCACGACCTGACCATGCGGCTGGATGCCAATGGCCGGCCGGAATACATCGGCCAGCGCCGCGCCGGCATTGCCAGCTGGTTCAATGAGGACCTGGAAGTGATGACCGAGTTCGACATCTCGGCCCCGCGCTTCTGAGCCCCACCCCGCAACGCGCCTGGGTCCGGCTGCCGTCGGGCCGGCGGCTGGACCTGCTGGCACCCTCCCCGCTGGACTGGACCGACGAGGACCTGGCGCTGGGGCTGGCGCGGACCTATCGCTGGGGCGGGCATTCCATCTGGCCCGGGGCGCCACTTTCGGTGGCGCAGCATTCGCTGGCGGTGCTGGCGCTGCGCCGCCGCCGCGCCCGCGGCCCGCTGACCCATGCCGAGGAACGGCGGGAGTTGCTGCACGACGCCGAGGAAGGGCTGATCAACTTCGACTGCATCTCGCCGTTGAAGCCCTTCCTGGGCCCCGGCTTCGCCGAGTTGCAGCGCCGGCTGTGGGAAGCGGTGGCCCGGCGCTATGCCCTGCCGGCCTGGACGCCGGACACCAAGCGCAGCCACAAGCTGTGCGACGTGGCCATGGCGGCGGCCGAGGCGGTGCATGTGGCCGGCTGGACCGCCGAGGAAGCCCGCCACACGTTGGGCATCAAGGCGGCGCTGCTGGCGGCGGACCCGCTGGCCCAGGCCTATGGCGAGGTGCCCTGGCAGCCCTGGCCGCCCGAGCTGGCGGCCAGCCGCTTCCTGGCCGAGTTGCGCCGGCTTTCCTGACGCTTCAGCTGCCCGGCTTGCGGATCAGCGCCGGGTACACCACGCCATCGCCGCGCTGCATCATCCAGGCCATGTCCTCGGGGCTGAGGTATTCGCCCTGGCGGCCATGCGCCGCGGCCAGGGTTTCCACGATGATGTTGCGCTTCACCTCGGCGCACAGCACGCAGGTGCGATGATAGGCTTCCGGGATGGTGCGCCCCAACACGGTGAAGCCGTGGCGGCGCATGATGATGCAGTTGGTGTCCTGGATGAAGGTCTTGATCGGCGCGACATCCTCCTCGACGTTCAGGTGCGCCGGCAGGTAGGCCGCCGGCTTCTGCATCAGGTAGCTGAAGGTCAGCGAGGTACTGCGGATTTCCGCGAAGCCAGCGGCCAGGAAGGCGATGGTCTCGTCGTGGTGCAGGTGGATCACCGCGTTCACATCCGGCCGCAGCCGCAGGATTTCGCGGTTCATCTGGTGGCCGACGGTGGTGGCGCGGCTGCCGTGCAGGATGCGGCCATGGGGAATGTCGGTGATGACCAGTTCATCCACCTCCACCTCCTCCAGGCTCAGGCCCTGCGGCTTGGCGTAGACGATGCCGTCCGGATAGTCCGGGTGCGGCACCCGCACCGCCATGCCGCCCAAGGTGGACTGTACCAGGCCGCGATTGGCCATCATCCGGGCATATTTCACGAAGCTGGCGCCCAGCGCCGCATCGAACACCACGGCCGGGTCGGGGGTGTATTCGTTCACCTGGTAGCGTGGCTGCGGGCTGCCATCCATCGCGGTCGTCCTTCTGAACCTCGCCGCCCAGCCTGGACCGCCAGGGCCCCCGGGTTCAAGCCACCCCGCATGGCCCGTACCCGCACCGTGCGGCAGCCTGGGCCGCCGGCATCCGCCCCCACCCTTGACGACGCGCGCGCCCTGCCGGAAGGATCGCGCCAACTCAAGCTAGGGGAAACACCATGGCCGCAGTGCCGATCTCAGGAAACCGCTTCGTCATCATCGGGGGCGCCAGCCTGGTGGGCAGCGCCACCGCGGCGGAACTGCTGGACCATGGCGCCAGCGAAGTGGTGCTGCTGGACAATTTCTCCCTGGGCTCGGACGCCGCCATCGCCCACCTGAAGGACCACCCGCGGCTGAAGCTGGTGCGGGGCGACGTGATGCGCATGGGCGACCTGCTGCGCGCCACCGAAGGCGCCGCCGGCGTGGTGCAACTGGCCGCCTTCATGACCCTGAACATGGACCGCGACCCCTGGGCCGGGCTGGATGTGAATGTCCGCGGCGTGCAGAACGCGCTGGAAGCCTGCCGCGCCAACAAGGTGCGGAAGGTGGTCTTCGCCTCCTCCAACGCCGTGTACGGCTATGGCCCCGGGGTGAAGGGCGACCTGGTGGAAAGCACCCCGTTCCACAGCCTGGGCGCGCCGCCGGCCGCCATTCTGTACGGCGCCACCAAGATCATCGGCGAACAGCTGTGCCGCGACAATTTCCGCAAGTACGGGCTGAACTACGTCGTGCTGCGCTATTCCACCGTCTATGGCGAACGCCAGCACTACCGCGCCGCCAACGCGCTCTACATCATCGAAACCCTGGACAAGATCCGCAAGGGCGAACGCCCGCAGGTGTTCGGCGACGGCAGCGAGACCAAGCACTTCGTCTATGTCGGCGACCTGGCGCGGGCCAACCGCATGGCGCTGGAAAGCCCGGCGACCGACGTGGCGGTGAACACCTCCGGCCCCTCGCCGATCACCACGCTGGAGCTGGTGAAGCTGGTGACCGAGATCGCCGGAGGCGGGCCGGAGCCGGAGTTCGTCGGCAATGACGGCAAGGTGCGCCTGACCTCCGGCGGTGCCTTCCGCATCGCGCATGAGGAAGCCTTCAATGCCATCGGCTGGAAGCCGCAGATGGAAATGCGCGAAGGGCTGAAGCGGCTGATCGACTGGCTGGACAGCAGCAACGAGGCCCGCGCGTGACCGCGCTTTCCCGTCGTGCGCTGCTCGGCGGGGCGCTGGCCCTGCCGGCGCTGGCGCCGGCCCTGGCGCAGGCCAACCGCTTCCCGGAACGGCCGATCGAGATCCTGGTCGGCTTCACCGCCGGCGGCGGCACCGACCTGGACGCCCGCAGCTATGCCCGCGCGCTGGAACAGCGCCTGGGCGGCACCGTGGTGGTGAGCAACCGCCCCGGCGCCGGTGGCGAGCTGGCGCTGGCCGCCACGGCGCGGGCCCGGCCGGATGGCCATACGCTCGGCACCACCAACTACCCCGGGCTGTTCACCATCCCGATCGAACGCGCCGCCCAGTACAAGCTGGACGACTTCGCCCCGCTCGGGAACCTGGTGACCGACCCCAGCGCCATCACGGTGCATGAGGACAGCCCCTACCAGACCCTGGCGGACCTGATCGCGGCGGCCAAGCGCGACCCGGACAAGATCACCTATGCCTCCCCGGGCGTCGGCACCGACGACCATCTGCAACTGGTGCTGCTGCAGGAAGTCGCCGGCTTCCGCATGACCCATGTGGTGTTCCAGGGCGACCCGCAACTGCGCACCGCCATGCTGGGCCGCCAGGTGGATTGCATGGGGCTGAACCTGGGCGCGGTAACCGCGGCGCCGGACAAGATGCGCATGCTGTCCCAGGGCGGCACCACGCGCAGCCGGTTCCGCCCCAACGTGCCGACGCTGCGGGAACTGGGCTTCGACGTGCAGATGGCCAGCGAACGCGGCCTGGTTACCGCGGCGGGCGTGCCGGCCGCGGTGCTGGCCAAGCTGCGGGAAGCCACTGCCGATATCGCCCAGGACGCCGACTTCCGGAAGCAGTTGGAAAGCCGCTTCACCGAACCGGCCTGGGAAGCCGGGGAAGCCTGGTTCCGCCGGCTGAAGGCCGAGGAAGGCCAGTACCGCACGCTGTGGCAGCGCACTCCCTGGCGCCAGGGCTGAGGGCGGCTCAGCCCCCGCCGTACAGCCTGGTCAGCGCCGGCGAGAACCCGGTCAGCGCCCGCTGGCGCTGCGGGCACTGCACCGGTGCCATGCCGGCCAGCGCCGCGGCCAGCCGCACCGCCGCCACGGTGCCATCCACCAGCGGCACGTTGACGCGGGGCTGCAGCACCGGTGCCAGCCCGGCCAGCGGGCCGCCGGCCAGGATGACGCTCTCGGCACCGTCCTCGGCCACGCTCTGCTGCACCAGCGCCAGCAATTGCGCCGTCTCGGCCTCGCCCAGCGTATCCGGGTAGCTGGCATCCACCGGCCCCATGCGGAAGCCGGCGCAGCGGGCGGTGAGGCCGTGCTGGTGCAGGCAGTCCTGGAACATCGGCTTCAACGCCGCGGTGAAGCTGACCACGCCGAAGCGGCGCCCGAGCATGGACGCGGCATGGAAGGCGGCTTCCGAAATGCCCAGCACCGGCACCCCGAGAAGCTCCTTCGCCGCATCCAGCGCCGGGTCGCCGAACACGGCGATGACCGCCGCGTCGTAGCTGCCGCGCCGGGCCGCCAGGGCTTCCAGCGTGGCCAGGCCGCCCACCAGCCAGTCCGCCCGGCTGACGATCAAGGGCAGGCCATGGGGCGCGGTGATGGTCTCCACCTCCACCCCGGGCAGCGCCGCGCCTTGGGCGGCGGCGGCGATGCGCTGGGTGACGGCCTCGGTGGTGTTGCCGTTGACAACGAGGATGCGGGTCATGTCGGCGTATGCAGCAAGGCTTCCAACTCCCTCGCCATGGCGGCGAATTCGGGGGCGTGGATGTCGCGCGGGCGCGGCAATTCCACCCGCACATCGGCGCGGATGCGGCCGGGGCGCGGATGGAATACCACGATCCGGTCGGCCAGGATCAGCGCCTCGTCGATGCTGTGGGTCACGAACAGCACCGTGGCTTTCCGCCCGCTCCAGATCCGCAGCAATTCCTGCTGCAGGTTGGCGCGGGTCTGCGCGTCCAGCGCGCCGAAGGGCTCGTCCATCAGCAGCAGCTTGGGGTCGGTGGTCAGCGCCCGGGCGATGCCGACGCGCTGCTTCATGCCGCCCGAAAGCTCATGCGGGTAGCGGGTGCCGAAGCCGGCCAGGCCAACCAGCGCCAGGTATTCCCGCGCCTTGGCCAGCCTTTCGGCCCGCCCCATGCCGGCCGCCTTCAGGCTGAAGGCGCAGTTCTGTTCCACCGTCATCCACGGGAACAACCCGTGGTCCTGGAACACGAAGGACAGGTCCGGCGAGGGCTTCACGATGGGCGTGCCGTTCAGCAGCACGCGGCCCTCGCTGGGGGTTTCCAGCCCGCCGATGATGGACAGCAGCGTGGACTTGCCGCAGCCCGAGGCCCCGAGGAAGCAGACGAACTCGCCCAAGGGAAAGTCCAGCTCGATCCGTCGCAGCGCCTCGACGATGCCGGTACGGGTGTCGAAGGTCTTTGATACCGTGGCGCATTGCAGGAAGCGATCTTCGCGCATCCGATTGAGACCTTCGGGCCCTGCGGCCCCGTGTGCGTCGGAAGCGTTCATTCGGGCGAAGCCGTCAGGCCCTCCTGCCAGCGGCACAGGTAGCCGCGCAGCGCGCGCACCCCCTGGTCCGCCACCAGCCCAACCACGCCGATGACCAGGATGCCGGCGATGATGAGGTCGCTGCGAAACGTCATCTGCGCGTTCAGGATCATGTAGCCGAGGCCCGAGCGCACCGCGATCATCTCGGCGGTCACCACGGTCAGCCATCCCGCACCGATGGCCAGCCGCAACCCGGTGAAGATGGCGGGCAGCGAGGCCGGCAGCATGATGTCGGTGAAGATCAGCCATTCCCCGGCGCGCGACGACTTGGCCACCCGCAGCAGCGTCCGCTCGACGCTCCGCACCCCGAAGATGGTGTTGATGATCAACGGCCAGAAGGCGCTGATGAAGATCAGCACCACCGCCGGCTTGTCGCCGATGCCGAAGAACAGCAGCGCCAGCGGGATCAGCGAGATCGGCGGGAAACTGCGGAACATCTGGATCGACCAGTCCGTCAGCATGTCCAGCCAATGATAGCGCCCGATCAGCAGCCCCAGCGGCACCGCGGTCACGAAGGCCCAGCCCACGCCGATGGCCACCCGGGTCAGGCTGGCCAGCATGTGGTAGGCCAGTTGCCCCGGCTCATCGATGAACACCTGCGCCACCGCCAGCGGCGGCGGCAACAGCACCGCCGCGTACAGCCCGGCCGAGGCCGCCCATTGCCAGGCCAGCAGCAGCACCAGAATCGGCAGCAGGCCCAGCAGTCTTTGCGCTAGCAAAGGCGTCTTCCTTCAACGTCTGCGCGCGAAGCCTTCACAGGAAGCGCGTGTTGATGAAGCGGTCCCAGGCCGGCTCACGGTCCAGCAGGCGGTTGTCCACCATCATCTTGGCCAGGTTCTTCAGCCCTTCCTGGAAGGCCGTGCCGGTATCGGCGCTGAAGAACAGGTTGGCGTTGGAAACCTCGGCCACCGGCCGCGCCATGTTGAACTGCTTCATCGTGGTTTCCAGCGCGATCGCCGGGTTGTTCTTGACCTCGTTGGTCGCGGTCACATGCGCCTGCACGATCAGCCTGGTCAGGTCCGGCTCGCGGTCGATCCAGGCCTGGGAAGCCACGAAGCCGAGATTGGTCTTGCCCATCGGCGTGGCATAGACGTCCCAGATCACCTTGCCCCAGCCATTCACCTTGGCCAGGCCGGCATAGGGCTCGAAGCAGCAGATCGCATCCACGTCGCCGCGGAACAGCGGGATCGGCTGCTTGTCGTTGTCGAGGAAAACCAGCTCGACCGCGCCATCCATGCCCTCGCTCTTCAGCTTCCACAGCAGCGAGACCAGGCTGATGGAACCCTGCTGCACCGCGATCTTCTTGCCGCGCAGTTCCGCAAAACTGTTGATGCCCGGCTTGGCCAGCAGCGCCCAGCCGCCGTCGCAGCCATTGGCCAGCACGGCCATGGGGAAGCCCTTCACGTCCACCTGCATGGTGGCGGAAAGCCCGCCATTGCCCACCTGCACGTCGCCGCTGGCCACCGCCTGCATGCGTTGCACCAGGCTGGGGAACAGCACGATCTCGGCTTCCACGCCCACCCGCGCCAGCAGCGCCGGCATCAGGAAGGCGGCATTGGTGGTGGTGGTGAAGGCGGAGCCGATCTTCACCTTGCGGGTCTGCCCCAGCGAGGTGCGCGGCAACAGCGCGGGCAGCGCCAGGGAAGCGGCGAGGAGCGAGCGACGAGCAAACATGAAGGCCGGATCCTGAAGCAATGACACGCCAGGGTCTGCAAGCAACGGGCCAGCCCTCACCCGGCCTGTTCTACCGCCCTGGCCATGGCCTTGGCCGCCACGGGCCGGCTCGAACTGCCCAACATGGCGCCATTTCGCCCAACCGGCAGGCGCCAGGCCCTCAGGCCGCCGACGCAGCCCGCAGCCGCGCCATGGCACGCTGCTGGCGGCTCAATTCCTCGGCCAACGGCTGGAACACCTGGCGACGGCCATGCTTCGGCGCCAGTTCGAACAGGCCGTTCGGGCAATAACGGTCCTCGTCCCAGCCCATATGGCTCAGCACCGGGTACAGGCAGGCGCCTTCCATCGGCGTGCCCTGGCGAATGGCCTCGCGCAGTTCCTCACCGATGTAGCGCAGCCAGCCGGCCCGCGGCCCGTCCTCGATGCTGGTCTCGGCGAGGAATATCCGCTGGCCATAGCGGGCATGGGCGCGGGCGAACAGCACATGCGGCGGGGTATGGCGGGCGGCATCGAAGGGGGAAAGCGGCTCGGCTTCGTCCAGCCACTGGTTGTTCCAGTAGTAGTTCACCCCCATCACGTCGAAGGCGCCGGCAAAGCCGCCCAGCTCCGGCGCCATCCGGCCGGACAGCATGTCCCAGCTCTCCCACTGGCATTCATTGTAGGCCGCCACCGGGCGCGGGTCCTGGCCCGGCCGGGGCACGATGTTGATGATGGGGTCGATGGCGAACACCAGCGTGCCCGGCGCCGCTTCCCGCGCCGCCTGGCCACCGGCCAGCGCCGCCCGCACCAGTTGCCGCTTCAGTTCGCCGCCACGGCCGTGGCACTTGGGCTGGAACCGCGCCATGTCGCCGCCGGCCCAGGCGAAGAAGCTGATCTCGTTCACCGGGCACAGCAGGGGTGGCCGGCCGGTTTCGGCCAGGTGCAGCCGGGCGAAGGCGCCGGCATAGGCGGCGAAGCGTTCGACGAAGGCGGCGCTGAACACGTCCAGCCCATCCGGCCAGCCGTAGTGGCACAGGTCCCACACCACCTGCACGCCGGCCTGTTCGGCGGCGCGCAGCAGCCCCAGCACCGGGGCCCAGTCGTACCGGCCGGGCGTCGGCTCCACCAGGTGCCAGCGCACGCCGTCCCGGGCGCTGCGCAGGCCATGCTCGGTCAATTGGCGATAATCCTCCACCGCCAGCAGGTCGTGGCGGGTGCCGGCGATCAGGTCCAGCCGGCGGCCATCGGCGCGGCGCTGGGTGCTGCATTCGAAGCCGCCCAGGAAGAAGCTGTGGAACAGCGGCGTCGCCGTCATGCCGCCCCACGCGCAACGGGTGGCCTGGGGCGAAGGGCGGGGGAAGCGGGCATCGGCGGTATCCGTGGCAGCGGTTGCGGCCTCAAAGCGTCAGCCCGGCCGCCGTTCCGCCGCCCGGCTCACAACATCACCAACCCCTGGCGGGCGCCGCGCGCCACCGCATCCGCCCGGCTGCCGGCGCCCAGCTTGTCCAGCACCGCGGCCACATGCGCCTTCACGGTGTGGAAGCTGAGCCCCAGCCGCCGCGCGATCAGCTTGTTGGAAGCGCCGGAGGCCAACAGGTCCAGCACCTCGCTCTCCCGCTGGGTCAGGCTGGCGGCGGGCCCCGGGGCCCGGCGCAGCAGCAGCGCGGCCAGGGTTTCGGCCGGCAGCACCGCCAGGCCGCGCGCCAGCGCCGGCAGCGCCGCCGCCAGGTCCCCGGCCGAGGCATTCGGCGCCAGCACCCCGGCCGCGCCGGCGCGCAGGGCCGCCAGCGCCGCCCCGCCCTCGGCCAATACCAGCACCGGCTGGTCCTCGGCTTCCGGCGCGGCATCGGCCACCAGCAGTTCC
>CANBXZ010000158.1 GCA_947373495.1 Acetobacteraceae bacterium
GTCAGATCGCCCGGGCTTACTGATCCATCGCGTAATCCCGGCGCTTCAGTCAACGCCGGTCCGTCTTCAATCCGGCTGCACCCGCGCCCGGCGCACCACCATGCCCCAGTGCTCGGCATCCGCGCGCAGCAGCGCCGCGAGGTCGGCCGGGGTTTCGGTGCCGGCTTCCATGCCCAGGGCCAGCACCCGCTCGGCGACATCCGGCCGGGCCAGCAGCTTCGTCACCTCGGCATGCAGCCGCAGGCACAACGCCGGGTCGGTGCCGGCAGGCGCCACCAGGCCGTGCCAGCCCACCACATCCACGCCGCTGAAGCCCTGTTCCCGCAAGGTGGGCACATCGGGCAGCGCCAGGGTGCGGCGGGCCGGGGAAACCGCCAGCCCGCGCAAGCGGCCGCCGCGCACATGGTCGGTCACGGCGCCGATATTGATCATCACCCCCTGCAGGCTGCCGCCCAGCAGGTCGTTCACCGCCAGCGCCCCGCCGCGATACGGCGCATGGGTCCAGCGCAGTTCGGCGGCGCTCTGCACCACCTCCCCCAGCAGGTGCGCCAGGCTGCCATTGCCCGGGGTGCCCACCGCCATCGGCTGGTGCCGCGCCAGGTCCAGCCATTCGGCGAAGTTCCGGGCCGGGTGGTCGGCGCGCACCACGAAGATCTGCGGCACCTTCACGCTGCGGGAAATCGGCGCGAAGCCGATGGGGTCGAAGCTCAACGCCGGGAACAGCGCCTTGTTGATCGACAGCGAGTCGGAGCCGGCCAGCAGCGTGTAGCCATCCGCCCGGGCGCGGGAGGCCGCCTCATAGCCGATGTTGCTGCCGGCGCCGGGCATGTTCTCCACCAGCACGGACTGGCCGAGCGCGTCGGTCAAATGCCGCGCCAGCAGGCGGGCGACGATGTCCTGGCTGCCGCCGGCCGCCACCGGCACGATCAGCCGCAGCGACCGTTCCGGCCAGCCCGCGGCCAGCGCCGGGCACGCCAGCAGGGTTGGCACCAGGGCGAACAGCGAACGACGGCGCATGCTCAGGCCACCCGCCGCCGCAGCAGGGAAACCGCGGTCTCGGCCGCCGCCGGGGCAGCCGGGGCGTATTGATAGGCCAGCGTCACCACCGTGCCACTGGCCTGCCACACCGCGGGGTCGCTGCCGGGCGGCACCACCACGGTGCTGGCGCCGCAGCGCCGCAGCATGGCGTAGTGGTCGGGAATGACATGCCCCGCCACGCGGATCTCGCCGCTGAAGTGGTGATATTCCCGCAACGCCCGGGCCTGGGTGAAGGCGCGGCCGTCGCGCGACTTGGGCAGCACCACCTGCACCAGCGACAGCCGCGGCAGGAAGGGGGCCAGCGTGTCGGGGTTCACGTCGTTGTCGACCGCCACGCCCAGCGGCGCGTTGCGCCCGGCCAGCGCGGCGGCTTCCCGTTGCAGCCGCGCCAGGGAGATGATGGCCGGCGCTTCCGGCAGCGGCGCGTCATCCGCCACCACGGCCCATTGGTCCTCGGTGATCCGCCCGTTTTCAAGCAGTGGCATAGAGAGCCTCCTTGAACGGCGCCAACCCAAGGCGGCGATAGGTGTCGATGAAGCGCTCGCCGGCGCTGCGGCGGGCGACGTAGGTGCGCAGGATGGTCTCCACCGCGCCAGCCACCGCCGCATAACTGAAGCTCGGCCCAACCAGTTCGCCGATGGCGGCGTCGTTGCCCGGGGCGCCGCCCAGGGTGATCTGATAGGCCTCCAGCCCGTGCTTATCCACGCCGAGGATGCCGATATGCGCCACATGGTGGTGGCCGCAGGCGTTGATGCAGCCGCTGATCTTGATCTGCAATTCACCCAGCGCATGCGCGCGGTCCAACGCGTCCACCTTGTGGCTGATCTGCTGGCTGATCGGGATGCTGCGGGCATTGGCCAGGGCGCAGTAGTCCAGCCCCGGGCAGGCGATGATATCGGTACCCTGGCCGAAATTGGCGGTGGCCAGCCCGGCCGCGCGCAGCCCCAGCCACAGCGCATGCAACTCATCCTGGCGGACATGCGGCAGCACCAGGTTCTGGGTATGGCTGACGCGCAGCTCGCCGAAGCTGTAGCGCTGCGCCAGGTCGGCCACGGCTTCCATCTCGGCGGCCGAGGCGTCCCCGGGAATGCCGCCCACCGGCTTCAGCGACACCACGGCGGAGACATGGCCCGGCTGGCGATGCGGCCGGGTGTTGTGCTGCGCCCAGGCGGCGAAGTCGGCATCCGCGGCCAGGGCGCGTTCCAGCGCCGCCACGGCGCCGCCGGCCGGGGCGAAGGGCGGCGGGGCGAAATGGGCGCGAATGGCCTGCACGATCTCCGGCGCCAGCCGATACGGCTCGGCCGGCATGCGGGCCAGTTCGGCATCCACCAGCGCACGGAAGCCATCGCGCCCCAGGTCGCGCACCAAAATCTTGATGCGCGCGCGGTAGATGTTCTCGCGCTGGCCCAGCGCGTTGTAGACGCGCAGGATCGCTTCCATCGTCCGCAGGAAGTCGGCCTCGGGCACGAAGTCGAACAGCGGCTGCGCCAGAATGGGCGTGCGCCCCATGCCACCACCGACATGAATGGCGAAGCCGATCTCGCCCATGGCGTTCTGCCCCACCTGCACCGCCACGTCGTGGGTACGGCTGGCGATGCGGTCCTCGGTGGCGGCCCGCACCGCGATCTTGAACTTGCGCGGCAGCCAGGTGAATTCCGGGTGCAGGCTGGACCATTGCCGCAGGATCTCGGCATAGACGCGCGGGTCGGCGACCTCGTCCGGGCTGGCGCCGGCGAATTCATCCGTGGTGGTGTTGCGGATGCAATTGCCGCTGGTCTGGATGGCGTGCATGTCCACCGCCGCCAGGGCTTCAAGCATTTCCGGCGTGTCCACCAGCTGGGTCCAGTTGAACTGGATGTTCTGCCGGGTGGTGAAGTGGCCCCAGCCGCGGTCCCAGCGACGGGCGATATAGGCCAGCTGGCGCAGCTGGGTGCTGTTCAGGATGCCGTAGGGAATCGCCACCCGCAGCATGTAGGCATGCAGTTGCAGGTACAGGCCGTTCATCAGCCGCAGCGGCTTGAACTCGTCCTCGGTCAACTCGCCGGCCAGGCGGCGGGCCACCTGGTCGCGGAACTCACTGATGCGCTGGGTCAGGAAGGCGCGGTCCACCGCGTCATAGCGGTAGGTGCGGGCATCGGCCGGGTGCGGCAGGTAGGGCGCTTCGGGCATGGCGGGGTCCTTCAGGCGGCCAGTGCGGTGCTGGGGCCGGCGGCGCGGATGCGTTCCTTCTGGGAAAGCGGCACCACGCCGGCCGAGCCCATCGCCACATCGGCGGCATAGACCCCGACCACCAGCCGGGCCTGTTCCGCTGCCTGGCCGGTGGCCAAGGCGGCGGCGGCGGCCTCTCCGGCCACCACACCGGCCTGCACCAGGCTTTCCACCCAGGCGCCGCTGGCGCCCAGCCAAACCACCCGGCCATCCCGCAGCCGGTTGGCGGTAATCACCACCGGCGAGGCGGCGGTGCGGCCCTTGGCCTTGCTGCTCATATCGGGAAATCCCTGGACTGCGCGAGATACTGCACGGTTATAAACTGTGATGTTTTGGCATTTACGCCTTGAACATCGTATTGACAAGGGCAGCCACAGCGTCGAATTGCCATATCACTCTCTTACGTTGTGCTATAGTTGCCGAGCCTTCCCATTACCGCGTGGAACTTCGCATGCCCCAAGGCCATACCCGCACCGCCCTGGCCCAAGGCGAGGGCCCCGCGCCCGGCGAGGTCTGGCTGGTGGGGGCGGGCCCGGGCGACCCCGGCCTGCTGACGCTGCGCGCCGCCGCGGCGCTGAAGCGCGCCGACCTGGTGCTGCACGACGCCCTGCCCGGCCGCGCCGTGCTGCGCCTGGTGCGGGCCGGCGCCACCATCATGGCGGTGGGCAAGCGCAAGGGCGCGGCGCCGCTGTCGCAGACGCAGATCAACACCCGGCTGGTCGAAGCCGCCCGCGCCGGGCTGCGCGTGGTGCGGCTGAAGGGCGGCGACCCGTTCATTTTCGGCCGCGGCGGCGAGGAAGCTCTGGCGCTCGGCGCCGCCGGCATTCCCTGGCAGGTGGTGCCGGGCGTTTCAGCCGGCGCCGCGGCCCCGGCGGCGGCCGGCATTCCGCTGACCCATCGCGGCCTGGCCAGCGCGGTCACCTTCGTGACCGGCCATGACGAAACCGGCCATCTGCCGGAGACGGTGAACTGGGAAGCCCTGGCCCGCACCGGCGGCACCATCGCCGGCTTCATGGCCCTGAGCCGACTGGACGAGATTGCGCTGCGGCTGCTGGCCGGCGGGCTGGCGCCGGAAACGCCGGTGGCGATCGTGGCGCAGGCCACCCTGCCGGGGCAGGTGGCGCTGCATTCCACGCTGGGCGCCTGCACGCTGGAAGCGAAGCGCGCCGGGCTGCCGACGCCGGCGCTGGTGATCATCGGCCAGGTGGTGGGGCTGGCGGCGCAACTGCTGCCGGCCGCCGCGACAGCACCCGGAAGGCGCGCGGCAGGTCAGAGAGACTGATCGACCGCCCCGGCGATGCCGCCTTCGCGGGGCAGGTTCTACATTATTGATGTGTCGCGTGATTCACGCCTTCGGAGATCCACCTCAGGCGATCACGCCCTAGATCGCGAAGTTCAGCGGCTCGGTGGTGGGCCGCCGCAGCCCGGCGGCCTGGGCGGCGCGCAGCAGGTCGTCCAGCGTTATCGCCGCCAGGCGGTCGCGCAGCAGGGTGTCCAACTCGCCCCACAGCGGCGTGGTCACGGCGCGTTGCAGGTCGCCGGAAAGTGCATCCGCGGCCGGGGGCTCGGCGGCTTCCTCCAACGCCAGCACCAGGTCCAGCAGGCGAATGTCGCGCGGGCGCCGGGCCAGCCGGTAGCCGCCGCGCGGCCCGCGCACGCTGTCCAGCAGGCTGGCGCGGGACAGCGCCTGCAACACCGGCTCCAGCCCGCGCCGCGCGGCACCCAGCCGCTCCGCCACCTCCGAAGCGCCCACCAGCGCGCCGCCTCGGCCGGCATGGAAGGCCACGTCCAGCGCAACGGCGATGACGGTCTGGGCACGATCCTGGCGCAACAGCATGAGGAACTCCGTCGAAGGCACTAAACTACGCTGACCAATGGTGGTAATCCAGATGCCATGAGCAATGCGATCCCCTCCGCACCCCGCGGCCGCGTTTATGGCAGCGTGCTGGAAATCATCGGCAATACGCCCATGGTTCGGCTGCCCAAGCTGGAAGCGGCGGACAACCTGGGCGCCCGGCTGGCGCTGAAGCTGGAATTCCAGAACCCGCTGGGCTCGGTCAAGGACCGGATCGGCCTGGCCATGGTGGAGGCGGCGGAGCGCGAGGGGCTGATCCGCCCCGGCGAATCGGTGCTGGTGGAGCCGACCAGCGGCAATACCGGCATCGCCCTGGCCTTCGTGGCGGCGGCGCGTGGCTACAAGCTGGTGGTGGTGATGCCGGACGGCGCCAGCACCGAACGGCAGAAGATGATGAAGCTGCTGGGCGCCACGCTGGAGCTGACCCCGGCCAAGCGCGGCATGGCCGGGGCCATCGAACGCGCCGAGCGGATCGTGGCCGCCACCCCGGGCGCCTGGATGCCGAAGCAGTTCGACAATCCGGCCAACCCCGCGGTGCATGCCGCGACAACGGCGGAGGAGATCTGGGCCGACACCGCCGGGGAGGTTGATGCCGTGGTGGCCGGCGTCGGCACCGGCGGCACGCTGACCGGCATTGCCCGCGCGCTGAAGCCGCGCCGGCCGGGCCTCTGCATCATCGGCGTGGAGCCGGCCGAAAGCGCCGTGCTGTCCGGCGACGAGCCTGGCCCGCACGACATCCAGGGCATCGGCGCCGGCTTCTGCCCCGGCGTGCTGGAACGCGACGCGCTGGACCAGGTGAAGCGGGTGGCGGAGCGCGACGCCTTCGCTGCCGCCCGGCGCTGCGCCCGGCTGGAGGGGCTGCCCATCGGCATTTCCTCCGGCGCCGTGCTGCACGCCATGCTGACCCTGGCGAAGGAGCCGGCGATGGAGGGCAAGCTGATCGTCGGCATCGCCGCCAGCTTCGCCGAACGCTATCTCTCCACCGAATTGTTCGCCGGGTTGTAGCCCTTCCGGCTGCGATGCATCCTGTTGGCAACAAGACTGCCAACAGGAGGAACACGATGCATCGCCGTTCGCTGATCTCGGGCGCCGCCATGGCCGCGCCCGTTGCGCTGGCCGCCCCCGCCCTGGCCCAGACCATGCCGGAAATCCGCTGGCGCCTGACCAGCAGCTTCCCCCGCAACCTGGACATTCTGTACTACGGCGCGGAACAGGTGGCGCGCCGCGTCGGCGAGTTGACCGACGGCAAGTTCAACATCCGCACCTTCCCGGCCGGCGAGATCGTGCCCGGATTGCAGGTGCTGGACGCGGTGCAGAACGGCACGGTGGAGATGGGCCAGACCGCGCTGTACTACTACATCGGCAAGGACCCTTCCTTCGGCTTCTTCACCTCCCTGCCCTTCGGCGGCAACATGCGCCAGCAAAGCGCCTGGATGCGCCGCGGCGGCGGCAATGAGCTGTGTGCCGAGGTGCTGAAGGACTACAATTGCCACGGCATCCTGCTGGGCGAGACCGGCACCCAGATGGGCGGCTGGTTCCGTAACGAGATCAAGTCCCTGGCCGATGTGCAGGGCCTGAAGTTCCGTGTGGCCGGCATGGGCGGGCAGATCTTCCAGCGCATGGGCGCGGTGCCCACGCTGATCCCCGGCACCGACATCTACCCCAGCCTGGAACGCGGCACGATCGACGCCGCCGAATGGGTGGGCCCCTATGACGACGAGAAGCTCGGCTTCGTGCGCGTGGCCAAGTACTATTACGCGCCCGGCTTCTGGGAACCCTGCGCCAAGGGCCACCTGCTGATCAACCAGCGCCAGTGGGACAGCCTGCCCAGCGCCTACAAGGCCGCGTTGCAGGTGGCGTGCAGCGAAGTGGAGCCGGAGATGATGGCCCGCTACGACCAGGGCAACCCGCAGGCGCTGCGCCGGCTGGTGGCGGCCGGCGCGCAACTGCGCAACTGGCCGCGGGACGTGATGCAGTCCGCCTGGCGGCACACGCATGAGCTGATCGAGGAGACCAGCGGCCGCAACCCGCGCTTCAAGCGCATCTGGGAAAGCTACAAGCCGTTCCGCGACGACCAGTTCCAGTGGTTCCGCCTGGCCGAGAACGCCTACGACAACTTCGCCTTCACCGCCGCCAGCCGGTAGCGGCCGATGGCGTCGCGCCCAGGCCGGGCGCGACGCCCTTGCGGCCTACAGGCGGAACAGCGCGCGGGCGATGCCGGTTTCCATCGCCGCCACTTCGGCCGCGCTGAAGCCGGCTTCCTGCACCACCTTGCGCGGCGTCATGTCACCGATGGGGAACGGGTAGTCGCTGCCCATCATGATCCGGTCGGCGCCGACGACGTCAGCCAGGAAGCGCAGCGCGCGCGTGTCCTGCAAGATGGTGTCGTACCACATCGCCTTCAGGCTGGCCTCCGGGTCGCCCAGCTTCTGGTCCAGCGCGTGGTTGGTCTTCAGCCGCCCGAGGATGAAGGGCAGGCCCGAGCCGCCAATGCCGCAGATGACCTTGGCACCGCGATACTTCAGCACATGCCCGGAATAGATCAGCCGGGAGACGGCGATCATGGTGTCCGTCACCCGGCCGACCGCATTGGCCATGCCATAGTCATGGACGCGGTTGTCACCGCTTTCGAACACCGGGTGGATGAAGACGGCGGCGCCGGTCTTGTCGGCCATCTCCCAGAACGGGTTCAACGAGGGGTCGTCCAGCACGCCGCCGACGCCCTTGGGCTGGGTGCCGATCATCACCCCGGGGAAACCCATGGCCATGGCCTCGGCCAGCACCTCGGCGGCGGCGGCGCCGTCCTGCAACGGCACGCAGGCCAGCGGCACGAAGCGCGGCTGCGCCGCCTGCGCCTGCTTCAGGTGCTGGTTCATCAGGCGGGACCAGGCCACGCCCTCGCTGGCCGGGATCTCATAGCCGAACATGTCCAGCCAGCCGCCCACCACCTGGTGGGTGATGCCGTTCTTGTCCATCCAGTCCAGCCGCTGCTGCGCGTTCTGCAGGAAGGGCGCCACCGGCCGCGTGGCCTTGCCGCCGGCGAAGCTGAAGCCCCCGGCCTCGGTGATGTGGACGCTGGGGAATTCGGCGGCGCGGCCCTTGATTTCCGCCAGCAGCGGCGGCGGCACCATATGGCCGTGGCAGTCGATGATCATGCTGTACGTCCTTCGATCAGGTCGGAAATCAAGGCGGGGCGCATCGGCAATTGGTCCACCCGCACGCCCAGCGGCGCCAGGGCGTCGTTGACCGCGCCGGCGATGGCGGCAGGGCTGCCCAGGTAGCCGCTTTCGCCGCTGCCCTTCTGGCCGAACACCGTCAGCGGCGAAGGGGTGGTCTGGTGGACGATCTCCACCTTCGGCACCTCATGCGCGCTGGGCAGCAGGTAGTCCATGAAGCTGGCGGCGGTGGGCTGGCCGGTCTGCGCATCCACGCTGAACTCCTCCAGCAGCGCGGCGCCGATACCATGGGCGATGCCGCCCAGCGTCATGCCCTTCACCACATCCGGGCTGATCACCTGGCCGCAATCATGGCCGATGATGTAGCGGCGCAGTTGCGGCCGGCACAGCACCGGGTCCATCGCCAGCAGCACGTAGTGGAACTCGAACGAATGGCAGGGGTACATCTGCACCTTGTCGTCCTGCGGCAACTGCCCGCCGGTGGGCACCATGTAGATGCTGCTGGCCGAGAGCCCGGGTTCGGTGCCGGGCGGCAGGCGGAAATACTCGCGGTGCGCGATCAGCACCAGTTCCTGCCAGCCCAGCTTGCGGCCATCCGGCGCGTGGATATCGCCCTCGCTGTAGCGCAGCGCGGTCTGCGCCACGCCGAGGTCATGCGCGGCAATGGCCAGCAACTGCGCCCGCAGCTTCTGCGCCGCGCGCACCGCGGCACCGCCCAGCATGATGGCCATGCGGCTGCCCACCGGGCTGTTGCTGGGCAGCGAGGCCAGGCTGTCCGGCCGAATGACGCGGATGCGTTCCGGCGGAATCTCCAGCACCTCGGCGACGGCCACGCTCACCAGCGTCTCATGCGCCTGGCCGGAGGTGGTGGTGTGCATCGCCGCGGTGATGCCGCCCAGCGCATCCACATGGATGCGGCAGCTTTCCATCCAGGTGGTGGTGCGGTTGGCCGGGTTCAGCAGCGGCTCGAAGGATGAATTGCCGCCCGAGGGTTCCAGGCAGGAAGCAATGCCAACCCCGGCCAGCAACCCCTGCGCCCGCAAGGCGTCGCGTTCGGCGAACAGGTCCGCCACCGCCACGGTCTTGTCCAGCAGGCCGTGGTAATTGCCGCTGTCATAGGTGGTGCCGGAAGGGATCAGGTAGGGGACTTGGTCGGCGCGGATGAAGTTGCGCCGCCGCACCTCCAGCCGGTCCAGCCCCAGCGCCGCCGCCACCTGGTCGATGCCGGCCTCCAGCG
>CANBXZ010000159.1 GCA_947373495.1 Acetobacteraceae bacterium
CTGGCAGTCGCTGCTGCGGGTGGCGGTGCCGCTGGCCCTGCCGCAGATCTTCGCCGGCCTGCGCACGGCGGCGGTGCAGGTGGTCTCGGGCGCGGCGCTGGCCACCTTCATCGGCGGCGGCGGGCTGGGCGACCTGGTGACGCAGGGCATGGCGCTGCTGGACACGGCGCAGCTGCTGGTGGGCGGCATCGCCATCGCGCTGCTGGCCCTGGGCACGGAAGCCGGCTTTGGCTGGCTGCAACGGCGGGTGACACCGGGATGATCGAGCTGCGCGGCGTGACCAAGGCCTGGCCCGGCGGGGCGGCGGTGCAGGCGCTGGACCTGCGGGTGCCGGAGGGCGAATGCTGCGCGCTGATCGGACCCTCCGGCTGCGGCAAGACCACGACGCTGCGGCTGGTGAACCGGCTGGTGGAGCCCGATGCCGGCAGCATCCGCGTCGCCGGCCAGGACGTGATGCGGCAGGACCCGGTGCAGCTGCGGCGCGGCATCGGCTATGTCATCCAGGAGGTCGGGCTGTTCCCGCATTGGCGCGTTGGCGCCAATGTCGGCACCGTGCCGCAACTGCTGGGCTGGCCCGCCGCGCGGGTGGCGGCGCGCGCCGAGGAAGTGCTGGCCCTGGTGGGGCTGGACCCAGCGCGCTACCGGGACCGCTGGCCGCACCAGCTTTCCGGTGGCGAACGCCAGCGCGTCGGCGTGGCGCGGGCGCTGGCGGCAGACCCGCCGGTGCTGCTGCTGGACGAACCCTTCGGCGCGGTGGACCCGTTGCGGCGGGCGCAGTTGCAGGGCGAGGTGCTGGCCCTGCTGCGGCGGCTGCGCAAGACCGTGCTGCTGGTGACGCACGACGTGCAGGAAGCCGTGCTGCTGGGCGACAGCGTGGCGCTGATGCGCGCCGGCCGCCTGGTGCAGCACGCCGCGCCGGCCGAGATGCTGGCACGGCCGGTGGATGCCTTCGTCGCCGACTTCCTCGGCGCCGACCGGGCACTCACCCGGCTGGGGCTGTTCCGCATCGCCGACCTGCCGCGCGAGGCCGCCAGCGTGCCCGGCGCGGCCCTGCCCGAGGCCACCACGCTGCGGGAGGCCCTGGCCGCCATGCTGGCGCGCGGCAGCCTGGCCGTGCCGGTGGCGGAGGGCGGCTCGCTGGGGTTGGAGGCGCTGCTGCGTGGTGCCGCCGGCCTTGAGGCGCCGCCGCGCAGCCGGTAGCCTGCCCGCAACAATGGGGGAACGCGGCATGGGCGACGAGACGCGGTACGACTACATCATCGTCGGCGGCGGTTCGGCCGGGGCCACGCTGGCGGCCCGCCTCAGCGAGGACGCCCGGATGCAGGTGCTGCTGCTGGAAGCCGGCCGGGCCAGCCACCCGGTGTCTCGCCTGCCGGTCAGCTTCGGCCTGCTGATCCACAACGCCGCCGCCAACTGGCTGTATCGCTCGGACCCGGAAAAGCAGACGGCGATGCGGGAGATTCCGGTGCCGCGCGGCAAGCTGCTGGGCGGTTCCTCGGCCATCAACGGCCTGGTCTATGTGCGTGGCCAACCGCTGGACTACGACACCTGGGCGCAGATGGGCTGCCGCGGCTGGAGCTGGGAGCAGCTTGCCCCGCTGTTCCGCCGCATGGAGCACTACGAAGGCGCCCAGAACGGCGAACGCGGCGAGGACGGCCCGCTGCGGGTTTCCGAGGTGCCGGACCAGAACCCGCTCTATGGCGCCATCAAGCAGGCGGCGGTGGCGGCGGGCTATCGCATCACGCCGGACTACAACGCCGCCGACCAGGAAGGCATCGGCACCACGCAGACCACCATCAGCCGCGGCCGCCGCCAGTCCACCCATGAAGCCTACCTGAAGCCGGCGATGCGGCGGCCCAACCTGCATGTGGTGACCGAAGCGCAGACCCGGCGCGTGCTGCTGGAAGGCAAGCGCTGCGTCGGCGTGGAATACACCCGCCGCGGCGCCACCGTGCAGGTGCGCGCGGGGCGGGACGTGGTGCTGTGCGCCGGTGGCGTGGCCAGCCCGCAATTGCTGGAGCTTTCCGGCATCGGCCGGCCGGAGGTGCTGGGCGCGCATGGCATTGCCGTGCAGCACGCGCTGCCGGCGGTGGGCGAGAATTTCCGCGACCACATCCTGGTGCGCATCCAGTGGCGCATCACCGACCCCAGTGTTTCCTACAACCACATGGCGCGCGGCTGGCGCATGGGGCGGGAGGTGTTGAAGTACGTCACCAAGGGCACCGGCTTCCTCAGCCTGCCCTCGGCGCCGCTGGTGGCGTTCCTGAAAACCCGGCGCGAGCTGGAAACGCCGGACGTGCAGATGCACCTGGTGCCCTATGCGGTGAAGAACCCGAAGCTGCGGCAGTTGCATCCGTTCCCGGCCATGACCGTCTCCTGCTACCAGCTGCGGCCGGAAAGCCTGGGCAGCGTGCATATCCGCAGCGCCGATGCACGGGTGCAGCCGGCCATCCGCTTCAACTTCCTCGGCGACCGCACCGACCAGATGACGATCGTGGAGGGCTTCCGCATGATGCGCCGCATTGTCGAGGCGGCACCGCTCGACCGCTATCGCGGCGACGAATACTCGCCCGGCAAGGGGGTGGGCAGCGAGCAGGAGATCCTGGACTACATCCGGGCCAATTCGGAAACCGCCTACCACCCCATCGGCACCTGCCGCATGGGGCCGGAAGGGCACAACACCGTGGTGGACGACCAGTTGCGCGTGCATGGCATCAGCGGGCTGCGCATCGCCGATGCCTCGATCTTCCCGACCATGCCTTCCGGCAACACCAATGCCCCGAGCATCATGGTGGGCGAGAAGGCGGCAGACCTGCTGAGGAACGCGGCATGAGCGAGAGCCCCGAGCGCCTGACGCTGTATGGCAGCTTCACCAGTTCCAGCAGCTACAAGCCCATGCTGTACCTGGCGTTGTCCGGCCTGCCGTTCAGCTTCCGCACCGTGAACCTGAAGAACGGGGTGCAGAAGCAGCCGGACTACCTGGCGGTGAACCGCTACGGCCAGGTGCCGGCGCTGCGGCATCGCGGCCTGACCATCGTGCAGTCCAACATCATCCTGGACTACCTGGCGCGCACCACCGGCCACTTCGCCGGCGCCACCGAGCAGGAGCAATGGACCGCGCGGGAATGGCTGAGCTGGGAGGCGGACAACATCACCAACGTCGCCAAGGTGCGGCACTACAGCCGCTTCCGCACGGTGGACCCGGCGGTGATGGACTACTTCCGCCCGCTGGCCGAAGCCGCGATCGGCTTCGTGGACCGGGCGCTGGAAGGCCGGCACTGGCTGGTCGGCGGCGGCCCCACCATTGCCGATATCGGCTGCTGGGGCCGCATGGTGTTCATGGCCGAGGGCGGGCTGGACATCACCCGCTGGCCCAACGTGCTGGCCTGGAGCGAGCGGCTGAAGGCCATGCCCGGCTTCGCGCTGCCCTACGACCTGATCCCGAAGCGGGACACCGAGTTCAGTCCGGCTTGATCCCGGCGCGGCGCACCACCTCGGTCCAGGCGGCGATTTCCTGGCGCAGCCGTTCGGTCACCACCGTGGGCGGGGTGTAGATGACGAAGGTGCCGCTGTCCGCGGCGCGCTTCTGTACCTCCGGCACCGCCAGCACGGCCTGCAATTCGCGGTTCAGCCGCGCCATCACCGGCGCCGGGGTGCGGGCCGGGGCGTACAGCGCGTACCAGACGTTCACCGGGTAGTCGCTCAGGCCAGCTTCGGTCAGCGAGGGCACGTCCGGCATGGCCGGGTGGCGTTCCAGCCCGGTGGTGCACAGCGCGCGCAGCCGGTTGTCGCGGATGAAGGGGATCACCGGCGGCGGGCTGTTCATGTAGAATTGAATGCGGCCCGACAGCAGGTCGGAAATCGTCTCCCCGGTGCCACGATAGGGAATGTGCACCAGGTCGATGCCGGTGCGCAGCTTCAGCAATTCGGTGCCCAGGTGGTGCAGGCTGCCATTGCCGGCGCTGGCGTAGTTCAACTGGCCGGGGCGTTGCTTCGCATAGGCCACGAACTCCGGCAGCGTGCGCACCGGCACGCTGGGGTGCACCATCATCACCTGGGCGGTGTCGGTCACCTGGCCCACCGGCAGGTAGTCGTTCACCGGGTCCAGGTCGGCGGTGCCCATCACCGCCGGGTGGCCGGTCATGGCGCCGGAATAACCCACCATCAGGGTGTGGCCATCCGCCCGCGCCCGCTTGGTGGCCAGCATGCCCACGGTGTTGTTGCCGCCCGAGCGGTTCTCCACCACCACCGGCACGCCCAGCCGCTGGCCCAGCGGTTCGGCGATGAGGCGGGCGGAGAAGTCGGTGCCGCCCCCGGCCGGGGAGGGGACGATGATGGTGATGGGCCGGTCGGGCCGCCATTCGCCCTGGGCATGCCCGTGCGGGGCCAGTGCCGGCGTGGCCAGCAGCGCGCCGAGGACCGCGCGGCGGCGCATCACGTGCTGCCCTTGGCGGAAAGCCCGCCATCCACGATGATCTCGGTGCCGTTGACGTAGTGGCCTTCGTCGCTGACCAGGTACAGCACGGCATGGGCGATGTCCCAGCCGGTGCCCATCTTGCCGGTCGGCACCATGGCGTCGCGCTTGGCCACCAGGGTCTCGGCGTCGTTGCTGCCCAACTGGCGCAGCAGGCGCACCTCCACCAGCGGCGTGTGCATCAGGCCCGGCACCACGGTGTTGCAGCGGATGTTCTTCTTGGCATAGGCCATCGCCACGGACTTGGAGAAGGCGATGACGCCGGCCTTGCTGGCGCTGTAGGCCACATGGGTGCGTTCGCTGCCCATGCGCAGCCCGGCAATGCTGCTCAGGTTCACGATGGCGCCGCCGCCCTGCGCTTCCATCACCGGCAGCACATACTTGCAGCCCAGGAACGGGGTCTTCAGGTTGAAGTCGATCTGCCGGTCCCACAACTCCTCGGCCATGGTCACCGGGCTGCCGGGGGCGCTGCCGCCGACATTGTTCACCAGGATGTCGATGCGGCCGAACTTGGCCAGGCAGGCCGCCACCATGGCCTCCACCGCCTGGGCGTCCAGCATGTCGCACAGCTGGCCGACCGCGGTGTTGCCTTCCTCGGCGATGAAGCGGCGGGTTTCCTCCAGCGCCTCGGCGTTGATGTCGGTGATGAAGACGCTGGCGCCCTGGCGGGCCAGCAGCACCGCGGTGGCGCGCCCATTGCCCCAGCCGGGCCCGACCGAACCGGCGCCCGTGACGATTGCGACCTTGCCATCCAGCCTGAACATGGCGCGTTTCCCCGTTGCTTGTGGTGCAAGGGCTAGCAGGGCAAATTGCCGGGGTCGAGAGGGAAGCAGATGGTTCAGGCAGTCAGCCCCGATGCAGCGCGGCCGCGGCGGCGGGATGTGGTGGCCAATGGCGTCCCCGCCACGCTGACCACCTATTTCGGCAGCAACTGGACCCTGGCCGGCCCAGACGCCCCGCCGCCGCCAGGGCCGGAGGTGCTCTACCCCATGGCCTTCCTGGTGGAGC
Organism: Acetobacteraceae bacterium; assembly: GCA_947373495.1. Taxonomy (GTDB): domain Bacteria; phylum Pseudomonadota; class Alphaproteobacteria; order Acetobacterales; family Acetobacteraceae; genus CAIMOR01. The sequence continues at coordinate 5,483 of CANBXZ010000159.1, forward strand.
AGGCCGCCAACACCACGGTGCAGGCGCATTACCACGCCGCCAACCAGTGGCAGGTGGTGGTGGGTGGTGGCGGCCGGATGGGCAAGCATGAGGTGGCGCCGGTGGTGGTGCACTACAGCAACGCCTTCAGCAGCTATGGCCCGCTGGTTTCGGGCGAGGCCGGGCTGCACTACTTCACCCTGCGCAACGGCTACGACCCGGGCGCGCAGTACATCCCCGCCGCGCGGGACCGGCTGCGCCAGGTGAAGCGCCAGTTCCGCGAGGCCAAGCACCTCGCCGGCCCGCCCGCAGCCGCGCTGCCCGCTGCCGCGCTGGCCGCTGCCGCGCTGGCTGGGGCGGTTCCGGCCGGGGCCGAGGTGCTGGTGCCGCTGGCCGAGGACGGCATGGGCGCGCTGCGCTACCGCCTGGCCGCCGGTGAGAGCGTGACCGGGCCGGACCCGGCAACCGGCCTCGGCCAGTTCTGGGTGGTGACGGCCGGCGCCATGGCGCTGGCGGAGGAAACCCTGCCGCCGCTTTCCCTGGCCTTCGTGCGGCCGGATGAAGCCGCCTTCACCGCCACCGCGGCCGCCGCGGGGCTGGAGGTGCTGGTGCTGCAATACCCGCGCAACCCGGCCCACCTGTAGCGCCCGGCTTGGCAGTGCCCGGCTGGGGCGGGGCCGCTACAGCGGCAGGTCCACCCAGCTGAGGTGCCCACCCTTGCCGGCGCCGGTATCCAGGAACACCGCCCGGCCGCCGGCCACGCCGGCCTGCACATGCGGCCGGCCGTCCAGGCTGCGCCGGTCGTGGCCGCAATACACGGTCATGCCGGAAGGAATCCGGTCCACCCAGTCCAGCAGGCGTTCCGGGTAGCCATCCGCCCGGGTGCGGCCGGTCACCTGGCCGAACAGGGCGCGGGTCACCACCGGTTCCGGCTTGCTGGCGCCGGCATGGGGCGGGGCTTCGCTGTGCAGCATGCCGGGGTGGTAGCCGCCATGCACGAACATCCAGCTGCCAATCCGCAGCCAGGCCGGCGCGATCGCCACCTCGTCGATCATGCGTTGCGCCAGCGCCTCGCCATCCGGCGCGTCGCCCAGCTGTTCCAGGGTGCGGCCCAGCCCTTCATTGGCCATGCGCACCCGCTGGCCCACCAGGGCGCGGCGCAGCTTGTGGTCGTGGTTGCCCAGCAGGAAGCGGCCGCGCCCGGCGTCCAGCACGCCGAACATCAGCCGCAGCACGCCGGGGCTGTCCGGGCCGTAGTCGGTCAGGTCGCCCAACTGCACCAGGTACAGCCGGGCCGCCTCGGCGCCCTGGATCGCGTGGGCGAAGGCGGTGGCGTCGCCGTGCACGTCCGCCACCACCCGCAGGCCCACGAAGCCCCGGGCGCGCAGCGCGGCAACGGCCTTGGCGCCGGTCACGCAGCCGGGCCCTCCAGCGCCCCGGCGGCGGATTTCGGCAGCGCGGCGAAGGCGTCCAGCGCGCGTTGCCGGCCCAGGGCGTGGTCGATGATGGGGCGGGGATAGGTCTCCCCCAGGCGTACCCCGGCGGCGCGCAGAATCTCCGGCGCGGCGTCCCAGGGGCGATGCACCAGGCTGTCCGGCAGCCGGGCCAACTCGGGCACGAAGCGGCGCACGTAGCGGCCGGCCGGGTCGAACTTCTCGCCCTGCAATACCGGGTTGAACACGCGGAAATAGGGCGCGGCGTCGCTGCCGCATCCTGCCACCCACTGCCAGGAGGCGCTGTTGTTGGCGAGGTCTGCGTCCACCAGCGTATCCCAGAACCAGCTGGCGCCATCCTGCCAGGGTTGCAGCAGATGTTTCACCAGAAAGCTTGCCACCACCATACGCACCCGATTGTGCATCCAGCCAGTGCGCCACAGCTGGCGCATGCCGGCATCCACCAGCGGATAGCCGGTCTGGCCCTGCTGCCAGGCCCGCAGCAGGCGCGCATCCGGCTGCCAGGGGAAGTCGGCATAGGCCGGGCGCAGCGCGGTTTCCGGCAACTCCGGCCGGTGCCACAGCAGGTGATAGGCGAATTCGCGCCACAGCACCTCGCTGCGGAACTTCGTCGCGGCCTCCCCGGCCGCGTGCCAGACCTGGCGGGGCGAGACCTCGCCGAAGGCCAGGTGGGGGGACAGGCCGGAGGTGGCGTCCTCGGCCGGGTTGTCGCGCCTGGCGGCGTAGCCGGGCAGCGCCGTGGCGCAGAACCGGGCGAGTCGGGTCGCGGCGCCGGCTTCGCCCGGGTGCCAGGTGGCGCGCAGGCCAGCGGCCCAGTCCGGCACCGGCGGCTGCGGCAACAGGTGCCAGTCGCTCAGGGTATCGCCGGCCGGCGGGGTGGCCAGGGTGGCCAGCCGGGCCGGCGCCGGCAGCGGCGGCGGCACCTCCACCTGCGCCAGCACCGCCTTGGAGAACGGGGTGAACACGCCATAGGGCTTGCCCGCCCCGGTGGCGATGCGGTGCGGTTCGTGCAGCAGCGCACTGGTATGGAGCCGCAGCCGGCGGCCACTGGCGCCCAGTGCCTCATGCACCCGGCGGTCGGTCTCCCGCGCCCAGGGTTCATAGCGCCGGCCGGCCAGCACCTCGGTGGCGCCGATGGCGTCCGCCAGGGCCGGAATGGTCAGCTCGGCCCGGCCGCGCAGCAGCAGCAGCGGGGCGCCGCGCTCGGCCAGCGCGTCGGCCAGGGCGGCCAGGCTGTGGTGCAGCCACCAGCGCGAGGCCCCACCGGGCGCCCAGCACCCGGCCGAGGCGTCATCCAGCAGGAACACCGGAAGTACCTGGCGGCCCGCCACCGCCGCCAGGGCGGGGTTGTCGGCAAGGCGCAGGTCGTTGCGAAACCATAGCAGGACGGGCGAGGACATGCGGCTAATGTAGGGTTACATCGCCGCGGCTGCACCCCTCACGCCGTCGTCAGCCGGCGGGCTGGGGCCAGGGCCATGCTGAACAGGCGTTCCTTGCCCAGCAGGAACAGCCGCGCGCCCCAGGGAAACAGCCCCATCAGCGCCGGGTCGGTCGCCTCCAGCCCGCCGGTATAGGCGCCGAAGGCGGGCAGGATCAGCCGGCGGGCATCGGCCATGAAGCAGGGCCGGGTGACCGGGCCGCAACGCGTCGGCATGCTGCCCTTGGGGTGGAAATGGCCGCTGACCTCGCCGGGCGGCTGCTTGCCGGGCCGGGCTTCGTGGCGGAATACCAGCGGCCCGGCCACCAATTCGGCACAGGCCTCGCCGGGCAGGGAGGCGGGGGCGACCGGGTCGTGGTTGCCCAGCACCCAGGTAACCTGCAGCCCGGCCAGGTGGTGGCGCAGCGTGGCGGCGTCCTGCTCGGCCAGGCGGGCATGGCCCTCGGCGTCGTGGAAACTGTCCCCCAGCGCCACCAGTTGGGCCGGCCGGTAGCGGCGCAGCGCGTTGCCCAGCTTCAGCAGCGTCTCCCGCGTGTCGTAGGGCGGCAGCAGCCCGGCACCGCGGGCGGCGAAGCTGCTGCCCTTTTCCAGGTGCAGGTCGGCCACCACCAGCAGCTTCCGCGCCGGCCAGAACAGCACGCCGGCGGGGTCGAGCATCAGCCGCTCGCCGGCGATGTGCAGCGGTGCGGCGCTCATGCCCGGCGGCTCGCACGGCGGCGGCGGGCTTCCAGCACCTTGGGGCGCGAGCGGTCCACCAGGCCACGGCCCAGCGGCACATCCTCCGTCACCTCGGCCAGCAATTCCGAGAACAACTCGGTGCCGCCGGTGGCTTCCTCCACCAGTTCGGCGGCTTCGGCCAGCAGTGCGTCCTCGGCGCCGCCGGCCACCCATTCGCGGCCCTGTTCGATCAGCGCCGGCACCGCCAGCGGCGAGGCACGGTCCAGCGCCATGTGCAGCACCCGGCCCTCGGCCCGACCGAGCAGCCGGGCGATGCGGGCCACGTCGGTCAGGCCATGCGCGGCTTCCTGGCGCGTGGCGCGCAGCAGCACGTGGTCGGGTTCATGCTTGCGCAGCACGTCGTAGATCAGGTCGGCATTCAT
>CANBXZ010000160.1 GCA_947373495.1 Acetobacteraceae bacterium
TGGTAATCGCGGAGATGATACACCCGATCCCATCCCGAACTCGGCCGTGAAACACTCCAGCGCCCATGGTACTGCATCTCAAGATGCGGGAGAGTAGGTCGCCGCCGGGCCACCATGCCGGATGCTTAACAAATATCACATGCAAAAAACAAACACCACCGCGGGGTGGAGCAGCCCGGTAGCTCGTCAGGCTCATAACCTGAAGGTCACAGGTTCAAATCCTGTCCCCGCATCTCCCTTGACCTGCACCACCCACGCCTCGGCAACATAGCCGGGGCTTTTCGCGTTCCGGGCACCCTCCGCCAAACGCAAAATCGCGCCCAACTCACCGCGAACCTCAACCCGCAGCCGGCCAGCCTCCGGGACCAGCCGGATCGTCTCAACCAGCTTGCGGCAATGCGGGTGCGATGGCCTTGGGGAGTTCGCGGAGGCGATAGGTGCGGGCGGCGGTTTCGCTGAACAACGCCGCCTTCTCCGCGGCCGAGGTACCGGCCGCCAGGCGCTTGAAGGCGTTCCACAGCACGGGGTAGGCGCACATGCCCTTGTCCACGGGGAAGTTGCTCTCGAACATGCAGCGTGCAGCGCCGAACAAGGTGATGCAGGACTCGATGATGGGCCGCCACGCCGCGGCCAGTTGCGCCGAAGTCGGCGGCTGCGCGGCCTGGTCGAAGCCATGCCCGCCGACGCGCATGCCGAGGCCGCCCAGCTTCACCACCACGTTGGCGCAGCCGGCCAGCGTCACCATGTCCGCGCGCCAGGCGCGGAACACCTCCTCCCGCAGGCCGGCATAGGGACCGATGCCGAGTGGGCCGCCGCAGTGGTTCAGCACCACCGTCACGCCGGGAATGGCACGCACAAGGTCGATCACCTCGGGCAGCTGCGTGTGGTAGGCCCAGACATCCAGCGATAGCCCATGAGCCGCCAGCCGCGCCGCACCCTGGCGAAAGGCGGCTGCCAGCAACATGCCGGGCGGCGGCGGGATGGGGTTGGAGACGATCTCGGCCGAGGCGTGCCAGGCGGTGGTGTTGCGGATTCCGCGCAGCCGCCCGCCCGCCGCCAGCGCGTGCGCTTCCAGCACCGGGGCAACCGCGTCCCCCAGCATCAGGTCCGCCATGGCGACGATGCCCGCGCAGGCCCGCAGTGGGCCATAGCTGCCGCTGGCACTCTGCGCGGCGATGCCGGCGATGAACTCGGTCTCGCCCACGGGCCGCAGCGCCTTCGGCCCGGCGGCGCGCGGCATGGCGCGGCACTGCACGAAGACGGAGGCGCGGATGTCGTGGCCGCTGCGCGTGTCGGCCAGGAACTCGTCGAACAGATAGCGCGCGCCCGGGCGGTCCCACAGGTGGTGATGCGCGTCGATGATTGGCAGTTCGGGCTCCAGCACCGGCTCCGTGTGCCGCGCCAGCCAGTCCTCACGCACCGGGGCGTGGGGCGACGCCTTCAGTTCCACGGCGTCGCTTCCCAGATCCGCCGGTAGCGCGCCTCCTGCGCCGGCATCGCGGCTTCCCAGGCGGTGCCCGGCAGATAGGCCAGCGGCAGTTCCAACTGGCGCGCGCGGGCGAGCCACTCCGGCTTGGCCATCACCTTGCCGACCGCTTGCTCCAGCCGCCCAGCGATCTCGTCAGGGATGCCGCGCGGCGCGGCCAGGCCGCGTTCGCTGGTCATCACCACGTCGAAGCCCGCCTCGCGGAAGGTCGGCACCTGGGGCATCAGGTCCCAGCGCTGCTGACCCATGGCGGCCAGGGCACGCAGCGGCGGGTCGTCCTGCCCCAGCACGCCGATCTCGCCGAGGTTCAGGCCAGCGACATCGATATGCCCGGCCAGCACGGCGTTCTTCACCAGGCCGGCGCCGGCGAAGGGGGCATGGATGAACTCGGTGCCGCTCGCGGCCTGCAGCAGGGTCAGGCCCAGATGGTCGTCGGTGCCGACGCCGGAGGAGCCGACGCTGATGGTCCCCGGTGCCCGCCGCGCGGCCTCCACCAGCGCCTTCAGGCTGCGATAGGGCGAATCCCGCCGCACCACGAAGGCGGTGGGGTCGTCCACCAGCCGGGCGAGCGGGCGGATCTTCGCACGGTCATAGCGCACCCGCCGCTCGATCGGCACCGAGAGGTAGCCGGGGGTATTGATGGCGCCGATGGTATAGCCATCGGGCCGGGCGGATTGCAGCGCGACATAGGCGGTCTCGCCGCCCGCGCCGGGGCGGTTGGCCACGACGAAGTTGGCGCCGGGAAGCTCGGCGGCCAGGTAGAGCCCAAGCGCGCGGACCATGACATCCGTGCCGCCGCCGGGGGCAAAGCCGACGATGACCTCGATGGCGCGCCCCGCCGGCCAGGCGGCCTGCGCCAAGGCGGGCGTGGCCAGCAGCGCGGCGCCCGCGGTCAGCAGGCCGCGGCGGGTGGTGATCATCGCGCTCATGCCGCCAGCCGGAAGCCGCCCGGCACCACGATGGCGCCTTCCAGCGCCGGCAGGCGGCCCGCCAGCACCGCGACAATGCTCTCCGCCGCGCCGGTGGACATGCCGACCGCGCCGCGCGGCGTATTGGCGGCCAGGTGTGGCGTCGGCACCAGGCGCGGGTGGTGGCGCAGCGGGCTCGCTTCCTCCAGCGGTTCCTTGCTGAACACGTCCAGCCCCGCCCAGGCCACTTGGCCGCTGTCCAGCGCCGCCAGCAGCGCCGCCTCCTCCACGATGCCGCCGCGCGCGGTGTGCACCAGCACGGCGCCGCGCGGCAGCAGCGCCAACTGCGCCGCGCCGATGCTGCCGCGCGTCGTCGCATCCAGCGGGCAGTGGATGCTCAGCACCTCGCTGCGCGCCAGCAGCGCCTCCAGCGTCGCCACCCGCTCGGCCGGGCCGGGCAGGGGGCCTTCCGGCAGCAGCGGGTCGTAGGCGGCCACGCGCATGCCGAAGGCCGCGGCCATCCGCGCCACCTTGGCGCCGATGGCGCCGTGGCCCAGCAGGCCGAGCGACATGCCGTCAATGTCGCGCGTCATACGGGAGGTCTTCTCCCACTTGCCCTCGCGCATGGCGGCGTGCACGTCCGGCAGGTCCTTCAGCATGGACAGCATCAGCGCCATGGCGTGCTCGGCCACCGAGCGCGAATTGGCCCCGGCGGCGCGGGTCACGGTCAGGCCACGTGCCGCGGCGGCGGGCAGGTCGATGCCATCCACCCCGGCCCCGTGGCGGGCGATGACCTTCACCCGCGGCAGGGCGGCGTCCATCACCGTGCCGCCGATGATGCCCTGGCGATGCAGGATCGCCACCGGCTGGTGCGCGGCGATGCCGGCCAGCAGGTCCGCCTCCGAGGGGTAGGCGTTCAGGCAGGGCACTGCGTAGCCGGCGGCTTCCAGGATGGCGACGGCCTCCGGCGCCAGCCAGGCGGCGGTGACGAGGACGGCGGGCTTGGTGGTCTCGGGCATGATTGGCTCCGGCAAGGGTGAAGCATTATCGGAATGCAGTTCTATTCTTTCCAGGGCCGCCGGTGCCACAGCGCCTGCAGGTCCGCTTCGCCACCCAGCGCCGCGTTGCGATAGCTGGCGCCGACCAGCGGCTGCAGGATCAGCCCGGCCTTGGCAGCGGCCTCGGCCCAGGCGGGGTTTGCGAAGATGGCGGTGAAGGCGGCTTCCAGCGCCGCCCGGGTGGCGGCCGGCAGGTGCGGCGGCCCGAACAGCCCGCGCCCGGCGGAGAAGGCCAGGTCCACCCCGCCCTCGCGGTAGGTCGGAATCTCCGGCGCCGCCGGGTCCCGCCCGGCCGAGGCCAGGGCCAGCGGGCGGATGGCGCGGTCGCGCAGCAGCGGGATGGCTTCGCTGAGATTGAAGGCGCCGACCTGCAACTGGCCACCCAGCAGCGGCACCAGGATCTGCGAGGTGCCGTTGAAGGGGATGTGGTTCAACCGCACCCCGGCCTTCTCCTCCAGCAGGAGCATGGCGATGTGGTCATCCCCACCCACGCCGGCGGTGCCGTAGCTGATCTCTCCCGGCTGCCGGCGCGCCTCGGCCAGCATGCCCGGCAGGTCGCGCAGCGGGCTGTCGGTGCGGACGAACAGGCCGCAGGGGTCCTCGACCACCTGCGCCAGCCAGGTCAGCTCCGCGGCCTTCCAGCGTACCGGGCGCTCCAGCGGTTGGCTCAGCACAGTGGGGGTGGCGCAGGCGCCCAGGGTGAAGCCGTCCGGCGCCGCATTGGCCACCGCCTCGGTGCCGATCTGCCCGCCGGCGCCCACCTTGTTGGAGACGATGACGCGCGCGCCGCGCAGGTGAGCCGCCAGGAACGGGGCGATGGCGCGGGCCATGGCATCCATGCCGCCGCCCGGCGCGAAGGGCACCACGATCTCGATCGGCCGCCCAGCCGGCCAGGCGGTCTGCGCCGATGCGGCACGGGCCAGCAGCGCCAGCGGTGCGGCCAGGACGGCGCGGCGGCCAGCATGGGCTAAGGGCATGGCGGGTGGTCTCCTCCGGGTGGCGCGCTTGACAGCAGGCATTGCTGAAAGCCTATATCGCAACGCTATTTCGAAATACAGCACCAAAGCGCTGCCCGGGAGGCCGAACGTCGATGTTCCAGCGCCGCCACGTCGTCACCGCCGCCCGCGGCCTTGCCGCCCCGCGCCTGGCCGTGGCGCAGGGCGAGGCCTGGCCCATGTGAAGGGCGGGCTGCTGTGGCCCCTGGCGCTGTCGGGCGCCGCCCGCGCCGCCGCCTTCACCGCCCTGCTGGTCGAGGAGACCGCGCGCCGGCGCGATGTGGCCAATGGCGCCGGCATCGAGCAGCAGTGACCCCGGGGTCGGTCACGCTCTAGGATCACCGCCATGGCCCCTACCGAAAAGATCCGCCCAGGCGTCGAGGGCGTTGCCTCCGCCGACCGGGCGCTGACCGTGCTTGCCGCCTTCCGCAAGGGCGACAAGGCGGTGAGCCTGGCCGAGCTGGCCGCCCGCACCGGCCTGGTGAAGAGCACCATCATGCGCCTGGCGGTCTCACTGGAAGCGCACGGCTTCCTGGCGCGGACCGAGGATGGCGCCTATCGGCTGGATGCCGAGGTGCTGCGGCTCGGCACGCTCTACACCCAGTCCTTCGGACTGGAAGCGCGGGTGACGCCGCTGCTGGAGGACCTGGTGGCGCGCACCGGCGAGACCGCCTCCTTCTACATCCGGCGCGGCGAGCAACGGCTGTGCCTGTTCCGCGCCGAGAGCCCGCACCTGCTGCGCATGCATGTGCGCGTGGGCGATGCGCTGCCGCTCGACAATTCCGCCATAGCCCAGGTGCTGCGCGCCTTCTCGCCGCAGCCACTGCCGGGCTACGTGGCAGCGCTGGACGTCCCGATCGTCAGCATGGGCGTGACCGACCCGCATACCGGCGCCATCGCCACGCCGGTCTTCGGCCCGGGCGAGGCGCTGGCTGGCGCGCTGGCGCTTTCCGGGCCGGTGAGCCGCTGGACGGCCGAGGCGGTGGCGGCAGCCCGGCCGGTGCTGCTGGAGGCGGCGACGACGCTGACCCGGCGCCTGGGTGGGGAGCGGCCGGAGCGGCCGCGGGTGGCGGCGGAATAGGCCGGAGCGCAGACCCGGCGAAGATGCGCAGTCGACTTCCCGCCCATGGCCGCGGTAGCCCGGCCCGGAGCCGGGCTCCAGCATGGCGCAACCCAAAGGCGGCACGATGCGTCACCCGGTGGGCGCCGCCGAGATGGGATCGGACGTCATGGCGGTTGTCGACGATCGGCTGCGGGGCCACGGCATCCGCGGGCTCGGGGTGGTTGGCGCCCCAGGCAGCCGGCGGCCTTGGCCCTGTCCCCCCGTCCGCCATCCTGCAACCCATGATTTTAAAAACATGCTGGCGGTTGTATAATGTTTACTATAAAGACAAGGTTGCTAACGATGTCGTGTGGCGAAATGAACCCCCGGTTCTTCGCCCGGAGGGAGAACTTCACCACATGACCAAAGCCCCCAGGCTGTTGCAACAGCGGTTCCGAGTGCTGGCATTGCTGTGTGGCTTGCCCATGTCATCCGCCCTCGCCGGTGACCTTTCGGAAGCCTGGCGCCTGGCGGAGGCGCGGGACCCGACGTATCGCGCCGCGATCCATGAACAACGCGCCGCCTCGGAAGCGCGCCCGCAGGCCTGGGCGCCCTTCCTGCCGCAGATCAGCGCCAATGCCGGCTATACCTACACCCGGCAGAATATCCTCAGCAGCGACAACCGCGTCTTCGCCCGCGGCCGCAGCCAGTATCCAACAGCCGATTATGCGCTGACCCTGGAACAGTCGATCTGGAACTACACCAATTGGGCCACGCTGCGGAAAGCCCGCGCGCAGGTCGCCGCCTCTGAAGCCACGCTGGAAGCGGCCCGGCAGGACATGCTGCTGCGGGCCGCCGAGCGGTACTTCGTCAGCGTGGCCGCGCTGGAGACGCTGGTGTCGATCCAGTCCGAAAAGCGTGCCGTCGCCCGGCTGCGCGACGTGGCCCGGGCCCGCCAGCGCGACGGCACCGCGCGCACCACCGAAGCCCTGGACGCCGAGGCGCGCTACCTGCAGGTGGAGGCGCGCGAGTTGGAAGCCGCGGCCAATCTGCGGGACGGCTTGCAGGCCCTGCGCGAAATCACCGGCCAGGAGTTTACCGCGCTGCGGCCGCTCACCACGGTGCTGGCGCAGCGGGGGCCGGATACGCGCGAGCCACGCCAATGGGTCTCCCGCGCGCTGGAGAACAACCCGCGCGTGACGGCGCTGCGCCTGGCCGTGGCGGCGGCGACCGCGGAGGTTACCCGGCAGCAGTCCGAATTCCTGCCCCGCGTCGGCGCCGTGGTGCAGCATGAACGGCGGCGCAACGATGGCTCGCTGTTCGGCGGCGGCAGCGACGTGGAAAACCAATGGGCCATGCTGCGGCTCACCGTGCCGCTGTACAATGGCGGCATGACGTATTCGCGCATCCGCGAAGCGCGCGAGTTGCTGGCCAAGAGCACCAACGAGCAATTGGCCGAGGAACGCGCTGTCGAGCGTCGGTCACTGAATGCGCTGAACGGGGTGACGACGGCGATGAGCCGGGTTCGCGCGTTGCGGGCGGCGGTGGATGCGAAGCAGCGGTCGATGGAAAGCTGGCAGGTTGCCTATCGGTCTGGCGCCGCGCCGAGCCTGGCGGTGCTGGAAGCCGAGCGCGACCTGTTCTTCAACCGGGCCGAACTGGTTCGCGCGCGCCACCAGTACGTGATGGATACGCTGCGCCTGAAGCACGCCGTGGGCGGGCTGACGCCGGATGACCTCGAACTGTTCAACGTCATGCTGGATCGTGCCGAGATCGCGGTGGCGCCCTATGTTGCGGTGCGCTGAGGGGCCGCTGCGTCACCTGGCGCCGTTGCGCGCCACCTCGGCGGGCGCGGCGCTGGCCGGATTGATGGCGGGCTGCTCGGCGCCGGTGATGCTGGAGCGCAGCTTCCGGCTCAGCGCCGCCGGGTTGGCCGGCGACCGCTTCCTGCTCAGTGTCGCCGCCACGGCCGCGCCGGATGGCCTGCTGCCGGCATTGGTGGCCCTGGGCCTGCCGGCGGCTGCGCTGGAGAGTGCGCGCGCGGCGCTGCCGGGCGCCGCGAAGCTGCACCTCGGCCTTCAGGCCGAGCCGGAGCGCGGGCCGGTTCTGAAGCTGTACCTGGAACGCCCGGACGGCTTTGCGCCGGATGGCAGCGCGGGTCCACCGCTGCACCGGGCCTGGAAGTGGCGCCCCGCGACCGGCGAGGTGGCGATGGATCGCTACATGCTGGTGCCGCCGCACCAGGCGCGGGAACGCCTGATGCTGGTGCCGGCGCCGCTGCAGACCGGCCTGTGGGCCGCGCTGGCCGCCCTGGCAGCCAAGCCTGGCTGGCTGTTCATGTTGGATGTGCTGGGCGCCGGTGCCCGTCGCAGCCTGGATATCCGCTGCTATGATTTCAACCGCAGCATCGGCGACCTGGCGGGGCCGATCGCCAGCCTGGCCGAAGCCCTGGGCTGCGCCACGGCGACCCTGGCGGAACACCATGGCGAGCGGCTGGGCCACCTGGCCTTCGGCCTGGAGGGCGATGGCGGCTTGTTCGTCACCGTCTATGCCGGCGGCGAGCAATGCGACGCGGCGATGCTGGCATGAACGGCAGCCTGGCATCCCGGGCCTCGGCGCCATCCTCCGTGGCGCAGTGCCGCGATTTCTGCCTGTGGCCCTACACGCCGCCCGCGCCGCCGCTGGCCGATGCGCTGGATGGTGCCGCCCCGCTGCTGGCGGCGGCCGAGGTCGCGGGTTGCCTGGCGGAATGGCGCAACCTGGTTGCCAGCCTGCGGGCGGCGCTGGGCCCCTATGCGACGGTCTGGGGGGTGAAGTGGGACGGTGCGCGGCTGGCGGCCGAACTGTACTTCTACGACTACGCCCGGCAGCGCCGCCACGTCTCGCTGGCGCGCGTGCTGGCCGCGCTGGCGCCCTACCTGCACTGCCCGGTGCGGCTGGATGATGCGCTGCCCTACTTCATGGTCTCGCTGGACCTGCCGATGGCGCCGGGTGGCTTCCCGGCGCGGCTGGAGGCGGTGGACGCCTATGTCGGCAATCCCGGCAGCACGGTGTCGTCGGGCATCTGCTATCGCGTGGCCGGCGAGCAGGCCGAGTTGAAGAACTTCTATTTCTTCTTCGACCGCCAGCGGGAATGGGATGCCGCCCTCGGCAAGCTGTGCAGCGGCATGCGGGTTGCGGCCGACCCCAGCGCGACCGCGCGGCTGCTGCCGCCCTGGCTGACCGATTGCCGCACCGTGGTGGTGGCGAACAAGCGCCAGGCCGATGCGCTCTACATCTCCGGCATCGGCGTGGCGCCGTTGCGGCGCTTCCTGGCCGAACACCACTACCCGCCGGCGCTGGGGGCGCATCTGGCGGCGCAGGCGCCGCGCCTTGGTCATCTGCTGTTCGATGTCGGCTACGACTTCACGCTGGAGCAGGGCCGCATCGCGCTCGGCAAGTCCAGCTTCTACGGGGTGTTCTGATGCACCCGCCGATGTATCCCTTCTGGCGCCAGGCCGACTACATCTCCCTCACCATGGAGTTCCGCTGCAACCTCGCCTGCACGCATTGCATGATCGAGGGCACCATGGACTGGCTGCGGCCCACCAGTGCCGAGACCTTCGAGCAGGTGCTGCGGGACCGCCCGGCGCGGGGCTGGGCCGGGCTGATCCTGACAGGGTCGGAGATCACCCTGCTGAAGGACCTGCCGCGCCTGGCCGAACGGGCGCGGGCGGCCGGCTTTCGCCATGTGCGGGTGCAGACCCACGGCATGCACCTGGACAATCCGCGTTACCTGGCCCGCCTGGTCGAGGCCGGGGTGGACGAGTTCTTCGTCAGCGTCGCCGCCGGCAGCGCCGCGACGCATGACCACATCACCCGGTTGCCCGGCAGCTTCGAGCGGACCCTGGCGGGGCTGGAGGCGCTGGAGGCGC
>CANBXZ010000161.1 GCA_947373495.1 Acetobacteraceae bacterium
CCGCCGCGCTGCGGGCCAGCACGCCGCTGCCGATATGGCCGCCGGCGCCGGGCCGGCCCTCCCCCACCACCGGCGTGCCGAGTTGCGCGCCCAACGGCTGCGCCACCAGCCGCGCCACCACATCGGCGCCGCCGCCGGGGTGCAGATGACGCATGTGCCGTACCGCGGCGACGCGGCCGGGCTGACCGCGGTGCTGTCGGGCGAGTTGCCCTTGATGATCAGCACCACGGTCGGCGCGCTGGGGCTGCTGGCCGGAGAGGCGCGGCTGCGGCCGCTGGCCGTCACCAGCACCCGGCGCAGCGCCCGGCTGCCGCAGGTGCCGACGGTGGCGGAAGCGGCGCTGCCCGGCTTTGCCAGCTACACCTGGGCCGGGCTGGCGGCGCCGGCCGGCACGCCGCCGGCCGTGGTGGCGCGGCTGCACCAGGCCACCGTGCAGGGCCTGGCCGAGCCGGCGCTGCGCCAGCGGCTGGAAGGCATGGTGGATGGCGAGTTGATGCTGAACAGCCCCGCCGAGGCCCGCGACCTGATGGCCGCCGACCTGGCCAAATGGCGCCGGCTGATCCGCGAGCGCGAGATCAGCGCGGAGGGGTGATGGCTTCGCGGATCAGGCGGAAGGCTTCGGCCACCGTCGCCGCGCGCACCGCGTCGCGGTCACCGGGGAAGACCCGGCGCACCGCCTGGGTGCCGGCCGCCGTGGCCAGCCCCAGGTGCACCAGCCCCACCGGCTTGCCCGGCGTGGCGCCGCCCGGCCCGGCGATGCCGGTGCAACTGACGGCGATATCCACCAGGCCCTCGCGCCGGGCGCCCTCGCACATGCGCCGCGCCACCGTGTCGCTGACCGCGCCATAGCCTTCCAGCACGCTGTAGGGCACCCCCAGCATGCGTTGCTTGGCCTGGTTGGAATAGGTGACGAAGCCGCACATCACCACGCTGGAGGAGCCGGCAATGGCGGTCAGCGCCCCGGCGATGAGGCCGCCGGTGCAGCTTTCCGCCGTGGCCAGGGTCAGCCCCCGTGCCTCCAGCAGCTTGAGGATGGCGGCGGCTTCGGCCAGGGTCTCGGCGGGCAGGATGCTCATGGGCTGAAGGCTAGAGCACACGACGTTCGGAGGGAAACCTCCTGGCGGCGCAATCTGCTCGACCGGGTGAAAGCCCACGACGAGCGAATGGAGGAGGCAAGCATGGACCTGGGGATCAAGGGCGACCTGGCCTTGGTGGTGGGGGCCAGCGATGGCATCGGCCTGGCCACGGCCAAGCTGCTGGCGGCGGAAGGGGCGGCGGTGACCATCGCCTCCCGCGATGCCGCCGCCCTGGCCGCCCGCGCCGCCGAGTTCGGCGCCGAGGCGATGCCCTGCGACGCCACCGACGCCGCCGCCACCGCCGCGCTGGTGGCCGGCTGGGAGGCGAAGCACCCGCGGCTGGACATTCTGGTGATGGCCGTGGGCGGCAGCCAGCGCAGCAGCTTCGAGGCGCTGACCGACGCCGACTGGCAGCGCAATTGGGAGTTCAACATCCTGGCCACGGTGCGCCTGGTGCGGGACCTGCTGCCGGCGCTGCGGCGCGGCCACAGCCCGCGCGTGGTGCTGTTCGGCGCCGCCTCCGCCCGCATGCCCTATGCCGAGCAGATCGTCTCCAACGTGCACAAGGCCGGCCATGTGGCGCTGGTGAAGACGCTGAGCGCGGAACTGATCGGGGAGGGCATTCGCGTCAACGCCGTGCAGCCGGGCCGCACCGTGACGCGGTTGTGGACCCAGCGGGCGGCCAAGCTGGCGGCGGAGGAAGGCAGCACACCGGAAGCGGTGCTGGCGCGCTTCGCGCAGGACATTCCGCTCGGCCGCTTCGCCAGCGCCGAGGAAGTGGCGGATGTGGCCGGCTTCCTGTGCTCGCCGCGCAGTGCCTATGTGGTGGGGCAGTCCATCGCGGTGGATGGTGGCATCACCCGCGGGCTGCTGTAGGCCCGCCGCTACAGGCCGGCGGCGCGGGCCACGCCCAGCACGCCGGCCGCCAGCAGGCCGGCGAGAATGTCGTCCAGCATCACGCCCAGCGCGCCATGCTGGCGGTCGGCCCAGCCGACCGGGCCGGGCTTGGTGATGTCGAACAGCCGGAACAGCAGGAAGGCGGCCAGCACGCCGGGCCAGCCCACGCCCAGCGGCAGCGCGGCCAGCGCCAGCAACTGCCCGGCGCCTTCATCCACCACCACCCAGCCCGGGTCGGCCGCGCGTTCCGGCAGCCGGGCCACCGCCCACCAGCCGGCCAGGCTCAGCAGCAGCGCCAGCCCCAGGCAGGGCCAGGGGCCGAGCAGCACGCAGGGCAGCACCACGGCGCTGCCCCAGGTGCCCGGTGCCGGCCGCAACAGCCCAACGCCGCCCAGCGTGGCGACGAACTTGGCGAAGGTCACGCCGCCAGCCACGCCGTCATCGGGTGCTCCAGCCCGGCCGAGCCGGCATCCCGCGCGCGGTAGATCGCCATGTTCTCCAGCACCCGCTGCACGTAGTTGCGGGTTTCGCCGAACGGGATCTGTTCCATCCAGTCCAGCATGGTGATGAAGCCGGCGCGCGGGTCGCCGAAGGCCTGCACCCATTCATTCACCCGCCCCGGCCCGGCATTGTAGGCGGCGATGGCCAGCGGCACCGCGCCGGTGAACTGGTTCACCATCTGGTCGATATAGGCGGTGCCGAGCCGCATGTTGTGGTGCGGGTTGCCGGTGAGCATCGGCAACTGGTGCGGCACGCCCAGCCGGCGCGCCACCGCCACCGCCGTGGTGGGCAGCAGCTGCATCAGGCCGCGGGCGTTGGAGGAACTGACCGCCTCGGGGTCGAAGTTGCTTTCCTGCCGGGTGATGCTGAACACCAGCGCCGGGTCCAGCGCGTCGCCCGGCGCCTGGTAGGGGGTGGGCCAGCCTTCCTCCAGCAGCATGGCGCCGGAGATGCCGGCGCGGCGCGTCACCCAGATGGCATGGTCCGGCCGGCCGATGCGATGCGCCAGCCGGGCGACCAGCGCCTTTTCGCCCGGGGTGGGCGCCAACTCCTCCAGCCGCAGCAGGAAGGTGCGGGTGCGGCGGGTCTCGCCCAGCTCGGCCAGTAGCAGCACCACGCGGGCCAGCTCCCGCCGGTCCAGCGCACGGGCCTCGGCGGTGCCGGCGGTGGGCGGCGCGGCGCGGGCGATGCGGGCCGACAGGGTGGCGCCATTCTCCCCCAGGGCCAGGGCGGCGAGCTGGCCATAGAAGGCCAGCGGCAGTTCGGCCGCGGCACGATAATGCTCCCGGGCGCGGCCGGCATCGCCGCGCGCCGCCGCGGCGCGGCCCTGCCAGTACAGGCTGCGGGCGCGGGTGATGACGCTGCGGCTCTGCTCGGCCAGCTTCTCGAAGTGGCCGGCGGCCTTGGCCGGCTGTTCCAGCCGGCGCAGCGCGATGTAGCCGGCCAGGAACTCGGCTTCCTGGTGGCCCTCGCCCGGCGCGGCCTGGCCGTGGTTGGCGGCCACGGCATAGGCGGCCGTGGCGTCGTTCAGCCGCAGCAGCTTGCGGGCCAGGATGTTGCGCTCTTCCCACACCTGGCGGGCCAGTGGCGCGGGCAGGTCGCGCTGGTCGGCCTGGCCGGCGCGCAGGGCCTCGGCGGCCTCGCTGTCCCGGTTGCGGCGGCGCAGCCAGCGGGCGCGATGCATCGCCAGCCCGGCATCCGGCGGGTTGATGGCGACGCCGTCGGCATCCGCGGTGTCGGCGGCGAAGGCCAGGCGGGCGGCGGCGGCGGCCTGGCGCTCGGCCGGCACCAGCGGCACCAGCCGGGCGGCGGAAGCGGCCTCGCGCGGCAGCACCAGCCGGTTGAAGCGCTGCCAGTGCAGCGCGGGCGTCAGCAGGGCGGCGTTGCGGTCCAGGTAGGCGCCTTCGGCCAGCGGGTCGGCGGTGGCTTCCAGCCAGCCCCGGGCCAGCAGGGCATCGGCCTCGCCGGGCTTGCCGGTGGCGCGCAGCGCGCTGGCCTGGCGCTGGAAGCCTTCCAGCGTGCGGGGCGGGCGCAGGGTGAAGAAGCGCAGCGCCAGGTCGTCCTCGGCCGCGAAGGCCAGCAATTCCTCCGCCCGGCGGGCCAGCAGGTCCTGGGCGGGCCAGTCCGGGTTGTCCAGCACGAAGCTGGCAACCTCATGCGCGGTGGCGGCCTCCCGCTGCTGCAGCTTCAGCCACTGCACCACCTTGGCCACCAGCGGGTCGGCCTGGGCGGCGGCGGCCTCGGCCTCACGCCAGCGGTTGGCATTGGCGTGGGCCAGCGCGGCCCGGCCGGCAGCGGCCCGGGGGTCGCCTGCCGGGGCTGGGGCGGCCGCTGCCGGGCGGGGGCGCGCCGGGCCTTGGGCCAAGGCGGGGGAGGCCAGCAGCAGAGCGGGCAAGGGCAGGAAGATTCGGCGGCGCATGGGCCTGGGTTCTAGCCCAGCCGCCTGGGCTTGTCCCGCTTTGCGCTCGGCACTAGGCTCGAAGGTCCAAAACCCCCCGGAAAGGGAAAGCCAGTCATGTTCAAGGGATCGATGGTCGCGCTGATCACGCCGATGCGTGCCGACGGATCCGTGGACGAGAAAGCGTTTTGCGACCTGGTGGAATGGCAGATCAAGGAAGGCACCGAAGGCCTGATCCCGGTCGGCACCACCGGTGAATCGCCGACGCTGTCCCATGCCGAGCACAAGCGTGTGGTGGAGATGTGCGTCGAGGTGGCGGCAAAGCGCGTGCCGGTGATCGCCGGCGCCGGCAGCAACAGCACCGCCGAGGCCATCGACTTCGCCCGCCATGCCAAGCAGGTGGGCGCCGATGCCACGCTGGTGGTTGCGCCCTACTACAACAAGCCGACGCAGGAAGGGCTGTTCCTGCACTTCACCGCCATCGCCGATGCCGCCGACCTGCCGCTGTTCCTCTACAATGTGCCGCCACGCACCGTGGTGGACATCTCGGTGGAGACGGTCGCCCGGCTGGCGAAGCACCGCAACATCGTCGGCATCAAGGACGCCACCGCCAACCTGGCCCGTCCGCTGCACACCAAGGCGACGGCCGGCGCGGACTTCATCCAACTGAGCGGCGAGGACCACACCGCCCTGGCGTTCAATGCCTCGGGCGGCACTGGCTGCATCAGCGTCTCGGCCAATGTCGCACCAAGGCTGTGCGCCCAGATGCAGAAGGCCTGGCGCGAGGGCCGCTTCCAGGAGGCGATGGCGATCCAGGACCGCCTGGTGCCGCTGCATGATGCGATGTTCTGCGAGACCTCACCGGGCCCGGTGAAGTACGCCGCCAGCCTGCTGGGCCGTGGTACCGACCATTGCCGCCTGCCGATGGCGCCGATTTCCGCCGCCAGCAAGGACCGTGTGCGCGCTGCCATGGTTACCGCCGGCCTGCTGAACTGAAGGCCAGGGCCGGGTTGCCGCCACCCGCGGCGGCCCGGCCCGGCCTAGCCATTCCAGGGGCCGCCCGACGTGGCGGACCCCAGCCGCAACCCGGCCAGCATTTTTCAGGAACACCATGGCCGAGCCTAAGAAGAAGGCCCTGATCACCACGGGCATCGCCGCGCAGAACCGCAAGGCGCGCTACGACTACAAGATCGGCGATGTGGTGGAGGCCGGGATCATGCTGGTGGGGCCGGAGGTGAAATCCCTGCGCTCCGGCCGCGCCACCCTGCAGGAAGCCTATGCGGCGGAGCGGGATGGCGAGTTGTTCCTGCTCAACCTGTACATTCCCGAATGGCAGGCCGGCAGCCATGTGGCCAAGTTCGAACCGCGCCGCCCGCGCAAGCTGCTGCTGCACCGCAAGCAGATGCGTGAGCTGATCAGCGCCATCGACCGCGATGGCGCCACGCTGGTGCCGCTGGACATCCACTTCAACGAACGCGGCGTGGCCAAGATCCAGCTCGGCCTGGCCGAGGGCAAGAAGAAGCACGACAAGCGCCAGGCGATCGCGGCGCGGGACTGGCAGCGCGACAAGGCGCGGCTGATGCGCGACCGGGGTTAGCCTCGTCCCAGGCTAAAGCCCCAGGCTAAAGCCCCAGGCTAAAGCCCGGCCAACCAGGCGGCCACGGTGCGCACCACCTGGTCGTCCAGGCCCCAGAAGCCGTGCGGGCTGCGGGCCTCGCAGGGGTTGCCGGTGCCGCCGCCGCCTTCCAGCAGCACCACATCCACCCGCGGCGCCGCGCGCAGCAGCGGCTGCAGCAGCGCCGGGCCGGAAGCCGGGCTCAGCCGGCAGGCGTCGTGCCGATGATGCAGCAGCAGCACCGGCTGGCTGATGCCGGCCAGGCCGGGCACGCCTTCCTCCACGTTCGGGCCGCCATGGCCGGCCATCAGCAGGCCAGCGGTCAGCACCAGCGCGTCCGGCCGCTGCTGCCCCACCAGCCGGGCGGCGGCATTGGCGGCGGAAAGGCTGCCCATGCTGGTGCCGGCCAGCACCACCAGCCTGGTCTCGCGGTGCAGCAGGGCCACCAGCAGGCCCAGGTCGGCGGCGTGTTCGGGGCCAAGCCGGCCATAAGGGCGGCGGCGCCAGGTATCCAGCGGCATGTCGGGCAGCGCCACCAGCCAACCGGCGGCCACGTAGTCGGCCCGGGTGCGGACCAGTTGGTTGCCGCCCAGGGCACGGATCCGGCCGTCCTCGGCCAGGTCCAGGCTGCCATCGCCGCCGGCCAGCAGCACCAGGGCGCCCCGCGGCGGGCCGGCCGGTTCCAGCACCAGCACGCGCAGCATGCTCTCGCCCCGGCCGGTGGCCAGGTTCAGCACGCGCTCCGCCGCCGCTGCCGGCTGGCCCAGCAGCCCCAAAGCCAGGCCCAGGCCCAGGCCCAGCAGCAGGGCGGCGGCGCGGCTCACTTCGGCAGCATTTCCTCCGCCAGCCGGGCCCAGTAGCTGGCGCCGGCGGGCAGGATGGCGTCGTTGAAGTCGTAGCCCGGGTTGTGCACGTTGGGCTCGCCCGGCTTCCGGCCGCCGCCGAGCATGATGTAATTGCCCGGGCAGGCATTCAGCATGAAGGAGAAATCCTCGCCGCCCATGGTCGGGCGGTCCATGTGCTTCACCTTGCTGGTGCCGACGACGCTTTCGGCCACGCGGCGGGCGATCTGCGTGCTTTCGGCCTCATTCACCGTGGCCGGGTAGGCGCGGTCGAACGTCACCTCGGCCTTGGCGCCGAAGGCGGCGGCGATGCCGTGGACGATCTCGCAGAACTTCTTCTCCAGCAGGTCGCCGACTTCCGGCTTGAACCAGCGGGCGGTGCCCATCAGCTTCACGCTTTCCGGAATGATGTTCCAGGTGGAGCCACCATGGATGTGGCCGATGGTGATGACGCCGGCTTCCACCGGTTCCACGTTGCGCGCCACCACGGATTGCAGCGCGGTGACGATCTGCGCCGCGATCACGATGGGGTCGTTGCCGGTGTGCGGCAGCGCGCCATGGGCGCCGGTGCCGATGATGGTCACGTCCAGGTTGGCCACGGCGGCCATCACCGGGCCCTCGCGCCACCAGAACTCGCCTTCCGGCGCGCCCGGCCAGTTGTGCATGCCGAACACCCGCTGCATCGGGAAGCGTTCAAACAGCTTCTCCTCCACCATGGCGCGGCCGCCGCCCAGGCTTTCCTCGGCGGGCTGGAAGATGACGTAGACGGTGCCGTCGAAGTTGCGGGTCTCCGCCAGGTACTTCGCCGCGCCCAGCAGCATGGTGGTGTGGCCGTCATGGCCGCAGGCATGCATCATGTTCGGGATGCGGCTGGCGTGCGGCAGGCCGGTTTCCTCCTGCATCGGCAGCGCGTCCATGTCCGCCCGCAGGCCGATGGCGCGGTCCTTGTTGCCCTGGCCCCGGATGACACCCACCACGCCGGTGCGGGCGATGCCGGTGATGACCTCGTCCACGCCGAATTCGCGCAGCTTGTTGGCCACCAGCGCCGCGGTGCGGGTTTCCTCGAAGCCGATTTCCGGGTGCATGTGGATGTCCCGCCGCCAGGCGGTCATGTCGTCATGGTATTCGGCGATGCGGTTGATGATCGGCATGGCGAAGATTCCGGCGGTTCAGGTCAGGAAATGGCGCGGGCGAAGGTCTGGGTAAAGGTCTGGGCCAGGCCCTGTTCCAGCAAGCGGGGTGCCACGCCCAGTTCGCGCCGCATCGGGGCGTTGTCAAACGCCTTGTCCTCGGTCAGGCGGCGCACCTCGTCGGCGCCGATCCGCGGCAGCCCGGGGATGAAGCGGGTCAGCGGCGCCAGCAGCCGCAGCGGCAGCGCCGGAATCGGCAGCACCGGCGGCGGCTTCAGCCCGGCGGCGCGGGCCACGGCGCGCAGGAAATCCCGGTAGGGCAGGGCCTCGGGGCCGCAGATGTCCAGCACCTGCGGGCCATCCCAACGGCGGTCCAGCGCCGCCAGCAGGCAGGCGGTGACGTCGCCCTGGTGGATCGGCTGCACCAGGGCGGTGCCGCCGCCAGGCAACGGCGCCAGCGGCAGGCGCTTCAGCAGCGCGGCCAGGCGCTGCACATTGTCCTCACCCTGGGCGCCGTAGATCATGGTGGGGTGCAGCATCACCCCGGGGCGGCCGCTGGCCAGGAAGGCGGCTTCCCCGGCGCGCACGCCATCGCCATGCGCGTCCGGCCAGCGGGAATGCCGCCGGGTGCTGCCCATGAAGACGAAGCTGGCGCCGGCCGGGGCCGCGGCCAGGATGGCGCCCGCCCAACGCGCATGCGCGGCCGAGGCCACCTGCGTGGCGCCGGCCAGCGCGGCCCGCAGCGCCTCCGGGTCGCGCAGGTCTGCCAGCCGCGGCGTGCCGGGCAGGCCAAGTGCCGCCCATTTGGCCGCGTTGCGCACCACCGGCACGAAGGGCGTGCCGCGCGACGCCAGGGCGCGGCACAGCGCCGCGCCGCTGCGCCCGGCGGCGCCGACGACGAAGCGCACTACTTCCCTTCGGGCCGCAGGAAGCCGAGGTCGCAGCCATCCTGCGCCTGCAGCACCTGGTCATGCGTCAGCTTGTCCCAGCCGCGCTTCGGTGCTTCCGGGCGCACCCAGGCGGCGCGGCGGCGGGCGAACTCTTCCTCGGAAAGCAGCACGTCGATGCTGCGGTTCCGCACGCTCAGGCGAATCCGGTCGCCGCTTTCCACGAAGGCCAGCGGCCCGCCCACGGCGGCTTCCGGGCTGATGTGCAGCACGATGGTGCCGAAGGCGGTGCCGGACATGCGGCAATCGCTGATCCGCACCATGTCCTTCACCCCCTGGCGGGCGATTTTCTTCGGAATCGGCAGGTAGCCGGCTTCCGGCATGCCGGCCGGGGTGGTCGGGCCGGCATTCTTCAGCACCAGGATGTCGTCGGCCGTCACGTCCAGGTCGGGGTCATCGATGCGCGCGGCCAGGTCGGCCAGGCCGTCGAACACCACGCAACGGGCCTCCTTCTCGAACAAGGCCGGGGTGGCGGCGCTGCGCTTCAGGA
>CANBXZ010000162.1 GCA_947373495.1 Acetobacteraceae bacterium
AGCACCTGCAGTCGCACCACATCCGCCTTGTGCGCATGCACGTTCAGCGGATTGCCGTAGATTTCGCTGGGCGGCACGATCTGCATCGGCTCGCACAGCCGCAGCGCCGCATCCCAGTAGCGGTTGCCGGTGGGGGCGTGGCCGTACCACAGCACCAGCTTGTGGCCGGGGTGCAGCATGCGGGCGGACTTCAGGCACAGGTAGTGGTGCAGGCCGAAATCGCCCGCACCCACCTGTTCCGCCATGCCGAAGACGAAGTGGATCAGCTTTGGCAGCACGGCACGGCTACATCCCGCCGATGTAGTTCGGCCCGCCGCCGCCCTCCGGCGTGCACCAGTCGATGTTCTGCGTCGGGTCCTTGATGTCGCAGGTTTTGCAGTGGACGCAGTTCTGCGCGTTGATCACCAGGTGCGGGTTGCCCTCGGCCTCGCCGCCGACCTCGTACACCCCGGCGGGGCAGAACCGGCTCTCGGGGCTGCCATAGGTGTCGTAGTTCACCGCCTTCCAGCGGGAAGGGTCGCGCAGCTTCAGGTGCGCCGGCTGGTCTTCCTCGTGGTTGGTGTTGGACAGGAACACGCTGGACAGCCGGTCGAAGGTCAGCTTGCCGTCGGGCTTGGGGTAGCTGATCCTCTCCGCCTCGCCCGCCTTCTTCAGCGAGTCATGGTCGTTGTGGTGCGTCATGGTCCAGGGTGCGCGGCCGCGGAACACGTAGGTGTCCAGCGCCGCGTTCAGCAGGCCGCCCCACATGCCCCACTTGGCGAAGGCCGGGCGGATGTTGCGCACGGCGTACAGCTCGTCCCACAGCCAGCTCGCCTTCAGCGCCTCCGGGTAGCTCTCCAGCACCGCCGGGCGGTCCTCCCCGGCCAGCGCCGCGGCCACCGCCTCGGCGGCGACCATGCCGGACTTCATGCTGGTATGGGTGCCCTTGATCTTCGGCACGTTCAGGAAGCCGGCAGTGTCGCCGATCAGCATGCCGCCCGGGAAGACCAGCTTCGGAATGGCCTGGAAACCGCCCTCGTTCAGCGCGCGGGCGCCGTAGGAGATGCGCTTGCCACCTTCCAGGATCTTGCGCACTTCCGGGTGGGTCTTGAAGCGCTGGAACTCGTCGAACGGCGAGAGCCAGGGGTTCGGATAATCCAGCCCGACGACGAAGCCGATGCTGACCAGGTTGTCCCCCAGCATGTACAGCCAGGAACCGCCATAGGTGTCGGACTTCACCGGCCAGCCGGTGGAGTGCCAGATCTTGCCCGGGGTGTGGTTTTCCTTCGGGATCTCCCACAGCTCCTTCATGCCCAGGCCGAAGGTCTGCGGCGCCACGCCGTCGCGCAGGTTGTAGCGTTCGAACAGCTGCTTGGTCAGGCTGCCGCGGCAGCCCTCGGCGAACAGGGTGTAGGTGGCGCGCAGTTCCATGCCCGGCTCGAAGCCCGGGCCGCGTTCGCCGGACTTCTGGATGCCGACCATGCCGGCCACCACGCCCTTCACCTGGCCATCCTCGATGATGGTCTCGGAGGCGGCGAAGCCGGGGTAGATCTCCACCCCCAGGGCTTCCGCCTTGGCGCCCAGCCAGCGGGCCACGTTGCCCAGGCTGACGATGTAATTGCCGTGGTTGTTCATCTGCGGCGGCGTCGGCAGGCGGTACGCTTTCGTCTCCGTCAGCAGCATGAAGTGGTCCTCGCCGGCCGGGGTGGCCAGCGCCGGCGGGTCCTCGCGCCAGTCGGGCAGCAGCTCATCCAGCGCCCGCGGCTCCAGCACGGCGCCGGAGAGGATATGGGCGCCGATCTCGCTGCCCTTCTCCACCAGGCACACCGCCAGGTCCGGGTTCAGCTGCTTCAGCCGGATCGCGGCGGAGAGGCCGGAGGGGCCACCACCCACGATCAGCACATCGAATTCCATCGCTTCGCGTTGGATGTCGTCCTCGGCCATGGGGTGCCCCTCCGTTGTCTCTGCACCCCTCTAGCGGAGGGGCGGGTTGCGCGGAACCCCGTACAAGCCTGATATCGGAGCATGGCGGACCTGATGACAGCGGAGGCGGAGACCCAAGCGGCATTGCTGGCGGCCTTGCGCCTGCAATTGGACTGGGGCGCGGACGAGGCGCTGGCGCTGGCGCCGCTGAACCGCACCCTGCCGCGCGCCGTGGCCCGGGCGATGGAGCCGGCCCCGGCGGCCGAACCTGGCGCGCGCCCGGCGCAACCGCTGGCTCAACCGCTGGCCCGCCCCGCCCTGGTGGCGCGCGGCGCGGTGGCGCCGCCGGCCGCCACCCGTGCGGCGGAACTGGCCGCCGGCGCCCATACCCTGGCCGAATTGCAGGCCGCCATGGCCAGCTTCGACGGCAGCACCCTGCGGGAGACCGCGACCAACCTGGTGTTCGCCGATGGCACGCCGGATGCCGGGCTGATGCTGATCGGCGAGGCGCCAGGCGCCGACGAGGACCGGCTGGGGCGGCCCTTCGTGGGGGTTTCCGGCCAGTTGCTGGACCGCATGCTGGCCAGCATCGGGCTGGCGCGCGAAACCGGCTTCTACATCACCAACATCCTGCCGTTCCGCCCGCCCGGCAACCGCACCCCGACCGATGCCGAGATCGGCCTGTTCCTGCCGTTCGTGCTGCGCCACATCGCGCTGGCCAAGCCACGCCGGCTGGTGTTGCTGGGCGGGGTTTCGGCCAAGGCGCTGCTGCGGGCGAAGGATGGTATTACCCGGCTGCGCGGACGTTGGCGGGAAGTAATGGTTGAAGAAGAGTCAACGCTTCCTGCCCTGGCCACGCTACATCCCGCCTACCTGCTGCGAAACCCCGCCGCGAAGCGTGATGCCTGGGCCGATCTGCTCTTGCTGCGACGAACACTGGACGGCGAATAAGGCAGCGCCATTGCCACTGTTTCGCCTTACTTCGCCCTTCCGGGGGCCATCTTGCTGGCCCGATGCGGCAGTTACCTGACGCCTCGCGAAAAATAAGGGTTGCGTCCATGGCGGTTCCACCGCTAAGGCGACCGTCGCCATGCGAGCTTCCAGCCCCATGGCCCCGCGTTCCCTTCGCCCGCTGCTTAGCGGGATGATGCTGGGAGCGACGCTTTGGTTGGGGGCTCAGGTTCCCGCCCAGGCGCAACGGGCCGATGACCAAACCGCCATGAGCGTCCCCCGGCCGAGCACCTCTGGTGCTGTCCCGGGCTTGCCGCAGGTGTTGGCTCCGTCCGACGCCGCGCGGCTGCGACGTGTCTTCGACCTCCAGTCCCGTGGGGATCTGGCTGCCGCTGCCCGGGAAACCGGGCGGCTGGATGATCGGCGCCTGGTTGGCCACATCCTGGCCGACCGCTACGCCCGCCCGGCGGCCGAGGCCACGCCGGAACAGCTTGAAGCCTGGCTGGCGCAATACGCCGACCACCCGGACGCCCAGGCCATGCATGAGCTGCTGGCCCGCCGGCTGCCGCGCGGCGTGGCCCTGCCGGAACCGCCGCCCGCGCCCGAACCCCTGCCGCCCGAAGCCGAACTGGCGCCCGAGGACCAGGACCCCGCGGCGCCGGCCCTGGCCCGCAGCGCCACCCTGGACCGCCAGGTGCGCGACAAGGGGCGGGAGGGCAACCTGGCCGCCGGCATCACCCTGATCCAGCGCGCCCGGCTCTCCACCGCCTATGCCGCCCGGCTGAAGACCGAACTGGCCCAGGCGCTGTTCCAGGCCGGGCACGACGACGAAGCCTTCCGGGCCGCCGCCGAGGTGGCTCGTGGCACCGAGAACCGGGCCGCCGCCGCCTTCATCGCCGGGCTGGCCGCCTGGGGGCTGGAGCGTTACGAAACCGCCCTGCCCTTCTTCGAACGCGCCGCCCGGGCCGAAAGCACCCCGGCGCTGCGGGCCGCCGCCGCCTTCTGGACCGCCCGTGCCGCGGTACGCAGCCGCCGGCCGCAGCTCTATGTGTCCTGGATGCTCCAGGCCGGGCAGGAACCGCGCACCTTCTACGGCCTGGTGGCCCGCCGGGCGCTGGGCCTGCCCTCCGGCTTCGCCTGGGAACAGGACCTGGCCGGCGAGGCCGAGGCCGCCGCCGTGGCCGAGGTAGCCGGTGGCTGGCGCGCCCTGGCGCTGCTGCAACTGGGCCAGACCGCCCGGGCGGAAGCCGAACTGCGCCAGCTTTGGGGCCAGGCGCGCAACAACCCCGGGCTGGTGCAGGCCATGCTGGTGGTGGCCAACCAGGCCGGGCTTTCCGGGCTGGCCGCACAACTGGCCGCGGCTTCGCAAAGCGCGGATGGCCGGCCACGCGATTTCGCCCGCTTCCCGGTGCCCACGCTGGTGCCGCAGGGCGGCTTCCGGGTGGACCCCTCGCTGCTCTATGGGCTGGCGTTGCAGGAAAGCAACTTCAACAGCCAGGCGGTTTCCCAGGCCGGCGCCCGCGGGCTGCTGCAGATCATGCCCGCCACCGCCAGCTATGTCGCCAACGACCCCAGCCTGCGCGGCGCCGGCATGCAGCGCCTGCACGACCCGGCCTTCAGCCTGGAGGTCGGCCAGCGCTACCTGCATGTGCTGGCGCGGCACGAGGCGGTGGACAACAACCTGGTCCGGGTGCTGGCGGCCTACAATGCCGGCATCGGCAACCTGCAACGCTGGCAGCCGGCCAGCGGCCACCGCGACGATCCGTTCCTGTTCATCGAGAGCATTCCGATCGACGAGACCCGCAATTTCGTCCAGCGGGTGATGGCCTATTCCTGGATCTACGCCAGCCGCCTGGGCCTGCCGGCGCCCAGCCTGGACCAATTGGCCAGCGGCGGCTTCCCCCGCTTCGTGCAGCCGGACGAAGTCACCGCCATGCTGCGGGACCGTTCGCGCCGCCTGCATTAAGCCGCGATGGCCTGAATCAGGCTCTCGCAGCGTGGCGCCAGCAGCCAGAGCGTGATCGGCGCTGACTGAAGCGCCGGTCACGCTCTAGGTTATTGATTTGTCGCGTGATTCACGCCTTTCGGTGATTCCACCTCAGGCAATCACGCTCTAAGCTCAGGGCCAGGGAGTACCGAGCCATGCCGATCGACGAGAGCCGCAAATTCCTGCCCGTGAACATCGCGGTGCTGACGGTTTCAGACACCCGCTCGATGGCCGAGGACAAGTCCGGCCAGACCTTGCAGGACCGCATCACCGCCAGCGGCCATGCCTGCGTGGCGCGCGAGATCGTGCGGGACGAGGCTGACCTGATCGAGGAAATCCTGCGCCGCTGGGTGGCCGATACGGCGGTGGACTGCGTCATCACCACCGGCGGCACCGGCATCACCGGGCGGGACGTGACGCCGGAAGCCTTCAAGCGCGTGCTGGACAAGGAAATCGAAGGCTTCGGCGAGCTGTTCCGCATGCTCAGCTACGCCAAGATCGGCACCTCCACCATGCAGTCCCGCGCGCTGGGCGGGGTGGCGGGCGGCACCTATATGTTCGCGCTGCCCGGCAGCACCGGCGCCTGCAAGGACGCCTGGGACGACATCCTGCAATTCCAGTTGGACAGCCGGCACCGCCCCTGCAACCTGGTGGAGCTGATGCCGCGGCTGCTGGAACACCTGAAGTAGAAGGGGCGCCACCGCGCCCCCTCCCTGCAGCTTTCACCCCTTCGGAACCGCCCGCACCGGCAGCGAGGCATAGCCGCGCACGAAGGAGGAGAAGACCCGCTTCGGTTCGCCCACCACCTCGATGCGGTCGAACCGCTTCAGCAGTTCCTCCCACAGGATCTTCAGCTGCAATTCGGCCAGCCGGTTGCCGACGCAACGGTGGATGCCGAAGCCGAAGCTGATGTGCTGGCGCGGCCGCTTGCGGTCCACGATGAAGGCGTCCGGGTCCTCGATCACCGCGTCATCCCGGTTGGCCGAGAGGTACCACATCACCACCTTGTCCCCGGCCTTGATCTGCTGGCCCTGGAACTCGATGTCCTCGGTGGCGGTGCGGCGCATGTGCGCCAGCGGGGTCTGATAGCGGATGATCTCGGACACCGCGCTGTCCACCAGCTTCGGGTTGGCCCGCAGCTTGGCGTATTCGCCCGGGTTCTGGTGCATGAACAGCACGCCGCCGGTCATGGAATTGCGCGTGGTGTCGTTGCCGCCGACAATCAGCAGCATCAGGTTGCCGAGGTATTCGCGCGGGCTCATGTTCCGCGTCGCCTCGCCATGCGCCAGCATGGAAACCAGGTCCGGCCGCGCCGGCTCGTTCACCCGCTCGTTCCACAGCTTGGTGAAGTAGGTCAGCAACTCGACGAAGACTTCCTCGCGGTGCTGTTCGCTCTTGATGAAGCCATTGGCTTCCACCGGCATGGTGGCGCAGTCGGACCAATGGGTCAGCAGGCGCCGGTCCTCGAACGGAAAGTCGAACAGCGAAGCCAGCATCATCGTGGTCAGCTCGATGCTGACCTTTTCCACCCAGTCGAACGGCTCGTTCACCGGCAGGCTGTCGAGCACGATGTTGGTGCGCTCGCGGATCAGCCCTTCGAACTTGGCCAGGTTGAACGGCGCCACGATGGGCTGCACCACCTTGCGCTGGTCGTCATGCACCGGCGGGTCCATGGCGATGAACATCGGGATGCGCAGTTCCTTCGGCCGGCTGCGCACGCTGATGCCGCCATGCTCCCAGCTGCTGCTGAACACCTTGGTGTTCAGTTCCACCTGCATGATGTCGTTGTAGCGGGTGATGCTCCAGTACGGCCCGAACATCGCGTTCTCGGCCTGGTAGTGCACCGGGGCATCGCGCCGCAGCCGGGCCAGGTAGGGCAGTTCGGCGCCCGCCATGAAGCGGGCGGGGTCGGCCGGGTCCACCTGGTCCAACGGCATGGACCAGGCTTCGTGGGCGGGGTCGTAGTTCACCGGGGCATTCATGGCGTGAACTCCTCCTGTTGGTTTTTTTATTGGCTACGGCACGGCTGAGGTCAGTGCTGCGCTTCCGGCATGCGAACCACCAGGCCATCCAGCGCGTCGGTCACGGTGATCTGGCAGGCCAGGCGCGAGTTTTCCTGCGCGGTGGCGGCGAAGCCCAGCATGGACTTTTCCTGCGCATCCGGCGTGCCGCACTTGTCCATCCAGCCATCGGCCACGAAGACGTGACAGGTGGCGCAGGCGCAGCTGCCGCCGCAATCGGCGTCGATCCCGGGGACGTTGTTGTTCACCGCGCCCTCCATCACGGAAAGCCCGTTCTCCACCTCGATCCGGTGTTCGGTGCCGTTGAACTCGATGTAGGTAATGGTCGGCATGCAATGCGGTTCCCTGTTCGTCCCCGCCCTCTCAGGCGGCGAGGATCTTCATGTCCGAGGATAGGTCGGCCAGCAGCGCCGGCGCGACCTGTTTCTGCTTGGTCACCAGCACGCGCCCGGCCATGAAATCGGCCGGGGCGTTGAGGGCTTCCACCGCCAGCACGGTGTCGTCCGGCCCCAGGTGGAACACCGCGAAGCCGGCCACGCCGGGCTCCCCCCGCAGCACCAGTTGGGTGGCACCGAAGGGCAGCCCGGCCATCTGCAGCCGCAGGTCGAACTGGTCCGACCAGAACCACGGGATCTCGGGCATCGGCGCGGCGCGGCCGGTGATGTCGGCGGCGGCCTGCTTGGCCTGCTCGATGGCGTTGGGTACCGATTCCAGCCGGAACATGCGCTGGTACATCGGCAGCGGCCGGTTGGTGCAGTCGCCCACGGCGTAGATATCCGGGTCGCTGGTCCTGGCCGCCAGGTCCACGGTGATGCCGTTGGCGCAGTCGAGCCCGGCGGCCTGGGCCAGGCCGTCATTTGCCAGCGCACCAACGCCGAGCAGGGCGACATCGCAGGGCACCAGTTCGCCATCGGCCAGTCGCACCCCGGTGACCCGGCCGTTGGCGCCTTCCAGCGCCTCCACCCCGGTGGCCAGCCGCACATCCACGCCGCGGGCGCGATGGTATTCCTGCACGAAGGCGGAAAGCGGCGGGCTGGCGACACGGGCCAATACCCGGGCCTCGCGTTCAATCACCGTGGCGGCAGCCCCCAGCGCGATGGCGGACGCCGCCACCTCCAGCCCGATGAAGCCCCCGCCCACCACCGCCAACCGGGCGCCCGGCTTCAGCGCCGCCTGCAACTGGTCGGCATCCGCGGCGGTGCGCAACTCCATCACCCCGGCCAGGTCGCGCCCGGCCAGCGGCAGCGGCCGCGCGCGGGAGCCCAGCGCCAGCACCAGCTTGCTGTAGCCCAGGGTCGAGCCGTCGCTCAGCCGCACCGTATGGGCGGCACGGTCGATCGCCTCGGCGGTGATGCCCAGCCGGGTCTCGACATTCTGGGTGGCGTAGAATTTGGCCGGGCGCAGCGCCAGGCTTTCCGCCGTGGCCTCCCCCTTCAGCCACGCCTTGGACAGCGGCGGGCGCTGGTACGGCAGCAGCGGTTCGCTGCCCACCAGAACCAGCGGGCCCTTGTAGCCGTATTGCCGCAGGAAGGCCGCGGCCGAGCCGCCAGCATGGCCGGCGCCGATGATGACAATGCCCTCAGTGCTCACGGGCGGCGTTTCCTTGTCGTCGCGCGTTCAGCGCGCGGGTTTCCACCCATCAGCGCACGGGGGTGACGTTAACGTCAAGCCTTGCGACCACGCCGCCGAAGCCGCAGCCTGCCCGACCATTCCAGGAGAACACCCGCATGGCCGCGCCGCAGGTACCGATAGAGGTGGACGCCGCAACCGGCATCTGGCGCACCGATGGCCTGCCGATGATCTACCTGCCGCGGCACTTCCTGGTGAACATGCTGAAGGGGGTGGAAGCCGCCATCGGCACCGCCGGCTACCGCGCCATGTTCTACGGCAGCAGCGACCTTTCCGCGCTGCAATGGTGCCGGGCCGAGGCCAAGACCCACGGCCTGGCCCCGGTGGAAACCTTCCGCCACTACCTGCGGCGCCTGGGCCAGCGCGGCTATGGGCAGATCGAGATCACCGCACTGGACGAGGCCGCCGGCACCGCCAGCGTGACGGTGCGGCATTCCGCCTTCGCGCTGGGCTATGGGCCGGAGGCCGGCCGGCCGGTCTGCACCATCTTCGAGGGCAGCTTCGCCGGCGGCCTGCGCTACGTGCTGGAACAGGCCGGCCGCCCCGGTGAACCGGTGTGCCGCGAAGTGGCCTGCGCCGCCGAGGGCCACGGCGAATGCCGGTTTGAACTGCGCTGCGAGGCGGTGGCCTAGCGCAGCCTGGTATGAGGCCGGCGATTCACGCCCTCGGCCCTCACCTCGGGCGATCGCGGAGAACATCCAGGCCGGCGATTCACGCCCTCGGCCTTCGCCTCGGGCGATCGCGGAGAACATCCAGGCCGGCGATTCACGCCCTCGGGCTTCGCCTCGGGCGATCGCGGAGAACATCCAGGCCAGCGATTCACGCCCTCGGGCTTCGCCTCGGGCGATCGCGGCCTAAACCT
>CANBXZ010000163.1 GCA_947373495.1 Acetobacteraceae bacterium
CCACCCGATGGAGGTGCAGAAGACCGCGGCCGAATACCTGGCCCTGGTGCAGGCCGCCGGCTTCGCGGTGGCCCCGGCCGCCGTCTCCTACCCCTACCTGTGGTGGAGCCGGCCCGACCTCGGCATCGCCGAGGCCTGGTTCGGCCGCAAGCCGCGCGCCGGGCGGGAGGAGACGCTGGTGAACCTGGTGGCGGTAAAGCGGTAGCCGCTACTCCCGCTTCACCCCGGCCGCGCGCACGATCGGCCCCCACTTGTCGAACTCGGCACGGATGAAGCCGTCGGTCTCGGCCGGGCTGCTCCAGATGGCCACGCTGGCCAGCTCGTCCAGCCGGTGCTTCACCGTCGGCAGCGCCAGCACGTCCCGGCAGGCGGTGCTGAGCTTTTCCATCGCCTCCCGCGGCGCGCCATGCGGGGCGAACAGCCCGGTCCAGCTGCGCACCGAATAGCCGGCCACACCCTGCTCGGCGATGGTCGGGATGTCGGGCCGCACGCTCACCCGCTCGGCGCTGCCCACGCCGATGATCTTGAAGCGCCCGGCCTCGGCCGGCGGCAGCAGCGTCGGCAGGTTCAGGAAGGCGATGGGGATGTTGCCGCTGATCAGGTCGGCAATGCCCGGGCCGCCGCCGCGATAGGGCACATGGGTCAGGTCGATGTTGGTCAGCAGCCGGAACAGCTCCCCGGCCAGGTGGTTGCTGCTGCCGACGCCGGAGGAGGCGAAGCCCATCCCCGGCTCCCGCTTCGCCTTGGCGATCAGGGATTGCACGTCGGTGATGCCGCTCTGGTTGCTCACCGCCAGGGCGTTGGGCACGTCGTTCAGCATGCAGATGCCATCCAGCGCCTGGCGCGGGTCATAGCCCTGGTCGGTGATGACGAACTGGTTGAACACGTGGTTGCTGGCGGAGGAGACCAGCAGCGTATGGCCGTCTGGCCGGGCGCGCACCACGCTGCCCATGCCCACGGCGCCGCCGCCGCCGGAGCGGTTCTCCACCACGAAGCTCTGGCCGAACTTCTCGGTCAGGTGCGGCGCCATCAGCCGGGCCACCAGGTCGTTGGAACCGCCGGCGGCCCAGGGCACCACCATCACCACCGGGCGGTTGGGCCAGGCTTCCTGGGCACGGGCGGCGGCGGGCAGCAGGGCCGGCAAGGCCAAGGGCGAGGCCAGCACGGCACGGCGCGAGAACTTGGGCATGGGTGGACCCCTTCTGGCCTGATGAAGCGCGCTGGCCTATAGCGCCATCCACGTGAAAAGGAACGTCACATGCGTCTGGTAGTGCTCGCCGGCGACGGCATCGGCCCCGAAATCACCGCCGCCACCCTTGAGGTGCTGCGCGCCGCGGATGCCCGCTTCGGCCTGAAGCTGGACCTGCAGGAGATGGCTTCCGGCGTCACCACGCTGAAGAGCGAGGGCAAGACCCTGCCGGATGGGGTGATCGAGGCGATCAAGCATGCCGATGGCCTGGTGCTGGGCCCGGCCGACAGCTACGCCTATGCCGGCCAGGGCGGCGGCGCGGTGAACCCCTCGGGCTATTTCCGCCGCACGCTGGACCTGTACGGCAACATCCGCCCGGCCCGCACCTACCCCGGCCTGCGCAGCCCGACCGGCGCCGAGTTCGACATGGTGATCGTGCGCGAGAACACCGAGGGCTTCTACGCCGACCGCAACATGGAACAGGGCAACGCCGAGATTTTGGTGACGCCGGATGTCTGCATTTCCATGCGCCGCATCACCAAGCTGTGCTGCGACCGCATCGCCGCTTCCGCCTTCAAGCTGGCCGGCCGCCGCCGCAGGCACGTCACCGCCGTCCATAAGGCGAATGTGCTGACCAAGGGCGACGGCATGTTCCTCGCCTCCTGCCGGGCCGAAGCCGAAAAGCACCCCGGCATCGCCTATGACGAGGTGATCGTGGACGCCATGGCCGCCCACCTGGTGCGCGCGCCGCAGAAGTACGACGTGGTGGTCACCACCAACATGTTCGGGGATATCCTGTCCGACCTCGCCCTCGAACTCTCGGGCTCGCTCGGCCTGGGTGGCTCGATCAATGCCGGCGACCGGTTCTGCATGGCCCAGGCCAGCCATGGCTCGGCCCCGGACATCGCCGGGCAGGACCGCGCCAACCCGGCCAGCCTGGTGCTGTCCGCCGCCATGCTGCTGGGCTGGCACGCCGAACAGGGCGGCACCTCGGCCAATGCCTTCGCCGCCGCCGCCGGCGCCATCGAAGCCGCGGTGGCGCAGGTCATCTCGGCCCGGGACTGCACCGCGGATGTGGGCGGCACCCTGGGCACCGCGGCCATGGGCCGGGCGCTGGCGGCACAGGTCGCCAGGACCTGAGCCAGGCGGCCCGGAATGCCGCGCGCTTCGCAGTTGCGGAATGGCGCGCGGCCCGGGCTTGTTCTATTGGGGGTGGCAGAGAAGCTCGGTTGTCGAATCGAAGCGCACCATCCCGGGGTGCGCCCGCCGTTCGGGGGCCGATCTTTGGGGAGTGGCCAGCCACTGGGGTTGCGCGCCGCGGCAAGCGGCGCCCTGCCCCGGGCAGGACACCAGCGAGGGTTACAGGCATGCGGCTGCAGCAGGTTGGTTTGGCGTTTGGCCTGGCGGCTTTGGCCGGGTGCACCAGCACCACATCCACTGGCGTGGTGGCCATGGGCCCCGACATGTACGGCATGAAGGTGGTAAGCCGCGACCTGGGCAGCGCCGCCGAGAAGGGCCTGACCGACGCCACCGTGTTCTGCAACGGCATGGGCCGGCAAACCCAGCTGCTCCGCACCCAGATCACCAGCGACGACTACCAGTTGGTATTCCGCTGCATGGGCAGCGCGCCGGTGGTGGTGCCGCAACCGGCCAACCCGGTGCCCAGCATCGCCGGCATGGCGATTCCCAACCCCAATGGCCCGGTGCTGGCTGGCCCCGCCTTCATCCCGCCGCGCACGGTGCCCGGGGTCACCGCGGAACGCCTGGCGATGCAGGCCCGCACGCCGATCTTCCCGGTTTCACCGGCGGGGCTGGCCAACCCCGCCGGCCCACCGTCGCCGCCGCTGCCGGCCCGCGGCAATACCCCGGTGGGGCCGCTGATGTCCGGCGGCCGCGCCGTCCGGCCGCCTTCCTTCGCCAACCAGCCGGTGGCACCGCCCGGCTATGAGGGTGCCGGCAGCGCGCAACCCCGCTTCGTGCCGATGGCACCACTGGCTTCCCCCGGCCTGGCGCCGCTGGCTTCCCCCGGCTTTGCGCCGCTGGCTTCCCCCGGCTTTGCGCCGCTGGCCGCCCCGGCGCCCGAGGCCGAGGCGCCGCGCCCCGGCTTCTTCGGCCGCCTGTTCGGTTCCAGCGAGGCGCCACGCGCCCGGGCGCTGCCGCCGGTGGAACCGGTCTCGGCCCCGCCCATGGGCGGCGGCATGTTCCCGATGAATGCCGCCCCGGCCTTCCGCCCCGCCCCGGCCCGCGCGCCGCTGCCGCCGATGGGCTCGCCGCTGGAGCCGCTGCGTTCGCCGCTGGCCCCGGTGGCCGCCCCGGTGGCCGCCCCGGCCCCGCTGGGCGCGCCGCCGCTGTTCTCGCCGGCGGAACCCATGGCGACGCCGCAGCCCCTGGCCCCCATGGCACCCGCTGGCTTGGCACCCGTGGCCGCGCCGCCCTCGCGCGCCCTGCCACCGGTGCCGTTGCAGCCGCTGCCGCGCCTGAGCACCAATGTGCCGAGCACCTTGCCGCCGCCCAGCAGCACCGGGGGCGCCGCGCCCACGCTGCCGCAGCCGGTAAGCACCGAGCCGCCGACCACCTTCTGGCAAACGCCGCGCAGCTGAAGCGCGGCCAGGCGCCCATCGCGCCCTGGCCGGTAGCGGCCCGGCTGGTAGCCCCTTGGCCTAGCCGCGGAACAGGCTGAGCAGCACCTGCGGCGACTGGTTGGCGATGCTCAACGCCTGGGTGCCCAGCTGCTGACGGATTTGCATGGCCTGCAGCTTGGCCGATTCCTTCGCCATGTCGGCATCCACCAGCGCGCCAAGCCCGGCGGTCTGCGCATCCACCACCGCGTTGTTGTAGGTGATCTGCGCGTCCACGTAGTTGGCGTAGCTGCCGAACTTGTTCATTTCCGTCAGCGTGGCGTCGATGGTGGTGCGCAGCACGCCGGTGGTGGTCAGCGCCGCCGCCGCGTCGCCCGCGGTCCAGACATTGGCGGCGGAAATCGCGTCGTAGATGTTGGTCACGGCCTTGTAGCCGTTGAAGGTGTAGTAGGCGCCGGAGCCGTCGTTCACCACGCTCACCAGCGTGCTGGCCGGGTCGTTCAGGATGTTCAGGCCGTTGTAGTTGGCGTCCTTGATGAAGCTGTTCATGGCGTTGGTCAGTTCCTTGACCTGCGCCTGGTACTGGCTGCGCTGCGCCGTGGTCAGCGTGCCATCCGCCAGCTTCACGGTAATGCCCTGCAACTGCTGCAGGCGGTCCGAGACATTCTGCATGGCCGCGCTGGTCACCTTCAGCAGGCCGGAAGCCGAACCCAGTTGCTGGTTGGCGGACTGGTTGGCCACGATGTCGCCGCGGATGCGTTCCGCCACCGCATAGGCGGCACCGTCGTCCTTGGCATCGGCCACGCGGTAGCCGGTGGCGATGCGCTTCTGGGTGGCCTGCAATTCCGCCGTGGTGTCGGTGAGGGATTGCAGCGCCACCATGGCGCTGTTGTTGGTATTGATGGAAAAGGACATGGCGGATTTTCCTGCGCTGTCGCCCCGGTATTCGGGGCCGCTTCACGCTGGCGCAGCCACCCTGAACATAGCGTTAAGCCGCAACGGTAAAATGCCCCGGCGTGACTCCGGCGCCCGGCCGCGCCATATCCTGGCGGCATGACCCAGACGCCCCCGCCCGCCCCGGACATCCTGGCCCCCGGTGAAGTCCGCCCGATCCTGCCCGGCCTGTTCCGCGCCCGCATGCCGCTGCCCTTCCCGCCCGGCCATGTGAACGTATGGCTGTTCGAACATGATGGCGGCTTCCTGGCGGTGGACACCTCCATCGCCGGGCGGCAGAGCCGGGAGTTGTGGGACCAGGTGCTGGCCCACCCCAACCTCGGCGGCAAGCCGCTGACCGGGCTGCTGATCACCCATTTCCACCCGGACCATATCGGCCTGTGCGGCTGGCTGTGCGAACGCTTCGGCCTGCTGCCGACCTTGACGCGGATCGAATGGCTCCAGGCCCGGTCGCTCTGGTTCGACAGCGGGCCGGCGATGATGGCGCAGCAGGCCAGCTTCTACACCGCCGCCGGCTGCGCGCCCGAATACCTCAGCTTCGTCGAGCAGCGCGGCCCGCTGTACCAGCGCGCGGTGGCGGAACTGCCGCGCAGCTTCCACTGCATCAAGGCCGGTGGCAGCCTGCGCATCGGCGGCGCCGACTGGCGCGTCATCACCGGCGCCGGGCATTCGCCCGACATGGCCTGCCTGTACAATGCCGAACTGGGCGTGCTGATCTCGGCCGACCAGATCCTGCCGCGCATCTCGCCCTATGTCGGCCTGCATGCCGGCGAGCCGGGGGCAGACCCGCTGGGCGACTTCCTGCGCAGCAACGAAGCCTTCCGCGCCCTGCCGGAGGACACGCTGGTGCTGCCGAGCCATGGCGAGCCGTTCCGCACCCTGCACCCGCGGCTGGACAGCCTGGCCGCCCACCATGCCGAGCGGCTGGACGTGCTGGCCACCGCCTGCATGGAACCGGTCACCGCCTTCGAGGCGGCGCAAACCCTGTTCCCCCGCGCGGCGATGGAACAGACCCAGATCGGCTTCGCGGTGGGCGAGACGCTGGCGCATCTGCGTCTGCTGGAACGCCAGGGCCGCGTGGTGGCCGAGGCCGGGACGGATGGCGCCCCACGCTTCCGCCGCGCCTGACACGACCGACACGACCGACCCGCCGGGCAAAAAAACGGCCGCTGGGGCATGAACCCCAGCGGCCAAGTTGCAGAACCTGTACCCAGCCCCAGGCTGCGGCAGAGGCTCCGTCGGGAGGAGACGTCCAAGGCACCGCCTGAACGCATACAATCTACAATCACACACTTGTGTGTGACAAGCGGGATTGCATGAATTCCCCTACAGGTCGTCGTTACGGCTTCGACCATGGCCAGCATCCGGTGGCCGGGGCGAACCGCGCCGCGCTACATGGGGGCATGCGCCTGCCACCCCACCGCCTGCCATCCCACTTCCTGCCACCCCTGCTGTTGCTGCTGGCCGCCCTGGCCGGCTGCGCCACGCCGCCGCCCCTGGTGGCCGTGGCCCCACCCCTGGCCTACCCGCCCAGCGTGCGGGAGCGGATCTTCGCCGTGCTGGACAGCGAATGGCGCGAATGGGGCGCGCTGACGCTGGAAGCCGAGGCGCCACCCCCGCCCGAGCCGGCCGAGGCCCTGGTGGCCAACTTCCCCCGCGTGCTGGCCTATTGGCGCGCCGTGCCGGACGACGAGGGCACCATCCTGCGCAACCGCGCGCTCTACCCGCTGGCGCTGCGCGGGGAGGCTCCGGGCGGCGGGCTGTGGCGGGAAACCCCGTGGTCGGCCGCCTTCATCAGCTACGTCATGCTGCGCGCCGGGGTGGATACCCGCGAATTCCGCCCCTCCGCCGCACATGCCTTCTACATCGACCACCTGCTGCAGGACGCGGCGACCTTCCCGGCCGAGGCGCCCTTCCTGCCGCATGGCCCAGCCGAATACGCCCCCCGCCCGGGCGACCTGGTCTGCGCCGACCGTGGCCGCCAGCCGCTGACCCATTGGACCCAGCGCGCCAGCGACCAGGGCCGCTTCCGGCCGATGCATTGCGATATCGTCGTGGCGGTGGCGCCCGGCGTGGTGGAGGCCACCGGCGGCAATGTGGCCGATGCGGTCACTCGCCGGCGCTTTGCCGCCGATGCCGCCGGCCTGCTGCTGCCGGCGCCGGCCGCCACGGCGGCCTGGTTCGTGGTGTTCGAAAACCGGCTCGGCCGGCTGGGGCCCTGGGCGCCGGCCTTCTGAGACCAAGCGCACCAACTCCCCACCCGCGGCCTGCGGGCCAAGCCGCCGAATGGCGGCCCGCCCGGCACTTGAGGCACACGAAGGTTCTTCCCGCCTGCGCCCGGGATGGAGGCCCACCTGCCCAACCCGGCCCCGTGACGCCAGCGGCGCGGCCTGCCAGGATGGCAACAAGCAATCCGGAGAGCACGTCCCGTGACCAATCTGTTCGACCCGCTTACCCTCAGGGGCCTGACACTGAAGAACCGCATCGGGGTTTCCCCGATGTGCCAGTACAGCTGCAACAACGACGGCAAG
The DNA here is from genome assembly GCA_947373495.1 of Acetobacteraceae bacterium. Classification (GTDB taxonomy): domain Bacteria; phylum Pseudomonadota; class Alphaproteobacteria; order Acetobacterales; family Acetobacteraceae; genus CAIMOR01. The sequence goes on from CANBXZ010000163.1 coordinate 7,254, forward strand.
CCGACCGAATGGCACCTGACCCACCTGGTGACGCGCGCCATGGGCGGCGCCGGCCTGACCATGGTGGAAGCCAGCGCGGTGACGCCGGAAGGCCGCATCGCGCCGGGCGATGTCGGCATCTGGGGCGCCCAGCATATCGGCCCGCATGAGGTGCTGACCAAGGCCATCAAGCGCGCCGGCTCGGTGCCCGCCATCCAGATCGCCCATGCCGGCCGCAAGGGCAGCCGCGGGCCGGGCTGGGTCAGCGCCCCGGCGACGCCGGGCTGGGAAGCCCTGGGCCCCAGCGCCGTGGCCTTCGGCCATTACGCCACCCCCCGGGCGATGACCGAGGCCGACATCCTGGCCACCATCGCCGCCTTCGCCGCCGCGGCCAAGCGCAGCGTGGCGGCGGGGTATGAACTGGTGGAACTGCACGCGGCGCATGGCTACCTGCTGCATGAATTCCTCTCCCCGCTGTCCAACCAGCGCAACGACACCTGGGGCGGCGACTTCGCCGGCCGTACCCGCTTCGTACTGGAATGCGCCAAGGCGGTGAGGGCCGCCCTGCCGGACAGCATGCCGATGGCGGTGCGCATCTCCCACACCGACTGGGTTGCAGGCGGCTGGACCACGGCGGAAAGCGTCGAGCTGAGCGGGTTGCTGAAGGCGCTGGGCACCGACCTGGTGGATGTGTCCTCCGGCGGGCTGGACGCCGGGCAGCAGATTCCGCTGAGCCCGGGCTACCAGGTGCCGGGCGCGGTGGCGGTGAAGCAGGGCGCCGGGGTGGCGGTGGCGGCCGTGGGCCTCATCACCGAAGCCGAGCAGGCGCAGGAAATCGTCGCCAGCGGCAAGGCGGACCTGGTGCTGCTGGGCCGGGTGCTGCTGCGCGACCCCTACTGGCCGCTGCACGCCGCCGCCAAGCTGGGCTGCGCCGCCGCCATCGACGCCCCGCCGCAATACGAACGCAGTTGGGCGGCGCTGGGCAAGGTGGGCACCCGGCTGGCGTTGGGCGAACCGCTGGCGGCGCTGGGCGCATGAGCGCGTACCTGATCGCCAATATCCGGGTGAAGGACGCGGCGCTGTTCGGCCAGTACCGCGACCGGGTGGCACCGATGATCGCCGCCCATGGCGGCCGCTACCTGATCCGCGGCGGCGAGGTTACCGCGGTGGAGGGCGACCTGAAGCTGGCGCGGTTGATCGTGCTGGAATTCCCCAGCATGGCCATGCTGCGCGCCTTCTACGACGGCGCCGACTACGCCCCGCTGATCGCACTGCGCCAGCAGGCGACCGAGGGCGACGTGGCGCTGGTGGAAGGCTACTCGCCGTAGCCCAGCCGGCCCGCGGCCAGGGGGGCCCAGCCAGGGCCTTCCTGGCGCAGCAGGCGCCACTGGCCCGGCGGCAGCGGCGGCGTGCCCAACACCACCTCGCTGGCGGCGTCGGAGGAGAGTTGCAGCGTCAGGGCGGGCTGGTCCTCGGCCAGCCGGGCGCGCAGCGTGGCTTCATCCAGCCGCACCATGCCGTAGTCCCGCGCCGGCAGCACCACGCGCAGCCGGCCCTGCAGCGCGAAGTCGGTCACCACCGAGCCGAAGCCATTGCCGGCCGGGTCCACCACCGCCAGCACGGCACCGGAGGGCAGGCGGGGCGCCAGCACCGCCAGGGTGCGGCGCAGCAGCGGCGCCGGTTCCCGCTTGTTGGGCCATAGCAGGGTAAAGCCGGCGGCGGGCAGCAGCACCAGCACGGCACAGGCGGCCGGCAGCGACCAGCGCCGGGTGGCCAGGGCGCGCCCCCATGCCGGCCGGACCCAGGTGGGCCGAACCCAGGTGGGCCGAACCCAGGCTGGCAAGGGCTGCGCCATCAGCGCCAGCGCGGCCACCGCCACCAGCAGCCCACCCAGTTGGGTGCCGTAGCGCCAGAAGCTGGCGGCGCGCACCACCTCATCCGGCGCGAAGCTGCCGCCCATGTAGGTGAGGAACAGGAAGCACGGCCAGCCCGCCAGCAATGGCGCGGCCAGCAGCGCCAGCCGGGCCGCCGGGGAGAGCGCCTGGCC
>CANBXZ010000164.1 GCA_947373495.1 Acetobacteraceae bacterium
GTAGTAGGAAGCGTTGTCGAGGCCACGCCAGCTCAGCGTCGGGCCCATCTCGCTGCCCTCGCAGGTGTGGTTGTAGACCACGTCGAGGATCACCTCGATCCCCGCGGCATGCAGCCGGCGAATGGCGACCTTCAGCTCATTGCGGCGCCAGTGTTCCACCAGGTAGCGCGGCTCGGGCGCGAAGAAGCCCAGGGTGGAATAGCCCCAGTAGTTGCGCAGTTGCTTTTCCACCAGGAAGCGGTCCTGCAGGAAGGCCTGCACCGGCAGCAATTCCACCGCGGTCACGCCCAGGCGTTGCAGGTGCGCCACCAGCCGCGGGTCGGCCAGCGCGGCGAAGGTGCCACGCTCGCGCGGGCCCAGGTCGTCGCGCAACATGGAAAGCCCGCGGACATGGGCCTCATAGATCACGGTGCGGTCCCACGGCACGGCGGGCGGGCGGTCATCGCCCCAGTTGAAGCTGTCATCCACCACCACGCCCTTGGGCATGGCGGGGGCACTGTCCCGGCGGTCGAAGGTCAGGTCGGCACGGCCAGCGCCCAGCCGATAGCCGAACAGCGCATCGGACCAGCGAACCTCGCCATGCAGTTGCCGGGCGTAGGGGTCCAGCAGCAGCTTGTTCGGGTTGAAGCGGTGGCCGTTGCGCGGCTCGTACGGGCCATGGGCGCGAAAGCCGTACAGCAGCCCTGGCTGCGCTTCCGGCAGGTAGCCGTGCCAGACCTCGTCGGTGCATTCCGGCAGCGGCAGCCGCGCCACCTCGCGCCGGCCGGAAGGGTCGAACAGGCAAAGCTCCACCCGTTCCGCATTGGCGGAGAACACGGCGAAGTTCACCCCCAACCCGTCCCAGCAGGCGCCCAGCGGGTCTGGCCGGCCGGCCTGCAGGCGATCTGGCGATGGCGGCATGCTATTCCCGATGCAACAGGATCACGGTGGCGAGCGGCGGCAGGAACAGCTCCAGCGCCTGGTCGAAGCCATGGCTGGGCAGCGCCCGCGCCTCTACCGAACCGCCGTTGCCGCTGTTTGTTCCGCCATAGGCGGCGCCGTCGGTATTCACGATCTCGTACCAACGGCCGGGCAGCGGCACGCCCAGCCGATAGCCCTGGCGCGGCACCGGGGTGAAGTTGCTCACCACCAGGGCGGGCGGGTCGCCCGGCTGGCCCAGCCGCAGCCAGGCGAAGACGCTGTTGGCGCGGTCATCCGCCACCACCCAGCGGAAACCCTCCGCCACCGCGTCCCGCCGATGCAGCGCCGGGTGGGCGCGATAGGCGGCGTTCAGGTCGTGCACCAGCCGCTGCATGCCGCGGTGCATCGGCTGGTCCAGCAAGGGCCAGTCCAGCGCCGCGTCGTGGTTCCATTCGGCCGGCTGGGCCAACTCGCCGCCCATGAACAGCAGCTTGCGGCCGGGCTGGCCCCACATGAAGCCGAAATAGGCGCGCAGGTTGGCGAAGCGTTGCCAGGCATCCCCCGGCATCTTGTTCAGCAGCGAGCCCTTGCCATAGACCACCTCGTCATGGCTCAGCGGCAGCATGAACTGCTCGGTCCAGGCATAGACCGCGCCGAAGGTCATGCTGTCGTGCTGCCAGCGCCGATGCACCGGGTCCTGCTGCATGTAGTGCAGCGTGTCGTGCATCCAGCCCATGTTCCACTTGTAGGCAAAGCCCAGGCCGCCTTCCTCCGTGGGGCGTGTCACCCCGGGCCAGGCGGTGCTTTCCTCGGCGATCACCACCGCGCCGGCGCAGCGGTGCCGCACCACGGCGTTGAGTTCCTGCACGAAGCGCACGGCTTCCTCGTTCTCCCGCCCGCCATGGCGGTTGGGCAGCCATTCGCCGGCCGGGCGCGAATAGTCGCGGTAGAGCATGCTGGCCACCGCATCCACGCGCAGCCCGTCCACATGGTGGTGTTCCAGCCAATGCAGCGCCGAGGCCAGCAGGAAGCCGCGCACCTCGTTGCGGCCGAAATTGTAGATCGCGGTGTTCCAGTCGCGGTGGAAGCCCTCACGCGGGTCGGCGTGTTCGTACAGCGCGGTGCCGTCGAAGCGGTACAGCCCGTGCGCGTCGGTGGGGAAATGCGCCGGCACCCAGTCCAGGATCACGCCCAGGCCGGCGGCATGCGCGCGGTCGACGAAGGCGGAGAACCCCTCCGGCGGGCCGAAGCGGGCGCTGGGGGCGAACATGGCCAGCGGCTGGTAGCCCCAGGAGCCGCCGAACGGGTGCTCCATCACCGGCAACAGTTCCAGATGGGTGAAGCCCATGCCCTGGGCGTAGGGAATCAACCGGTCCGCCAGCCCGGACCAACCGGGGGAGGCGCCCTCGGCGTCGCGCCACCAGGATGCGGCGTGAACCTCGTAGATCGAGATCGGCGCCGCCGGCCCCTGGCGCCCGGCGCGCGCCTGCATCCAGGCCGCGTCGGTCCAGCGGAACGGCAAGGGGTCGGCCACGCGGGAAGCGGTGGCGGGCGGAGCCTCGGTGGCCAGCGCCAACGGGTCCGCCTTCAGCGGCAATACCTGGCCGTCGCCGGCGGTGATCTCGTACTTGTACAGCGTGCCGGGTGGCAGCCGTGGCAGGAACAACTCCCACACCCCGGCCTCGGCGCGCCGCCGCATCGGGTGGCGGCGGCCGTCCCAGCCATTGAACGGGCCCACCACGGCAACCCGGCGCGCATTCGGCGCCCAGACCGCGAAGCGCACCCCGGCCACGCCCTCCACCTGCATCGCCTGGGCGCCGAATACCCGGGCGAGCTCGAAGTGGCGGCCCTCGGCGAACAGGTGCAGGTCCAGCGCGCCCAGCAGCAGGCCGAAGCTGTAGGGGTCCTCGGTTTCCTGCGGCAGGCCGGGCCATTCCACCCGCAACAGATAGGGCCCGGCGGGCGCCGGCCCGGCGAACAGCCCGGCCGGATGCACCTGCTCCAGCCGCCCCAGCACCGCGCCGCCATCCCGCGCCAGCACCTGCACACCCAGGGCGCCGGGCTGGAAGCTGCGCAGCACATCGCCCTGCCGGCCCAGCACCGCGAAGGGGTCGCCCTCGCGGCCCTGCACCAGGGCTTCCATGGCCGCCGGGGTCATGGCGCCAGCCTTTCCGCCAGCGCCGCCAGGCCGCGCAGCGGCACGGCCACCCAGCCGGGCCGGTTGGCCACTTCGTAGCGGATTTCGTAGGCGGCCTTTTCCACCAGGAACAGGTCGAGCAAGGCTGGCGCGCCAATGGGCGCCACTGCGCCATAGGCCGCCAGGAAGGCCGCCGCGGCCTCCCGCTGCCATTGCTCCAGCAGCGCCGCCCGGCGCTCGGTGGGGGCGACCGTGGCAGTGGCGGAGGTTTCGTTCGTCACCGCCACCGCGGCGGCATATTCGAAGCTGCGCAACAGGCCGGCCACATCGCGCAGCGGGCTGGCCTTGGCGCGGCGTTCCTCCAGCGGGCGGGCCGGTTCGCCCTCGAAGTCCACGATCACCGCGTCGCCCTGCGCCACCAGCACCTGGCCCAGGTGGAAATCGCCATGCACCCGGGTTTTCAGCGCCCCCGGCGCGGCCGCCGCCAACTGCTGCACCGCCGCCCGCAGCCGCGGCGCCCGGGCCAGCAGCGCCGCTGCCTCGGGGTGGCCCTGAATGGCTTCCAGCGCCGGGTCCAGCTGCGCCAGCACCGCCGCGGCCCAGGCCGTGGCATCGGCTTCGGTGGCCACTTCGGGGGCGAAGGCGGGGTTTTCGGTCGGCGCCGCCAGCGCCAGGTGCAGTTCCGCCAGGCGCTGGCCCAACGCGGCGGCGAAGGCGAGGTAGCCGGCGAAGGCATCCTCGGCCACCTCATCGGTCAACGCCGCCTCATCCACCGCGCGATGCAGCCAGTCCAGCGTCCATTGCCAGCCATCGCCCTGGTTGCGCACGAAGCCCTGCACCAGCATCAGCGTGCAGGGCGGTTCCGTGACCGGCACCCGCACCACCTCGCCCAGCAGCGGCGCGATGTTGGCGAAGCCGGCCTCGGTCAGGTAGCGCGTCATCTCCGCTTCCGGGTGCACGCCCGGGTTCAGCCGGCGGATGATCTTCAGCACCATCGCCTCGCCGATGATGAGCGAGGAGTTGGACTGTTCCACCGCCATCCGCCGCACCACCATGGGCTCGGGCACCGCCACCTCGGCCAGCCGGGCGGTGGGCAGGAAGCGGATCTCGCCCTGCGGCGTCGGCAGCACCTCATGGGCCCGCAGCGCCGCCAGCACCGCCTGCGGCAGGCGGTCGGCGGCGAAGGCGTCGGTCAGGTAGCCGACGCGACGGCCCTGGCGCAGCCGGGCCATGGCGAGTTGCGCCGGCAGCGGCGCCAGGCCCTCCACATCCTCCACCCCGGCCAGCGGCAGGGCGTAGCGTTCCACCCGGCCCGGCAGTTGCACCTCCACCTCGGCCATCACCACGGCACCCAGGGATTCGGGCAGCGTGGCGATGGCGGTCAGCCGCACTTCCTGCGGCACCGCGTCCTTGGCGGCGAACCAGCGGCGCTTGGGCAGCCAGGCCGGCAGCACGGTACGTTCCAGCTCACGCCGCACCGCCTCATCCAGGAACGCCTTCACCCCGGCACGCAGCACCAGCGTGTGCAGGTCCGGCAGGGCTTCCGGCGCCGGCACATGCCAGGGCGGCAACGCCTTTTCCGCCGCCAGCACGAACCAGTAGAAGCCATAGGGCGGCAGGGTCAGCAGGTAGGGCAGTTGCCCCACCGGCGGGAAGGCGGTGCCACCCAGCATCTCCACCGGCACCCGCCCGGCCAGCGCGGCCAGGTCCAGTTCCACCGCCTGGGCGCTGCGGCTGAGGTTGAACACGCACAAGATGGTGTCGTCCTCATATTCCCGCAGATAGGCCAGCACCTTGCGGTTGCCGGGGTAGAGCAGGCGCATGCCGCCGCGGCCGAAGGCCTGGCTGCGCTTGCGCACCGCCAGCATGCGCCGGGTCCAGTTCAGCAGGCTGTGCGGGTCCCGCGCCTGGGCCTCCACGTTCACCGCCTGGAAGCCGTACAGCGCGTCCTGAATGGCCGGCAGCACCAGGCGGGCGGGGTCCACCTTGCTGAAGCCGCCGTTGCGGTCGGGGCTCCATTGCATCGGCGTGCGCACACCGTCGCGGTCGCCGAGGAAGATGTTGTCCCCCATGCCGATCTCGTCGCCGTAGTAGATCACCGGGGTGCCGGGCATGCTCAGCAGCAGGCCGTTCATCAGCTCAATGCGGCGGCGGTCGCGTTCCAGCAGCGGCGCCAGGCGGCGGCGAATGCCCAGGTTCAGCCGGGCGCGCTTGTCGGCGGCGTAGGTGGACCACAGGTAGTCGCGCTCCCGGTCCGTCACCATCTCCAGCGTCAGCTCGTCGTGGTTGCGCAGGAAGATGGCCCATTGGCAGCCGGGCGGAATCTCCGGCGTCTGGCGCAGGATGTCGGTGATGGGGAAGCGGTCTTCCTGCGCGATGCTCATGTACATGCGCGGCATCAGCGGGAAGTTGAACGCCATCTGGCATTCGTCGCCATTGCCGAAATACTGCTGGGTGTCCTCCGGCCATTGGTTGGCCTCGGCCAGCAGCATGCGGCCCTGGTAGTTGGCATCCAGCTTGGCACGCAGCAGGCGCAGCACCTCATGGGTTTCGGGCAGGTTCTCGTTGTTGGTGCCCTCGCGCTCCACCAGGTAGGGCACCGCGTCCAGCCGCAGCCCATCCACGCCCAGGTCCAGCCAGTAGCGCATCGCGCTCAGCACCTCGCTCAGCACCCGCGGATTGTCGAAGTTCAGGTCCGGCTGGTGGCTGTAGAAGCGATGCCAGAAATAGGCGCCGGCCACCGGGTCCCAGGTCCAGTTGGACTTCTCGGTGTCGAGGAAGATGATCCGCGTGTCGGGGTATTTCTGGTCGCTGTCGGACCACACGTAGTAGTCGCGGTGGCTGCTGCCCGGCCGGGCGGCACGGGCGCGCTGGAACCACGGGTGCTGGTCGCTGGTGTGGTTCACCACCAGCTCGGTGATGACCATCAGGCCGCGCGCATGCGCTTCGCGGATCAGGCGCCGGGCGTCCTGCAGGCTGCCGTAGTCGGGGTGAACGCCGCGATAGTCGGCTATGTCGTAGCCGTCATCCCGCCGCGGGCTGGGGTAGAAGGGCAGCAGCCAAATCGTGTCCACCCCCAGCTCGGCCACGTAGTCCAGCTTGGCCAGCAGCCCGGCGAAGTCGCCCACGCCGTCGTTGTTGGCGTCGAAGAAGCTTTTGACATGCAGTTGGTAGATCACCGCGTCGCGGTACCAATGCGGGTCGCGCGGCGGGCTCATGCCGCACCGGCCGGGCGCACGCGCCAGATGCCGAAGGGCAGCCCGGCCGGGTCCAGCCGCAGCCATTGCTGCTTGCCGCGCCAGGTGAAGCGCTGGTCGCGCATCAGGTCCTCGGCTTCCAGCGCGGCGCTGTCCGGCAGGCCCCATTCCCACAACGGCAATTCCACCGCCGCCTGCTGCGGCTGGTGCGGGTCCAGGCTGATGGCGATCAGCAACACATTGTCCCGCGTGGCGTCCTGGCGGCGCAGCCACAGCACCTGGTCGTTGAAGGCATGGTGGAATGCGATCCCTGTCTGGCGATGCAACGCCGGATTGGCGCGACGGATCGCGTTCAGCCTGGTGATTTCGGCCACGATGTCGCCAGCCCGGCGCGCCGGGCGCTGGCGAATCTCGTATTTGTCGCTGTCGAGGTATTCCTCCCGCCCCGGCAGCGGCGTGGCGTCACACAGCTCGAAGCCCTGGAACACGCCCCAGCAGGCGCCGGTGGTGGCGGCCAGCGCGGCGCGGATGAGATGCCCGGCGCGGCCGCCGGTCTGCAGGAAGGGCGGGTTGATGTCCGGCGTGTTGACGAAGAAATTCGGCCGGTAGATGTCGGCCACCGCCGGCGTCGCCAGTTCCTCCAGGTACGCCACCAGCTCGGCCTTGGTGTTGCGCCAGGTGAAGTAGCTGTAGCTCTGGCTGAAGCCGAGCCGGCCCAGGCGATACATCAGCTTCGGCCGGGTGAAGGCTTCCGCCAGGAAGATGCTGTCGGGGTGATGGGCGCGGATGTCGGCGATGAGCCATTCCCAGAACGGCAGCGGCTTGGTGTGGGGGTTGTCCACCCGGAAGATCCGCACGCCCTGGCCGCACCAGAACCGCACCACGTCGCGCAGCGCCTGCCACAGCGAAGGCACCGCGCCCGCGCCGTAGAAGTCCACGTTGACGATGTCCTGGTATTTCTTCGGCGGGTTCTCGGCGTAGCGCAGCGAGCCATCGGGCCGCCAGTCGAACCACTCCGGGTGCTGCTTCAGCCAGGGGTGGTCGGGGCTGCACTGGATGGCGAAGTCCAGCGCCAATTCCAGCCCCTGCGCGGCCGCCGCCTCGCGCAGCGCGGCGAAGTCCTCCAGCGTGCCGAGGCTGGGCTCCAGCGCGTCATGCCCCCCGGCTTCGGAGCCGATGGCATAGGGGCTGCCGGGGTCGTCGACCGCCGGTTCCAGGCTGTTGTTGCGGCCCTTGCGGTTGGTGCGGCCAATCGGGTGGATCGGCGGGAAGTACAATACGTCGAAGCCCATGGCGCTGATCTGCGGCAGGCGTTCGATCACGCCGCGAAAGCCGCCCAGGTTGCGCGGAAACAGCTCATACCAGGCGCTGAAGGCGGCGGCGGTGCGTTCGGCCTCCACCGTCGCCACGGCGCCGCGGGCCGGGTTGGGGCGCGGGTCCGCCGCTGCCATCAGCTGCGCGGTCTCCGGCGCCAGCAGGCAGTGCAGCCGTTCGGCCCCACCGGCCGCCGCCAACCGGGCCGCCAGTTCCGCCAGCGCGCCCGCTGCCCGCTCGGCGGTGCGGGCCAGCAGCAGGCGGCCTTCCTCCAACTCCAGGGTCAGGTCCAGCCCGGCGGCGTGCTTCTTTTCCAACTCGTCGCGGTAGCTGGCGAAGGTGTCGCGCCAGGCCACCACGCAGAACTGATGCCGCCCCAACCGCTGCAACGGGAAGCTGGCAGACCAGCGGTCATTGCCCAGCGGGACCATCCGGCCCTCGGTCCACGCCTCGTCATCCGCGGCGCGCCACAGCAGGGTGGCGGCCAGCTTGTCGTGGCCATCGCAGACCAGGTCACAGGCCACCGTCACCACTTCCCCCACCACGCGCTTCACCGCGAAGCGGCCGGCGCCGGTGGCCGGGGTGACGGCCTCGATGCCGATGCGCGGTTCCGCCGCGGCGGCGATGGCGGTTTCCCCAGCGGTGATGCCGCGCTTGCCTGGCTCCGGCTGGGCCCGCGCCAGCACCGGGCGGGCGGGTTCCGCCGCCAGCACCCGCACCTCGGCCGGCGCCAGCCGCACCAGGTCGCCCGGGCCCAGCGGCGCGCCGGCCGCCGGCAGCAGCCGAGCCACCGGCGCCCCGGTGGCGGGCAGTATCGCCGCCACCGCCAGCGCAGCCTCGGTTTGCAGGGCGGCATTGGCCAGCACCACCCGGGCCCCGGCGGCATCCCGCCGCCACAGCGCCACCGCATCATTGCCCGGGCCGCTCAACAGCCGCAGCTCGGCCGGCAGCAGGCCACGCCGCGCCTGTTCCGCTGTTGCCTCCCGCACCGCCAGGCTCAGATCGCAGAACGGGTTTTCCCGCAGCCAGGTCCAGTCGCCCGGGCGGTCCCGCGCCGCGTCCAGCGGGCGGCGGGCGCCGTATTCAAAGCCCATCGGCAGCAACAGCCCGGCGCCAACCCCAGCCGCCAACGCCAATTGTCGCCGCCCCAGGCGCTCCGCCAGCCGGGGGTCCACCTGGGCGGCCGCCAGGCGCGCGCCGAAGGGAGGCTCCAGCGTCGCCAGGGTGGGGGCGAAGGCCAGGCGGCGCGCTTCCTCCAGCAGCCAGTCGCCACGCAGATCCCACCAGGCCAGGCTGTTGAAGCAGCCGGCGAAGCCTTGGCCCGCCAGGCTGGCCTGGGCTTCGGCCGGCAGCCCCGGGGTCCAGGCCAGGAAATTGGTCGCCGGCAGGGCGGCCGTCACCTCCCGCCAGAAGTCCGCAGGTACCGCGGTGGGATGCAGCGCGCGGAAGCCGGCTACCCCGGCGGCCACGAAGCCTTCCAGCCGCCGACGCCAATCCTGCCGCAGCCCGGCATCCTCCCATCGAGCGGCCAGGGTGCCGGCATCGGGCAGCGGCTGGCGCGGGTCGGGTGGGCCCTGGCTGGCGGCGCCGCTGAACCAGCCCGGGTGCCGTGCAGCGAAGTCGCCCTCGGCCATGCGGTCCAGCAGCAGATCAAGGTACAACTCCAGGCCGTGGCCACGCGCCTGTGCCACCAG
>CANBXZ010000165.1 GCA_947373495.1 Acetobacteraceae bacterium
GCCGCCGGGTTGGCCAGCAGCCCGTTGGTGGCGCCCCGTTCCGCCGCCAGCGCGGCCACCGCCCGCACCAGTTGGTCGCTGGTGATGTTCAGCGCCCGGCTGTCCTGCGCCCGGCCAAAGGCGCGCCAAGCCTGGTGCGCCTGCATCCCGACCGCCAGCGCCAGCGCCAGCCCAAGCAACAGGACCACTCCGGCCACGCGGGTGCTGAGCGACATGGGAGGTTCCTCGATTCCTGCCGGTATCCTGCTGGCAAGGGATTAACCTTTCCCTGCCGCGCTTGAACCGACGGCACGCGGGGCCTAATCCCCGGGGCGCGGCCAGCACGTTCAGCCGGCCGCCGCGACAGGAGCAGGCACATCATGGGCTACAGGGTCGCAGTCGTCGGCGCCACCGGGGCGGTCGGGCGAGAGATCATCAAGACCCTCGCCGAGCGGAACTTTCCGATCGACAGCATCGTCGCGCTGGCGTCCGGCCGTTCCCTCGGCACCGAGATCTCCTTCGGGGAGAAGACGGTGCTGAAGGTGCAGAGCCTGGAGAAGTACGACTTCAAGGGCACCGACCTGGCGCTGTTTTCCCCCACCGCCGCGGTTTCCGCCGTGCATGTGCCGCGGGCCACGGCGGCCGGCTGCATGGTGGTGGACAATACCAGCCAGTTCCGCATGGAATTCGACGTGCCGCTGGTGGTACCGGAAGTGAACCCCAACGCCCTGGCCCGCGCCGCCAAGCGGCGCATCGTCGCCAACCCGAATTGCAGCACCATCCAGATGGTGATGGCGCTGAAGCCGCTGCACGACATCGCCCGGGTGAAGCGGGTGGTGGTCGCCACCTACCAGGCGGTGTCCGGCGCCGGCAAGGAAGCGATGGACGAGTTGTGGAGCCAGACCCGCGGCCTGTTCGTCAACGACGTCGGCGTTTCCGAGCAGTTCACCAAGCAGATGGCCTTCAACGTCATCCCGCATATCGACGCCTTCATGGACGACGGCGCCACCCGCGAGGAGTGGAAGATGGCGGTGGAGACCCGGAAGATCCTGGACCCCGACATCCAGGTGCTGGCCACCTGCGTGCGGGTGCCGGTGTTCATCGGCCATGGCGAGGCGGTGACGGTGGAGTTCGAGAGCGCCATCACCGAGGAACAGGCCCATCAGGCGCTGCACGACTTCCCCGGCATCATCGTGCTGGATAAGCGCGACGACGGTGGCTACGTCACCCCGGTGGAAACCACCGGCGAGGACGCGGTCTACATCTCCCGCCTGCGGCGCGACCCGACGGTGCCGCATGGCCTGGCGTTCTGGTGCGTGGCCGACAACCTGCGCAAGGGCGCGGCGCTGAACGCGGTGCAGATCGCCGAACTGCTGCATGAGCGCGGCATGCTGGGCAAGCCGGCGCGCTGAGTCGCGGCCCCGCGGGGGGCGGAAAACCAGGGCGGTGCCGGCCGGCGCCGCCCTTTTCTTTTATCCGCGGCCTGGATGATATTCCTATATTTTCTTGACTTAGGAACAAATACAGAACACAATCGCCCCGGTTCCTTTCGGAGGCGGCTCATGGACCTATCCCTTCCCCAACCCCCGCCCTTCTGGCTGCCGGCGGCGCGGGTGCTGGCCACCGGGCTGGCCGGGCTGCTGGTGCTGGTGCTGGCGGAACTGGCCGGGCTGCCGGGCCCGGCGGAGGCCCTGCGGGCCATGGCGCAGTCCCCGGCGCTGTTCGCCGCACTGCTGATCTTCCTGGTCGGGCTGGCCTTCGCCGGCTTCCTGTGGTGGCTGGCGGCGCGCAGCTTCGCCCTGCTGGGCAACCCGGCCACCACCCCGGCCCAACTGGCCAGCCTGCGGGACCTGCCGTTGGCGCTGCCGGAGGGCACGGTGCGCGCGGTGCTGGCGCTGATCGTCGGCGTGGTCGGGCTGCCGCTGCTGCTGTTCAGCCAGACGCTGCGCCTGCCGGATGCGGTGGCGGGCTACGTCAACGGCATCATCGCCGGGGTCTTCGGCTACTATTTCGGTGCCCGTGGTGGCGCCGCCGATACCAGCATCGCCCGCCGCGCCACCGAGGCGCTGGCCACCACCACCCGCGCCCAGGAAGCCCTGCGGACCGAGAACGCCACCCTGGCGCAGCAGGCCGCCAGCGCCACCCTGCCCGGCCAGGTGGCCAGCGCAATGGAAAGCCTGGCCCGCCACATCGGCGTGGCGGAAACCCTGGTCGAGACCCTCGGCCCGGCGCTGCCGGCCGGGCTGCTGCCGGAAGGCGCCGCCGAGGCCCTGGCCAAGGCGCGGGACGCCGCCGCCAGCGCCGGGCGGCTGGCCAATGGCCAGGCCGATGCCGCCACCCTGGCCAGCCTGGGCCAGGCGATCAGTGGCCTGGCCGGCAGCAATGGCGCGTTCCCGGCGCTGCTGAAGGTCGCCGCCGCGGTGCTGCCGGCGGCGGGCGGGCCGCTCGGCGCCGTGGCGCTGCTGCTGGGGCTGGGCTGGCAGGCCGGCAGCGCCGCCTGGCATCGCTGGCGCGCCCAGGTGCTGGCGGCGCCGCACGACCCGGCGCTGTTCGACCCCGGCAGCATCACCCCGTCCTCCGCCGCGCTGCGGCTGGCCGAGGCGCCGGTCTTCGCCCGGGTCTTCGCCCCCCGCGCCGCCGAGCCCGGCTTCATCGCCAGCCTGCTGGACCTGGTGCTGCGGGAGGATGCGGCGGCGCGGCTGTGGGCGGCGCATGGCACCGCCTTCGCCAGCCCGGCCGAGGCCACACAGGGCCTGGCGGAATACCGCCGCGCGCTGCTGGCGGACCGCGTCGCCGCCGATGTGACGCCGGCCGCGGTGCAGGCGCTGGCCACCACGCTGGCGCCATTGCGCCCCAGCGCCGATGCCGCCGCCGCCCGCCAGGTACTGGCCGCCGCCGGCGCCAGCCAGGCCCCGGCCGTGCAGGCGCTGGGCCTGCTGCTGGGGGAGTTGCGCGACCGCCGGCTGGACCCCCTCGCCACCATGAAGGAGTTGACGCCATGAGGTTGGTTCTCGCCCTGCCGCTGCTGGCCGGCTGTGCCTTCAGCGCCACCCGGATCGACCCGCCGCTGGGCCAGTTGGCGCGCTGGCGGGAAGCCCCCGCCGCCACCCTGGCCGCCGAGCCGGTGGTGGCGCCCTGCCCGGCCGACAACCCGGCCTGCGCCCGGCTGCACCTGCTGCGGGCGGATGCCTGCATGGGCCTGGCCATGGCCGCCCGCGCCCCCGGCGCCACCTGCCCGGGGCTGGCGGAGGAGCCGCACCTGGCCTGCGCCGGGGCCGGCTACGTCACCGCCCTGGCGCAGGGCGCCCAGCCCGTCGCCAGCCTGGCCGGCAATGGCGCCCAGGCGCTGCTGTGCCGGGCGGAGTTGCGGCCGGCCCCGGAGGACCTGGCCGCTGCCATCCGGCTGGCGGCGCTGGCGGAACCGCCCCGCGCCGCCGCGCTGGGGGCCTGGGCGGCGCTGCTGCGGGCTCGTGCCGGCAGGGGGCCGGCCCGCTGTGCCGCGGTGGCGGAGGCGCAGCGGCTGGCCACCACCCTGCCGGCCGAACAGCAGGGCCGCCTGCTGGGCGACCTGGCCCTGGTGCAGGGCTGCGCGCCATGATGCCGGACCGGGTGCTGGAGTTCCGCTTCCCGCTGCTGACCGGCGCCGATGTGCGCGCGGCGCAGCAGGCCCTGGCCCGCGCCGGGCTGCTGGCGGCCGAGGCCGATGGCGTCTTCGGCCCGCGTACCCGCAGCGCGGTGGCGGCCTGGCAGCAACGGCGCGGACTGCCGGCCGATGGCGTGCTGCGCCCGGCGCAATGGGCCACGCTGCTGCCGGAAGCCCCGGCCGCGCTGGCGGTGGCGCCACCGGCCTGGGGCGAGGCGTTGCGGCCCTTCCTGCCGCGGCTGCTGGCGCCGCATGGCCCGCCGCTGGGCGCCGGCCGCCATCGCTGGGCGTTGAGCCCGGCCGGGCTGCTGCTGAACGGCGAGGCCGCGCCGCGCCGCAGCCCGGGCCCGCCGCGCACCGCGACGCAATGCTGGCAGCGCCACGGCGCCGCCCTGCAGGCCGCGGCGCAACGCTACGGCGTGCCGGTGGAATTGATGCTGGCCACCGCCTGCACCGAAAGCGGCGGCCGGGCCGACGCGGTGCGCGAGGAACCCGGCTATGTCAGCGATGCGGCCACCCCGGCCCGGGTCTCGCCCGGGCTGATGCAGACCCTGATCGCCACCGCCCGGGCCAGCCTGCACGACCCGGCGCTGGACCGGGCCCGGCTGCTGGAGCCGGCAACCTCGGCCGCCGCCGGCGCCGCGTTGATCCGCCAGCAGGCCCAGGGCGGTGCCCATCCCACCGGCTTCGACCCGCCGCTGGTGGCCATTGCCTACAACGCCGGCAGCCTGCGGCCGATGAGCGACGAGCCCGGCTGGGGCCTGGTGCAAACCCGGCGCGACGCCACGCATTGCCATGCTGATGCCTTCTGCGCCTTCTTCAACGACGCCCTGGCGGTACTGGCGGAAGCCCCGGCGGCGGCGGAAACGCCCAGCTTCGGCGCGCTGCTCGGCGCGCCAGGGTAGCGGGGCCGGTTCAGCCGCGCCGCAACAGCAGCAGGCCGCCGCAGGCGATCAGGGCCGCCCCGGCCAGTGATTCCAGCGGCGGCGCCCGGCCGAACAGCAACGCGTCCAGCACCAGGGCAAACACCAGCCGGGAATAGTGCCAGGGCGCCAGGGCGGAAACCTCCGTCCGGCGCACCGCCGCGGCCAGGCTGGCCAGCGCCGCGCTCTGGATGCAGGTGTAGAGCAGCACCAGCGCCACCGAGCCCCAGGCCAGCGGGCGCCACAGCAGCAGCATCGGCGGCCCGAGCAGCACCAGCCCGACGATGGCGCCCTGGATCATCGCATCCGATTCGCTGGCCACGCCGCGCAACCGCCGCACCAGCACCTGGTACAGCGCATAGGCCAGCGCGCCGGAGATCGGCACCAGCGCCTCCCAGCGCAGCAGCCCGCCACCCGGGCGCAGCACCACCAGCATGCCGGCAAAGCCCAGCCCCACCGCCAGCCAGCGCCGCGGCGGCACCTTTTCCCGCAGCGCCAGCGCGCCCAGCGCGGTGAGGATGATGGGGCCGGTGAAGGCCAGGGTGGAGGCCTCGCTGAAGGGCAGCAGCGCATAGCCGTACACGCTGATGCCGGTGGCCGCGATCAGCGCCACCCCGGCCAGCCGCTGGTCCCGGGCGCGCGGCGGCGCCGCGGCACGGCGCCAGGCCGCGGCGGGCTGCGGCAGCCGCCAGGACAGCCCGGCCGCCGCCGCCAGCACCAGCAGGCAGCGCAGCCAGGTGATCTGCAGGGGGTCGAGTTGCGCCGAAAGCAGCTTCGCCACCGCATAGCCGATGGCATAGAGCAGGTTGCACAGCAGCGCGTAGGCAATGGCGGTGGTCATGGTCTTTTCGCTGCCGTGGACGTTGCGTGCAGGGCGCCGCGCCGGGCGGGGCCTGTCAAGCGGGAGGGTGGGTGATGGCCTGGGTCTGGCTGGCGGTGGCCGGCGTGTTCGAGGTGCTGTGGACCATCCTGCTGAAATACACCGACGGGTTCAGCCGGTTGTGGCCCAGCCTGGCCACGGTGGCGAGCATGGCGGTGAGCTTCTACTGCATGTCCCGCGCCCTGCAGACGCTGCCCATGGGCACGGTCTATGCGGTGTGGACCGGCATCGGGGCCGCCGGGGCGGCGTTCTGGGGCATGACGGTGGAGGGCGACCCGGCGACGGCGCTGCGGATCGGCTGCCTGGCGCTGATTTTTGCCGGGGTGGCCGGGCTGAAGCTGGCCTGACCCGGGCCAGGGTTAGCTACAGGTGGCGCCAGGCCGCCAGCCCCATGGCCAGGGCGGTCAGCAGCTTGGTCACCAGGTCCACCCAGGGCAGCGCACGGGCCAGCCGGCTGGGTCGGGGCGGGGGTGGGGGGCTGGGGTCCGGCATCTTTATAGGATAACATTCCTTGCTCCCGGTAAAAGCTCCTGCGGCCCTCCATCTCGTGCAATTGACGCTGTCCCGGACAGCACCATAGAAGGCTGTGCAATCAGGCGCGCGACGCGCCCACGGGTTGGAGCATCGTTTTCATGTCGAGCATGCAGGATTCGCGCGAGGCAGCCATGATCGGCCGCCGCACGGATGGCACCACTGTCCGTCGGCCGCTTTCGCCGCATCTGCAGGTCTATGACATGATGCAGATGTCGAGCCTCAGCTCGATCCTCACCCGCATCACCGGGGTGGCCTGGTCGCTGGGCATCGTGCTGCTGGTGTGGTGGCTGGTGGCGCTGGCGCTGGGCCCGGCAGCCTATGCGGACGCCAAGGCGGTGCTGGGGCACCCGCTGGGCAAGCTGGTGCTGTTCGGCATGACCGTGGCCGGCTGGTATCATACCCTGGCCGGCATCCGTCACCTGAACTGGGACATCGGCCGCGGCTTCGCCATTCCGGAAATGTACCGTACCGGCTGGGCGGTGTTCATCGGCACCGCCGTGCTTTCCGTGCTGACCTGGGCGATCGCCCTGCTTTCCTGAGGACATCGCCATGGCCCAGAACCCCTCCGTCACCACCCTCCGCTCTCCGCTCGGCCGCGTTCGCGGCATGGGCTCGGCCCGGGGTGGCACGCATCATTGGTTCATGCAGCGCGTCACCTCCGTGGCGCTGCTGCCGCTGACCCTGTGGTTCGCCATTTCCGCCGCCACCACGCTGAACGGCGCCAGCTACGAGGCCGCCGCCCAGTGGGTGCAGCGGCCGCTGAACGCGGTGCTGCTGCTGGCCCTGGTGGCCGCCACCTTCCACCACGTCGCCGCCGGGCTGCAGGTGGTGATCGAAGACTATTCGAAGACCGAGACCGGCAAGCTGGTTGGCATTCTGCTGGTCAAGGCCATCTGCTGGCTGTTCGCGCTCGCCTCGGCCCTGGCCGTGCTGCGCGTTGCCATCTGAGACACCGGGCACAGGAAAGAGCACTGCGATGAACGCCATCAACAGCCCGTCCCGGGGCGCCTACCGGATTGTGGACCACACCTACGACGTGGTTGTCGTCGGCGCCGGTGGCGCCGGCCTGCGCGCCACCTTCGGCATGGGCGCCGCGGGGCTGAAGACCGCCTGCATCACCAAGGTATTCCCGACGCGCAGCCACACCGTGGCGGCGCAGGGTGGTGTCGGCGCCTCGCTCGGCAACATGGGCGAGGATGACTGGCGCTGGCACATGTACGACACCGTCAAGGGGTCGGACTGGCTGGGCGACCAGGACGCCATCGAATACATGTGCCGCGAGGCGGTGCCCTCGATCATCGAGCTGGAGCACTACGGCGTGCCCTTCAGCCGGACCGAGGAAGGCAAGATCTACCAGCGCCCCTTCGGCGGCCACATGACGCATTACGGCAAGGAACCCGCCATGCGGGCCTGCGCCGCGGCGGACCGCACCGGCCACGCCATCCTGCACACGCTGTACCAGCAGAGCCTGAAGCATAACTGCGAGTTCTTCGTCGAATACATCGCCCTCGACCTCATCATGGACGATGAGGGCGTGTGCCGCGGCGTGACGGCGTGGAACCTGGAAGACGGCAGCATCCACCGCTTCCGCGCCCAGCAGGTGGTGCTGGCCACGGGTGGCTATGGCCGCGCCTACTTCAGCTGTACCAGCGCCCATACCTGCACCGGCGACGGTGGCGGCATGGTGCTGCGCGCCGGCCTGCCGCTGCAGGACAACGAGTTCGTGCAGTTCCACCCGACCGGCATCTACGGCTCGGGCTGCCTGGTGACGGAAGGGGCCCGCGGCGAAGGCGGCTACCTGACCAACTCCGAGGGCGAGCGCTTCATGGAGCGCTACGCGCCGACGGCGAAGGACCTGGCCTCGCGCGATGTCGTCTCCCGCGCCATGTCGATGGAAATCCGTGAAGGCCGCGGCGTGGGCCCGGACAAGGACCACATCTACCTGCACCTGGAACACCTGGGTGCGGCCATCCTGCATGAGCGCCTGCCTGGCATTTCCGAAACCGCGAAGATCTTCGCCGGTGTGGACGTGACCAAGGAGCCGATCCCGATGCTGCCGACCGTGCACTACAACATGGGCGGCATCCCCACGAACATCCACACCGAGGTGCTGGCCGCCACCGGCCGCGACCAGGACAAGATCGTCCCCGGCCTGATGGCGGTGGGCGAGGCGGCCTGCGTTTCGGTGCATGGCGCCAATCGCCTCGGCACCAACTCGCTGCTCGACCTGGTGGTGTTCGGCCGCGCCGCCGCGCTGCGCGCCGCCGAGATCCTGAAGCCCGGTGCCAGCCAGCCGCCGCTGCCGGCCAATGCCGGCCAGAAGTCGCTGGACCGCTTCGACCGCGTGCGCAACGCCAAGGGCAGCACCACCGTCAGCGACCTGCGCCTGACCATGCAGCGCACCATGCAGACCCATGCCGCGGTGTTCCGCACCTCGGACCTGCTGCGCGAAGGTGTGGCGAAGATGGACAAGGTGGCCGCCGGCTACAGTGACATCAGGATCGCCGACCGCAGCCTGATCTGGAACAGCGACCTGGTGGAAGCCCTGGAGCTGGACAACCTGATCGGCAACGCGCTGACCACCATCCATGGTGCCGAGGCCCGCAAGGAAAGCCGCGGCGCGCATGCGCAGGAAGACTACCCGGACCGTGACGACGTGAACTGGATGAAGCACACGCTGGCGCGGATGGACGACAACTACGGCATCGCGCTCGACTACCGCGACGTGAAGATGCGGACCCTCACGAACGAGGTTCAGGTCTTCCCGCCCAAGGCGCGCGTTTACTAGGAAGGGCGAGACAGACCGATGGCAAATTTCACGCTTCCCGCCAACTCCACCGTCAAGACGGGCAAGACCTTCAAGGCCGAAGCCGGCGCGAAGAAGGTCAAGTCCTTCAAGATCTACCGTTGGGACCCGGACGCGGGTGAGAACCCGCGCAACGACACCTACGAACTCGACCTCGACAAGTGCGGGCCCATGGTCCTGGACGCGCTGATCAAGATCAAGAACGAGGTCGACACCACGCTGACCTTCCGGCGCTCCTGCCGCGAAGGCATCTGTGGTTCCTGCGCCATGAACATCGATGGCCTGAACACCCTCGCCTGCTT
>CANBXZ010000166.1 GCA_947373495.1 Acetobacteraceae bacterium
GACAATGTCACGGCCGTGGTGCTGCAACTCTCGGCCTGAAGCCGGTTCCGCCACCCTGGGCCGTTACGCCGGGCGGCGTGGCTGTGGTAGCATGATGGCAACATTCTCAAACGGGAAGCCAGACATGCCCCGCATCGCGCTGCTCGCCGGCCTGGCCGGACTGACCTTCGCCCTGGCGATGCCACACCCTGCCCAGGCACAAGCCGACCCGGCGGCAAGGGCCTTGATCGAACGGCTGCGGCCGCAACCTGGCGGCAGCACGCGCGGCATTCGCCTGCCGGCCGAGCCCAGCGCCAGCCCGGGCGGCGCCGCCACGGCCGCACCGATGGCGGCCGCCCCGGTGATGGCCGCGCCGGCCCATGGTGGTGACGCCGCCAGCAGCGGCGGCAGCGCCCCGCCCCGCCGTGTTGCGGTGGCCGCCGCCCCGGCGCCGCGCGACACCACGGCGCCGGAGGGGGTGGCCGCGGTTTCGCTGACCGTGAACTTCCACCTCGGTTCCGCCACGCTGACGCCGGAAGCCGAGCGTGCGCTGGCGCCACTGGGCCGTGCCCTGGCCTCCCAGGACCTGGCCGCCTATCGCTTCCGCATCGAGGGCCATACCGACACGGTGGGCGACACCGGGCTGAACCGCAGCCTGTCCGAACGGCGCGCCATCACCGTGCGCAACTACCTGGAATCGCGCTACGGCGTTGCGCCGAACCGGCTTGAGGCGGCCGGCTTCGGCGACAAGCAGTTGCTGGTGCAAACCCCGCCGCAAACCAACGAGCCACGCAACCGCCGGGTGCAGGTGCTGAACATCGGCGGCTGAGGCGTGGCTTCCGCGTCAACGGCGCCCGCCCGGCGCGGCCTGGGGCTGCTTGCCCTGGGCTTGATCCTGCTGGGCCTGGGCGTGGTGCTGGCCTGGGGGCTGAACAGCCGGGTGCCCGCGCCAGCCTCGCCGCCCGCCGTCACCCCGGCTTCCGCCCTGGCGGAGGCGCCGCCACCCCCACCAGAGGCGGATGAGGACGGCATTCTCGCCCTGCGCCCCACCGCCGCCACGCTGCTGCGGCTGGCCGGGGAGGCGCGGATCTTCGTGCTGGTCTTCCCCGACCTCAATGCCCAGGCCGCCACCATGAACCGCGTGGCCGCCCTGGTGGAAAAGGCCGGCTTCGCCCGGGACCGGCTGGCCTCGACCGAGGAACTGGCCACTGCCATCGCCGCCAGCGGCGACACCGCCGCCACCTGGTACCTGGCGCATGACTACAGCGCCGGCGACCTGGCCCGCTTCTTCGCCCTGGCCGGCAGCGGGGCAGCACCGGGCCTGTCGCCGGCGGAAGCCTGGCTGGGCACCCAATACGCCCGGCTGCGCGCCCTGGCCGGCAACGACTTCGCCCTGCTGACCCTGACCGGCGACACCAGCGTGGCCGATGAAGCCATGCGCGCCGCGGTGCTGCGGCATGAAATCGCCCATGGCCACTTCTTCACCCGCCCCGGCTTCGCCGCCCGCACCCTGGCGATATGGCGGGAGGAGATGACCACGGCCGAGCGCGACGCCTTCGGCCGGCACCTGGCGCGCGAGGGCTACGACACCGCCAACGACACGCTGGTGGCCAATGAAGCCATGGCCTACCTGGCCTTCACCCCGGACCCGCGGCTGTTCCGGCCCGAAGCCCTGGGCCTCAGCCCGGAACGGGCGGCGGCCTTGCGGGCGCTGTACCAGGCCGCAGCGCGATAAGGCCCCGGCCCGGCGCTACCGGGCTTCCCGCGTCGGCACCACCAGCGTGGTCACCGCCACCTTGTTGCCTTCGGCATCCGCCTGCCGCAGCGCCGCCGCCAACGCCGCCAGCCAGTCCTCGGTCCGTTCCACCATGGGGCGGGGCCTGGCGTGCAGCGGCCGGTCGGAGACCACGGCCAGCAGCAGGTCGGTGCCGAAGGGTTCGTCCACCACCCAGCCGTCGAAGCCCGGGCGCGGGTCGCCGAAGCGTTGCCGCGCCCCGGCCGCCATGGCCTGCGGCGGGACGATATGCGCCACCTGCCCGGACGCGAGCAGATAGGTCACGCCCAGCTGACCGGTGCGGTTCGGCATGCCCAGTTCGAAGCGCAGCAATTCGCCCTTCACCAGCGGCAGGTTGCCCAGCAGCACCCCGCTGGGGGCGGCTTCGGCACGGCCGCGCAGGGCTTCCAGCACGGCACAGAACGGCCCCTCGAAGCTGGCCACCCCACCCTGCACCGCAGTTGCCGGCACGTGGCTGGCCATCAGCGCCTGGCGCAGCGCCGGCTCATTGTCCTGCCGCATCAGCCCGCCCAGGCGCAACCCGATCTCACTGGCCTCGGCCACCACCAGGCTGCACGGCAGCGCGGCGATGGCGCGGGCGGCGGCGCGGAAGTCCGGCACCGGTGCCGGCACGGGCAGCGGAGCCGGTGCCGCGGCGGGGGCCAGGGTTGGGGCCAGGGTTGGGGCCGAAGTTGAGGCCGGGACCGGCGCCAGCAGTTGTGGCGAAGGTGCCGCGGCCGTATTGGCTGGCTCGGCCACAGGGCGCGCGGGCGACGCAACGGCGGCTGCGGGCGGCGCCGCAACCGGCGCCACAACCGGGGCTTCGGGCGCTGTGCCGGGGGCCAGCCCCAGCCAGGCCAGCGCCAGCACGGCCACCGCGCCGACGCCGCCCAGCGCCAGCAGCGGCAGGCCGCGCCGCGGTGGCGCTGGGGGGGCGGGCACGAAGCTGTTCGGCATGGCCGCCGTCGGGGCCGCCGCTGGGGCCGCCACCGGCAGCGGGGCGGGCGCCACCACGGCGGCCCCGCTGACCAGGGTGGCATCCATGTCCACCGGGTGCAGCATGCCACTGGCCGCCATGGGTTCCGAGGCCGCGGCGCGGATGGCCACGGCGAAATCGGCGGCGGTGGTGAAGCGGTCCGCCGGGCGCTTGGCCAGGGCACGGGCGATCACCGCGTCGAAGGCGCGGGGCGCGGTGACCGAAAGCTGGCTGGGTGGCGTCGCCTCGGTGTTCAGCGCCTTGTGCAGCACCGAGGCATAGCCGCCCTCGAACGGCTTTTCCGCCGTCAGCAGTTGGTACAGCACCACGCCGGCGGCCCACAGGTCGGCGCGGCTGTCCACGGTTTCGCCGCGCAACTGCTCGGGCGCCATGTAGCTGGGCGTGCCCATCACCGTGCCAACCTGCGTCATCGAGGAATTCTCGATCCGGGCGATGCCGAAATCGGCGATCTTCACCATCAGGCCGCCGGTGCCGTCGGGGCTCAGCATGATGTTGGCGGGCTTGATGTCGCGATGGACCACGCCGCGGGCGTGGGAATAGGCCAGGGCGCCGAGGATCTGGTTCATCAGCCGGACAATCTCCGGCACCGGGAAGCGTTCGCCACGGTCGAAGTAGGACTTCAGCGTGCCGCCTTCCACCAGTTCCATCACGATCCAGGCGCTGGCGGCATTCTCGCCATAGTCATAGACGCCGACGATGTTGGGGTGGGCCAGCCGGCCGGCGGCCTGGGCCTCGCGCCGGAAGCGGGCATGCGCCTCCTGCGCCTCCACGTCATCCACCGGCGGGCGCAGCACCACCTTGATGGCGACGCGGCGTTCGATGTTGCGGTCCAGCGCGTCGTACACCACCCCCATGGCACCACTGCCCAGGGTGCCGCGCTGGTCGTACTTGGCGCTCAGTTCCTGCGGCAGCATGCGCGCGCGGATCTCCATCGGTTGCATGCAGGCTAAAGCAAACGCCTCTCAGGGGAAATCACCGCGGGGTGCCTCACGGCGGCAGGCCCGGGCGAAATCGCCCAAAGCCGGCGGCGGTCACGCCCTCAGGGCGCCACCCGGCGGCCATCGCCGATCAGCGCGAAGGGGGCCCAGTAGAACGGATGGGCGAACTCGGCCGGCAGGGCGCGGCCGGCTTCCTCCAGAATCAGCAATTGCGCCCCGCGCAGGGCAGCGGCGGAAGACGCCCCGCCCTGCTGGCGCCGCAGCGAATCCGCCACGGTCAGTGCCGCCGCGGTGTCGTCCACCGCCCAGTGCGTCACCATCAGCCCGCGCGCCCCGGCATAGAAGAAGGCGCGCGCCAGGCCGGAAAGCGCCTCGCCACCGCCAGCGCCGCCCGGCCCGCCGGTATTGCAGGCGGAAAGCACCACCAGGTCGGCGTCCAGCTTCAGCGCCAGCAGGTCGCTGGCCGAGATGAAGGAACTGGCCGCATCCGGCGCGCCCGGCGCCGGGGAGACGATGATCGAAGGCTCCGGCAGGCAGGACAACTCGCCCGGCAGCAGGGCGTGGGTCGCCAGGTGCACCACCCGGTAGCCGTCCAGCCCGGCACCGCGCAGCGCCGCGCCGGTGAACTCGCTGCCCAGCTTCACGTCGCGCGGCGAGGCGCCGGTGAGTTGCTGGGCCGCCTGTACCTCCACCCGCGTGCCGGGCAGCCGGCCAAGCCCGGCGGCCAGCCGGGCGTCGCTGGCGCAGCGGTCCGGCGGAAAGCTGCGGGCCAGTTGCGCCGCGGTGGCCGGCACGAAATCGCCAAAGCCGGCATAGGCCCGCGGCGCCGAGGAGCCGGTGCCGGCCGCCCGCAGCGTCACCAGGGTTTGCGCCGAGGGCACATGCACGATGGCATGGCGGCGGATCAGCCAGGGCGCGCCGCGCATCGCCGCGGCATCCGCCAGCGGGCCGGTCGGCTCGGTCAGCAACAGGCCGAAGGGCAGCGCCAGCAAGGGGCCATCGGGGGCCACCACCAGCGTGGCGGCACCTTCCAACGGGCCGGCCAGCGGCGCCAGCAACGCCTGGTACAACGCCTGGGCGGGTTCGGCGTCGAACCGGCCGGGGGCGCCCTCGGCGGTGGCGGCGCCGTCGCGCACCGCCTGCACCAGCCGGCCCAGCGCGGCCTCGCCCAGGTCCACCCGGGCCACATGCACGCGGCCCTGGCGCAGCAGCAGGGCCCAGCCATGCTCGCGGCCCAGCAGCATGCTCAGCAGGCCCTCCTGCGGCGCCAGCGCGGCCAGCACCTGCGGCGCCTCGGTGGCGGCCAGCAGCAACTGGCGATAGCCCGGCGCGGCCGCGGCCACCTCGGCCTCGGCCTCGGCGCGGGCCTGCTGGGCGGCGGCGATCCGGCTGTCCAGGTCGCGGCCGCCGGCATCGCGGTCGCCGAACAGGGTGCGCAGCACCTGGTCCGAATCCTGCAACCGACGCACCGCCTCGGCCACCTTGGCGTCACCGCCGGCCGCCCCCAGCCGGGCGCTGGCCTGCTGCACGAAGCGCGCGGTGCCGCTGCGCTGGGCCAACTGGGAGGCGGCGAACATCTCCGCCAGCAGCGCCGCTTCCTGGGCCGGCACCGCCCTGGCCTCGGCGTGCAGCGTGTCGAGGTAGGGGATCACCAGTTCCACCGGCAGGCCGATCTGCCGGGCGCGCAGAATGGCGGCGCCGGTGCGGAAGGTGGCCAGGGCTTCGGTGCGGCGCCCGGTGGCGGCGCGGCGGGCGGCGGACAGGAACAGCGTCACCGCTTCCGGCCGTTCCCCCGGCACCGCGATGGCGAAGCGACGCGAGGCTTCCTCCAACTGGCGCGCGGCCTGTTCATCCCGCCCCAGCCGGGCCGAGGCGGTGGCTTCGGTGCGCAGCGCGCGGGCCACCATCAGCCCGGGTTGCAGGCCGGAACGGCGCAGCAGGTTGCGGCTTTCCGCCAGCAGCGCCGCGGCTTCGGAAGCGCGGTCCAGCCGGGTGAAGGCAATGGCCTGGTTGCGCCACACCTCCGCCAGCCCCAGCACCGCGGATTGCGAGACCGGGTCGGCCAGAATGGCCACGTCCGCGTCCCGCCCACCGCTGCCGCGACGGGTGCTGTCCGGCACCAGGGCGGCGTAGCCGGCTTCCGCCTGGGCCAGCAGCAGCAGGGCGGCGGCGGCCTCGGCGTTGTTCAGCAGGGCCAGGCCGCGATAATGCGCCAGCCGGGCGGTGGCGGTGGCATCCGCCGCCAGCGGCGCCAGCGTGCCGGCGCGGGTGAACAGCGCCCCGGCTTCCTGCTGCCGGCCCTGGTTGGAAAGGTTCAGCGCCAGGTGGATCAGCGCGTTCACCGTGTTGGGGTTGTCCCGCCCCAGCACGCGTTCCTGCACCGCCAGCGCGGCGCGATAGGCGTCCTCGGCGGCGGCGAAGTTCTCGGCCTGGTTCAACTCCCGCCCCAGCGCCATCAGCTGTTCGTAGCGGCCGACATCGGCGGCGCCGAAGGCTTCGGCCGAAAGCCGCCGCACCGCCTGTTCCAGCGCGGCCGAGCGGGCCTGCGGCTTGGCGCCCGGGCTGGGCGCCGCGGCTTCCCCGCTCACCAGCCGTTCCAGCACCGGCAGCACGGCGGCAACGCCATCGGCCAGCACCGGGCCATCCGGCCCCGCCGCCACCAGCGCCAGATGCGGCCAACCGCCGGCGCGCCGGGTGCAGGTCAACAGCCGGGCCGGGGTCTCGGCGCCGATGGTCACCGGCTGCGGCGGGTTGCAGACCAGGCGCTGGTCCAGCCAGGTGCGCCAGAGGCCACCGCCAGCCAGGGCGTCCAGTTGCGCCGCCGAGGTGGCGCCGCGCAGCCGTTGCAGCCGGCCCGCCGGCTGGCCCCAGCCGCCGCAATACACTTCCTGCCCCGCCAGCACCGGCAGGTCGGCCGGCACGGTGCCGGCGGCCTGCACGGTGCAGGCCTCGCCCTTGGTGTCGGTGCCGGCCGGGGTGCCGGCGCGGGCGGCGGCGCCGGCCCCGGCCACATAGGCCTCGGGCGGCGGCACGTGGCACCCGGCCAGCCCGGCGAGCAGCGCCAGCAAGCGCAGCAGGGCGCCCGGGCGGTTCATTGGTATTCGATCTCGGCGACGTTCGGGATCGTCACCTCGGAGGTGTCGATGCGGTTGTTCACCAGGGAGAGGTCCACCACCTCCGGCGGCCGCAGCAGCACGAACTGGATGGAAGGCGGCGGGACGCAGTTCACCGAACCGACCACGCAGCCATTGATGCGGTAGTTGGAATGCACCGCCGGGTCGATCGGCCGGGTGATGTCGGCCGCGGTGGCCGCCGCCGCGCCCGGCACGCCGCCCAGCGTGCCCAGCAGCGTGACCATGCCGTTGGTGCCCTGCACGCCCAGCCGCCCGGCGGCGATGGTGCCGCTGGCCATGCCGCCATCCAGCAGCAGGAACACCGGGCTGCGCCCAGCCTCCAGCGCCAGGGCCAGGTTGCCCGCCGCCGCGCCGCTGGCCGCGCCGAAGCTGCCCGGGGCCTGCACGTTCGGGCGGCGCACCTGGGTGGCCTGCTGGCTGTTGACCAAACCTTCCCGGTCGGGCTGCACCTGGCTGAGCGGGTTGGGGTTGTTGCCGCGCCGGGTGTCGAACACCACCGCGGGGTATTGCCCGGCGGTACGGGCCTGGATGGTGCTGGTGGCGCCGGTGCCGATGCCGCCCGGCCCGGCGAAGACGATGGCGCGGCCGATGCTGGCGTAAAGCCCGTTCAGGTACAGCGCGGCGCCGTTCAGGCTGGCGGTTTCGGCCGACAATTGCCCGGCCAGCAGCATGCTGCCACTGGCGGAAAGGCTGAAGCCGCCGCCGGCACTGGCCCGGCCGGTGAAATCCACCCCGCCGCTGGCCTGGCCGCTGACATTGCCACCGGCGGTCAACTGGCCGCCCAGCAGCATGGCGCCGCCAATGGCCAGGTTCACGTCGCGGCTGGCCAGCACCGTGCCGGTCAGGGTCAGGCTGCTGCCGGCGACGCTCAGGCTGTCCCCGGTGGTGATGTGGCCGGCCAGCACCACCCCCTGCCCGGCCAGCAGCCGCAGCGCGCCGGTGGTGGTCAGGGTGCCATTCACCGCCAGCGTGCCATTGGCGGTCAGGTCCAGGTCGCTATTGGCGATGACGGTGCCGTTCAGGGTCAGCAGCGTGCCGGCATTGAGCTGCAACGGCCCGCCCGAGCCGACATTGCCGCCCAGCACCAGCGTGTCCCCGGCGTCGATCGTCAGCGCCCCGGCGGTGGTGATGCTGCCGCCCACGGTCAGCGACTGGCCGGCCAACAGGGTCAGCGTACTGCCGGCGTTCACGTCGCCCGGCAGGGTCAGGGAGCCATCGGCCAGCAGCGTCAGCGGGCCGGAGGTGCTGAGCGGCCCCGGCACCGTGTAGGTATGGCCACGCACCAGGCCGCCACCCACCGAACTGGCGCCGAGGATGGCGAAGCTGTTGGCCTCCGGCAGGGCGACCTGGCCGCCGGCATTCAGCGTCAGCGTGCCGGTGGTGAGCACGGCGCCAGGGTCCTGGGCGATGTCGCCGCCGGCCTGCAACGCCACCAGCCCGCCCGGGGCGCTGAGCAGCCCGGTCAGATGCAGCCCCGCCGCCTGGTTCAGCCGGATGATGCGGCCGGGGCCGGCGGTGATGCCACCGACGGTGAAGCTGTTGCCGGCGTTGTCCAGCAGCACGTCCTGCGCCGCCAGGGCCTGCACCAGCCCCATGGTCAGCGCGCCGCCGCTGCCCAGCACGCTGCCGGCGCTGCGCAGGTCAAGCAGCGGCAGGCCGGCCACGGTGGTGGGCCCGGCGATGGTGATGTTGCCGGCGACCGGCGCCGCCGTGCCGCTGCCGCCCAGGCGCAGCGTGGCCACGGCGGTGATGTTGGCCAGTTCGGCCGCATCCAGCGCCAGGGTGCCGGGGCCGGCGGCGCCCAGGGTGATGCCCTGCCCCGGTGTGACCGGCAGCAATTCGATGGTGCCGCCCGGCGCCGCCAGGGTGCCGGCCAGCGCCAGGTCGTCCACCTGCAGGCGCAGCGTGCGGCCACTGCCGACCACGGCGCTGCCGGTGAGGCTCAGCAGCGGGGCGTCGCTGCGCAGCACGGCGTCGCCGCCGGCCTGCAGGGTGCCGATGCTGGCGATGCGGTTGGTGGCGCCGCCCGGGTCCAGCATCATCTCGCCGCCCGCTACCGCGGTGAGGTCCTGCACCACCAGGGCGGTGCCGCCGGCCTGGGTGATGTTGCCGGTGCCGAGCAGCAGCAGGCTGCCGGTGCGCGCCGGGGTGCCGCTGCCGGCGCCGCCGAACCCCACGTCG
>CANBXZ010000167.1 GCA_947373495.1 Acetobacteraceae bacterium
TGCGGATGATGCCGAGTTCGAACGGCACCCCGGCTTCCACCGCATAGCCCATGGCGGCGGGTACGCCGCTGTCGGGCACCGGCACCACCACATCGGCCGGCACATGGCTCTCCCGCGCCAATTCCTGGCCGATCCGCTTGCGCGTCTCATAGACCGGGATGCCCTCCATCACGCTGTCGGGGCGGGCGAAGTAGATGTATTCGAAGATGCAGAACCGGCTGCCGGTGCGGCCGAACGGCTTGATGCTGCGCACGCCGGCATCGTCGATGATGACGATCTCGCCCGGTTCGATGTCGCGGACGAATTCGGCCGAGACGATCTCCAGCGCGCAGGTTTCGCTGGCCAGCACCCAGGAAACCGGCACGCCATCGGTACCGCCCATGCGGCCCAGCACCAGCGGGCGCACGCCCAGCGGGTCCCGCGCGCCCATCAGCGCGCCATTGTGCAGCGCCACCAGGCTGTAGGCGCCCTGCACCTGCTTCAACGCGTCGATCAGCCGGTCCACCACGGTGGAATACAGGCTGATGGCGATGAGGTGGACGAACACCTCGCTGTCGGTGGTGCTCTGGAACAGGCAGCCACGGCGCACCAGGGCGCGCTTCAGCACATGGGCGTTGGTCAGGTTGCCGTTATGCGCCACGGCGAAGCCACCGAACTCGAAGTCCGCGAACAGCGGCTGCACGTTGCGCAGCGCGGTCTCGCCGGTGGTGGCGTAGCGGTTGTGGCCCACCGCCGCCCGGCCGGGCAGGCTGGCGATGACCTTGGCGTCGCTGAAGTTTTCCCCCACCAGGCCGCGGCCACGATGGGAATGGAAGATGCCGCCCTCGCCAAGCGAGACGATGCCGGCGGCTTCCTGGCCACGGTGCTGCAGGGCATGCAGGCCGAGCGCGGTCAGGGCCGCGGCGTCGGTGACATTCCATACCCCGAAGACGCCGCATTCCTCGTGGAACTTGTCGTCATCCCACGGGTGCGTCGTTGCGTCAGCCATGCCTTGTCCTCACGTGCGGTTGCGCGCTGGTGGTCGCAACAGGTCTTCCATGCTGGGCCCTGGCCGCGCCGGCGGCAGCAGGACCGAAGGCTGGAACCGTGGCGGCAGCTTGGCCACGATCCAGTCCGCCCCGGCGGCGGCCAGCGGCAGCGAACGCGAGTCGCGCACCACTGCCGGCCACCGATCCACCCCGGGCAACACCATGCCGGCCAGGATATAGGCGACCACCAACAGAAACGCACCCCGTAGAAGCCCGAATAGCAAACCCAATGCGCGGTCGGTGCTGCCGAGCATCGAATCCTGTACCCGCCGGGCCACCAGGCCGATGGCGATCTTCAGCACCACCAGCACCAGCAGGAACACGCCGGCCACCGCCAGCGCGTCGGCCAGCCAGGGCGGGTCCATCCCCGCCAGCAGCGGCCGCACCATGGGCTGCAGCGCCAGGCCGGCCATGGTCGCACCTATCCAGGCGCCAACGCCGAGGACTTCCTCGACAAAGCCGCGCATGAAGGCAAGCGCGGCCGATATGACCAGCACCACCAGAACAATGAGATCGACCCAGGTCATCGCGCAGGCGGTATAGCGGCGGCTTCCGGGCGAGTCACGCGAGGCTTCCGCGAGCCACTTCCCAGCCGCGTGCTTCCCAGCCGCGTGCTTGCCAGCCGCGCGACTCCCGGCCGCATGCTTGCCGGCCGGGAGGCCGCCCTGGCCTCGCCGCTACCCCTGCCGCAGCCCGGCCCGGGTGGCGGCGATGCGGGTGCGGGCCAGTTCCTCGGCCAGGAAGGTGGCGAAGCCGGCCGGGGTCTGTTCCATCGCCTCGGCCACTTCGCTGCCCACTTCCTGCAGGCGCCGGCGCGTCTCGGGCTGGGCCAGCACCTTGGCCAGGGCTTCCGCCAACCGGGCCAGCACCTCGGCCGGCGGGTTGACCGGCAGCACCAGGCCGAGGAAGGCGGCTTCGCGGTAGCCGGGCACGCCGGCCTCCTCCACCGTCGGAATCTCCGGCGCCAGGGCGGAACGCCGCGCCGCGGCCAGCGCCAGGATGCGCACCTGGCCATCCCGGTGCAGCGGCAGGCTGGTGCTGATCTCGGTGATGGCCGCGTCGATGTTGCCCGCCACCAGGTCCGGCGCCATGGCGCCACCGCTGCCATAGGGCACGTGTTGCAATTGCAGGCCGGTGCGGGCGTTGAAGGTCTCCAGCGCCAGGTGCGCCGTGCTGCCAACGCCGGAGGACCCCACCGTCACCGCCCCTGGCCGGGCGCGGGCGTAGTCCAGGAACTCGGCCAGGGTTTTCGGCGCCAGGCCCTTCTTCACCACCAGGGTCTGCGCCGTGCGGCAGGCCAGGCCGATGAAGGCGAAGTCCTTCTGCGGGTCATAGCCGATATTGGGCTGAATGGTCGGGTTGACCGAAAGCGGGCCGTTCGAGCCGAGCATGATGGTGTAGCCATCCGCCCGCAGCCGGGCCACGGCCAGGGCACCGACGCTGCCGCCGGCCCCGGCGCGGTTCTCCACCACCACCGGCTGGCCCAGTTCCTGCGCCAGCGGCGCCGAGAGGATGCGGCTGGTGACATCCGCATTGCCGCCCGGGGCATAGGGGCACACGAAACGAATCGGCCGGTCCGGGAAGCCGGCGGCGCGCGCCAGGCGCGGGGCGGCAAGCAGCGGCAGCGCCAGGGTGGCGCGGCGAGAGATGGTCACGGGCGTTATCCTCCGGCGTGTTGCCGGCCGGTATAGCTCAAGCCGCTGGTTTGCGCTTCACCGTGCTTTCGGCAAAGGGCGCCACCAGGTCGGCCAGGTGGCCGATCTCGGTCAGCTTCAGCCCATCCGCCGGTAAGGGCGTGCGGCCCCCCCGCGCCACCCGGCGCGGCAGCACCGCGGCCGCGAAGCCCAGCTTGTGGGCTTCCCGCAGCCGCGCCTCGGTCTGGCTGACCTGGCGGATTTCGCCGGAAAGGCCGACTTCGCCGAAATAGACGGTATTGGCCTCGGTCGGCCGGTCGGTGGCGGCGCTGCACAGCGCGGCGGCCACGGCCAGGTCCACCGCGGGTTCGTTCACCCTGAGGCCCCCGGCGATGTTCAGGTACACGTCGTTCTGCCCCAGCGTCATGCCGCAACGGCTTTCCAGCACCGCCAG
The DNA here is from genome assembly GCA_947373495.1 of Acetobacteraceae bacterium. Lineage (GTDB taxonomy): Bacteria > Pseudomonadota > Alphaproteobacteria > Acetobacterales > Acetobacteraceae > CAIMOR01. The sequence continues at coordinate 3,117 of CANBXZ010000167.1, forward strand.
CAGCATGGAAAGCCGCGAACTGTCCCACCCCACCACGGAACGCCGCGGCGACCCGCCGGAGGAGGGCGACAGCAGCGCCTGCACCTCCACCAGCACCGGCCGCGTGCCCTCGATACCGGCAAACACCGCGCTGCCGGAGATGTTGCCCCGGCGTTCGGCCAGGAACAGGGCGGAGGGGTTGGGCACCTCCATCAGGCCGCGCTCGGTCATCTCGAACACGCCGATCTCGTCGGTTGCGCCGAAGCGGTTCTTCACCGCCCGCAGGATACGGAATTGGTGGCCGCGGTCGCCTTCGAAGTACAGCGTGGCGTCCACCATGTGTTCCAGCACCCGCGGCCCGGCCAGGGTGCCTTCCTTGGTCACATGCCCCACCAGCACCACGGCGAAGCCGCGCGTCTTGGCCAGCCGGATCAGTTCCGCCGCACAGGCCCGCACCTGGGCCACGGTGCCCGGCGCCGAGTCGAGGGCGTCCAGCCACACGGTCTGGATACTGTCGATGATGACCAGGGCGGCGTCGCCCTCGCTTTCCAGGCTGGCGGCGATGTCGCGCAGCGCGGTGGCGGCGGCCAGTTGCAGCGGCATCTTCTCCAGCCCCAGCCGGCGGGCCCGCAACCTGACCTGGGCAATGGCCTCCTCGCCCGAGATGTACAGCGCCTTGCGCCCACTGGCGGCCACCTTGGCGGCGGCCTGCAACAATATGGTGGACTTGCCGATGCCCGGGTCGCCACCCACCAGGATGGCGCTGGCCGGCACCAGCCCGCCGCCCAGCACCCGGTCCAGTTCGGCAATGCCGGTGGAAATCCGCGGCGGTGGCTCGGTTTCGCCTTCCAGCCCGACGAACTCCACCCGCCGCCCGCCGCCCGCCTTGGCCGCCGGGCCGGGGCCGCGCACCGGGGCGGCGGCTTCCTCGGCCAGGGTGTTCCATTCGCCGCAGGCGTCGCACCGCCCCTGCCACTTCGAGGAGATGTCGCCACAGGCTTGGCAGACGAAGCGATTACGATCCTTGGCCATGCCCAAGAACTAGCACAAAAAGAGAACAATGCCAGCCGAAATCAGGCAGCGCGCTGGTCCAGCGTCGGCGCGCAATCGGTCAGGGTGGTGCGGCGCATGTCGCGCTTGTGCACCGTGTCCTCGAAGGCGCGGGCGCGATGCATGGTGCTGCGGTTGTCCCACATCACCAGGTCGTTGGTGCGCCACTTGTGGGCATAGACGAAGGCGCGCTGGGTCGCGTGCTCCACCAGGTCGCGCACCATGGCCATGGCTTCCGGCGTCGGCATGCCGTCCACCCGGCCGATATGGCTGGACAGGTAGATGGAATGCCGCCCGCTGCCGGGATGGAAGCGCACCAGGCGCTGCGGCACCGGGGCGAACTTCACCCGTTCCTCATCGGTGTAGTCGGTGAAGCCGAGCAGGGCGCGGGAGTAGATCAGGCTGTGCCAGGCCACCATGGGCCGCAGCCGCGCCTGCATGGCGGCCGGCAGCGCGTCCCACGCGGCACGCATGTCGGCGAATTCGGTGTCGGCGCCATCGGGCGGCACCACCCGGCCATGCAGCATGGAATACTTCGCCGGGGTGGACTTGAAGCTGCTGTCGCTGTGCCACAGCCGGTTGCCCAGGTTGAACATGCGCCGCCGGTCATCCACCGCCAGCAGGCTGCCATCCACGTCCAGGTTGGAGATGTCGGCCATGTTGTAGTGCTTCAGCCGGGACTTGTGCACATCCACCACGGCCCGCTCCTGCTCCAGCGGGCCCAGCGCGGCGCCAAAGGCCATCTGCTGGTCGTCGTCGATCGCCTGGTCGCGGAATACCAGCACGGCATGGCGGTCCATCGCCCGGTCGATCTCGGCACACAGCGCCGGCCCCGGGGTCTGGCGCAGGTCCAGGCCGTGAACTTCGGCGGCAAACAACGGGTGCAGCGGCGTGACCTGCAGCGCCATGGCGATCTCCTCCGGCCTTTGGGCGGATGGTAGCGCCGGGGGGCGGGCCAGGGTCAAGCGGGGGTGGTCAAGACAGGCAGGTCAAGACAGGCTGGTCAAGCGGGGGTGGTCAAGCGGGGGTAATGGTCAGCAGGCCGGGCTGCCGCCGGCGCGCCAGCAGCCCGGCCAGCGGCGGCACCAGACGACGCAGCGCCGCCGCCGCGCCCCCTTCCAGCGCGCAGCCATGGCGCCGCAGATGCTCGGTGAAGGCGGGGGTCAGCAGGCCGCGGCCATGCGCCAACTGATGCAGCGGCCAGGCATCCCCCCCGGCAAAGCGCAGCAGTACCGGGCCGGTATCGGTGATGGCGCATTCCCAGCATTGCGTCGGATAGGGCGAAAACACCTCCGCCGCGCGCCGCAGCAGCGCCTGGCTGGCCTCCCAATGGGGCAGTCGCCGGCCGGGCAGCAGCGCGCCGGTGCCCTGGTGGCGCCGCACCTGGCGCCATTCGGCGCCGCGCCCGCGCACCGCCCGCAGCATGCTGCCCTCGGCGTCCAGCGCCACCAGCAGGTCCTCGGCCTCGTCGTCGGGCAGGTCCAGCGCCAGCACGGCGCTGACCAGGCGCGGCCCGGCCGGTTCCCGAATGACCAGGGCATGCAGCACCGGCAGGGCATGCAGGCCAAAGGCGGCCCGCAGCGCCACATGCGCCCGCGGCCGGCGCTGCACCAGCCAGCCCTGGCCCTGGGCCAGCAGCGCCAGGGCCTGCGCCAGCGGCAGCCGGCCACCATGTTGCAGGTGTACCACCCCGTCCTCCAGCGCCAGCAGGGCCAGCCGAGGCCCGGCGCCGTGCAGCGGTTCGGCCAGCAGCGGGTAATGGCTGGGTTCCGACAGCAGGGCCTCCAGGCTCATCGGCGCCGGGCCGGCGGCGGGGGCGAAGGCGCGCGGCGCCGCGGCCTGCACCGCCAGCAATTCCGGCACCGGCAGCCCGGCGCCAGCGGCCAGTTGCCGGCACAGCCCGCGGTCCCCCAGCGGCGCCTGCCAGCCTTGGGCGACGCAGGCGCCATGCCAGGCCAAGGCGCGCCGACGGCCGATATGGCGCCGCGCCTCGGCCAACGTGGCGCCCGGGCGGTCCAGCCCATAGGCAAGGAATTCCTCCGGCGCCAACTGGCCACCGCCCTGCCGGGCCAGCAGTTGCCGCCGCCGCACCACCTGAGCGTGCAGCCAAGCCCGGGCCCGCGCCAGCGCCCGCCCGGGCAGCGGCGAGAGCATCGCCCAAGGCCGCCAGGCCCCCCGTTGCAGCAGCGCGACCTGGCCCATGCGTCACCCCATTCCCGCGAATGGCCGCAGGATGCGCCCGGCCAGCCTCGCCCACGGGTCACGAGCGGGCGACGTTGCGCGGGCGTGAAGGCAGCGGCAAGGCTGGCGCCGGCGCGCCCGAAAAGGCGCGCGGCAGAACAGCGGGAACGTCGGCGCTTCAGTCGGCAGCGCCGACGGTCAGCGCCGCAATTCCATCTGGATCGGCCCTTCGCGCTCGCCATTGGCGAACTGGTCCACCATGGCGTTGCCGCTATGGCCCAGCGTGGCGGCCGGGCCGGTCCAGACCATGCGGCCCTTGTAGATCATCGCCGCCTCGTCGCCGATCCGCCGGGCGCTGGCCATGTCGTGGGTGATGCTGACCGCCGTGGCGCCCAGCTTCTTCACGCAGTCCACGATCAGGCCGTCGATCACCGCGCCCATGATGGGGTCCAGCCCGGTGGTCGGTTCATCGAAGAAGATGATGTCCGGCTGGGCCGCGATGGCGCGCGCCAGCGCCACCCGCTTCTGCATGCCACCCGAGAGTTCGGCCGGCGAAAGCTCCCCCACGCTGGCGGCCAGGCCGACCTGGGCCAATACCTCGGCCGCGCGGTCGCGCGCCTTGGCGCGGGTGATGCGGTTCTGCGCCAGCAGCTTGAAGCAGACGTTTTCCCAGACCGGCAGGCTGTCGAACAGGGCGCCGTTCTGGAACAGCATGCCGATGCGGTCGCCCAGCGCCTCCCGGTCGCGCCGGCCCAGCTTCAGCACGTTGACGCCATCCACCTCGATCTCGCCCGCATCCGGGGTGACCAGGCCGAGGATGCACTTGATCGTCACCGACTTGCCGGAACCGGAGCCGCCCAGGATGACCATGGAACTGCCGGCCCCCACGTCCAGGTCCACGCCGTCCAGCACCTGCTTGCTGCCGAAGGCTTTTCGCACGCCCCGCATGCGGATCTTCGGGGTGGCGGCGGGGCCGGTCATTGCGCGAAGAACATTTCGGTCAGCACATAGTCCAGCGCCAGGATCAGGATGGAACTGGTCACCACCGCCGTGGTGGTGGCCCCGCCCACGCCCTGGGCGCCGCCCTTGCTGTTGTAGCCGCACCAGGTGCCCATCAACGCCACCACGAAGCCGAAGACCGAGGCCTTGACCAGCCCGCTGATCACGTCGTCGAACTGCAGGAAGTCGAAGGTGGCCTTCAGGTAGCCGGAGGAGACGAAGCCCAGCTTCAGCGTGGCGATGAGCCAGCCGCCCATCACCCCCAGGATGTCCGCCACCACCACCAGCAGCGGCATCGCCACCGCCCCGGCCAGCAGCCGTGGCGCCACCAGGTACTTCATCGGGTTGGTCGACAGCGTGGTCAGCGCGTCGATCTGGTCGGTCACCCGCATGGTGCCGATCTCGGCGGCGAAGCTGGCGGAGATGCGCCCGGCCACCATCAACCCGGCCAGCACCGGGCCCAGTTCGCGGGTGATGGAGAGCACCACCAGGTTGGCAACGGCGCCGGTGGCGTTGAAGCGGGCGAAGCCGGTGTAGCTTTGCAGCACCAGCACCATGCCGGTGAACACCGCGGTCAGCGCCACCACGGGCAGGGAGAAATAGGCAATCTCCACGAAGGCGCGCAGGAACAGCCGGCCGTAGAAGGGCGGCCGGAACAGGTGGCTCAGCGCCTCCAGCGCGAACAGCGCCACGTTGCCGGCGGTGCGGCAGCCGCCCAGCACGCCGCGGCCCAGCGCGGCCAAGGGGTTCAGCACCAGGTCCATGCGGGTCAGGCCGGCAGGTATTGGCGGCGGTAGCGGGCGCCCAGGCTGGTCAGGATCTCATAGCCGATGGTGCCGGCGCGCTCGGCCAGGTCATCCGGCGTGCAGCCGTCGTCGCCCCCGGGGCCGATCAGCGTCACGGCATCCCCCGCGCGCAGCGCCGGCAGGTCGGTTACGTCGAAGGTCAGCAGATCCATGGACACCCGGCCGATAAGGGGCACGGGCTGGCCCTGGAAACTGGCGATCGCCCTGCCCGAGAGGGCGCGAAGGTAGCCATCCGCATAGCCGGCGGCAACCGTTGCAACCCGGCTGGGCCGGCTGGCCTGCCAACTGGCGCCATAGCCCACCGGGGTGCCGGCCGGAATCCCGCGGGTTTGCAGCACCGGCGCCGCCAGCCGCACCACCGGCTGCATCGGGTTGGCCGCGCCCGGGGTTGGGTTGATGCCATACAGCGCCGCCCCCGGCCGGGCGAGGTCGGAGGCGAAGTCCGGCCCGAGGAAGATGCCCGAGGACGCCGCCAGGCTGCCCGCCACGCCGGGAAAGCCGGCGCGGGCGGCGGCGAAGCGCCCGGCCTGCATGGCGTTCATCGGGTGGTCCGGCTGGTCCGCGGTGGCCAGGTGGGTCATGACGAACAGCGGCGCCAGCCCGGCGAGCTGGCCCCATTCCTCCGGCGGCACGCCCAGCCGGGCCATGCCGGTGTCCAGTTGCAGGATGCCCGGGCGGCCCCGATGCGCGGCGACATCGGCCAGGCTGTTCAGCACCGGCACCAACCCGGCCGTGCCATCGGCGCCGGCGGCGAAGCCGTTCAGCACCGCCACCATGGCGCCCGGCCCCAGCGCCTGGCGCAGCGCCAGGCCCTCGGCCAGTTG
>CANBXZ010000168.1 GCA_947373495.1 Acetobacteraceae bacterium
CGTGCCCTATACCGCCGGCGGTTCCACCGACGCGCAGATGCGCGCGATGTGCGAGGCGCTGGGCAAGCGGCTCGGCCAGTCCGTCATCACCGAGAACCGCAGCGGCGGCGGCGGCATCATGGGGGCGCAGGCGCTGGCCGGCGGCACCCGGCCGGATGGCTATACCCTGGCGCAGATGCCGGTCAGCGTGTTCCGCCACCCCTGGGTTTCGCCCCGCCCGGCCTTCGACCCGCTGGTGGACTTCACCTGGATCTCCCAGGTGACCGGCTACCTGTTCGGCGTGGTGGTGAAGGCGGATGCGCCGTTTGCCGACCTCGACGCCGTGCTGGCCCATGCCCGCGCCAACCCGGGCGCCTTCAGCTACGCCACCACCGGCGTTGGCTCCTCCATGGACATGTGCATGCAGGACATCGCCCGGCAGCAGGGCGTGGAGTTCACCCATGTGCCGTTCCGCGGTTCGGCGGAGGCGCTGCAATCGCTGCTCGGGCGGCAGATCAACGCCGTGGCCACCTCCTCCGACTGGGCGCGCATGGTGCTGGATGGCTCGGTGCGGCTGCTGTTCACCTGCGGCAAGGAACGCGCCCGGCTGTTCCCGGATGTGCCGACGCTGCTGGAGGGGGGCTACGGCATCACCACCACCTCGCCCTATGGCATTGCCGGGCCGCGCGGCATGCCCGCCGATGTGGTGCGGGTGCTGGACAACGCCTTCCGCGAGGCGCTGCAGGACCCCGACTACCTGCGGGTGATCGAGCGCCTGGGCATGCAGAACGAATACCTGGATACTGAGGCCTATACCGCTTCCGCCCGCCGCCAGGTGGCCGAGGAACGCGAGGTGGTCCGCCGTTTCAACCTGCGCCAGGGCTGAACCAGCCCGGCGCCCAGCCCTACAGGAACACTGCCCCATGACCGACATTGTGAAGTACGAGCAGGACGGCCACGTCGTGACGCTGACCCTGAACGACCCGGAAAACCGCAACCCGGTTTCCGACATGATCGACGAACTCTGCGCCGCGATCGAACGCATGGACCGCGACAATGATGTGCGCGTCGGCATCATCACCGGCGCCGGCCGCGCCTTCTCCTCCGGCGGCAACGTCAAGAAGATGGCGGACCGCAGCGGCGGCGGCCTGGCCCACCACAGCCCGGCGATGACCCGCGCCTATTACCGCCACGGCATCCAGCGCATCCCGCTGGCGATCGAGAAGGCCGAGGTGCCGTTGATCGCCGCGGTGAACGGTGCGGCGGTGGGCGCCGGCTGCGACCTGACCTGCATGTGCGACATCCGCATTGCCGGTGAGAGCGCCAAGTTCGCCGAAAGCTTCGTCAAGGTCGGCATCGTGCCGGGCGATGGCGGCGCCTTCCTGCTGCCGCGCGTGGTCGGCTTCGCCAAGGCGGCCGAGATGTCGCTGACCGGCGACATGCTGAACGCGCAGGAAGCCCTGGCCTGCGGCCTGGTCTCCAAGGTGGTGCCGGATGCGGAACTGATGACCGAGGCCCGCAAGATCGCGGCGAAGATCGCCAGCAACTCGCCGCATGCGGTGCGGATGACGCGCCGCCTGCTGCGGGAATCGCAGGGCCTTGGCCTCAGCGCCATCCTGGACCTGTCGGCCGCCTACCAGGCGCTGGCGCACAGCACGGACGACCACAAGGAAGCCCTGCTGGCGCAGCGCGAAAAGCGCGCCGGCGTGTTCAAGGGGCACTGAGATGACCGGCGCCACCACGCGACGTGCCTTCCTGGTCGGCGCACTGGCGGCGCCGGCCCTTGCCCGCGCGCAGGGGCGCAGCGTGCGTGTCGTCGTCGCCTATGGCGCCGGCGGCACCGCGGATGCCACCGCGCGCATCCTGTTCGCCCGGCTGAATGACGTGCTGGGGCAGAACTTCGTCATCGAGAACCGCCCCGGCGCGGCCGGCACCCTGGCCGCCGGCGCGGTGGCCCGGGCCACGCCGGACGGCACCACGCTGCTGCACGACGCCACCGCGCATTCGGTGAACCCGTCGCTGTTCGCGCGGCTGCCGTACGACACGCGGCGCGACTTCATGCCGGTGTTCCACGCCATGGTCACGCCCAGCACGCTGCTGGTGAACAATGCCTTCGCGCCGCGCAACATCGCCGAACTGGTGGCGCTGGCCAAGGCGCAGCCCGGCGGCATCGACTGCGGCTCGCCCGGCATCGGCAGCCTGCAGCACATGTCGCTGGAGCTGTTCAACCGGCTGGCCGGCACCCGCATCAACCACGTGCCCTACCGGGAAGTGGCGGCGGGGCGGACCGACATGGTGGCCGGGCGGATTCCCATCATGTTCAGCAATGTGCCGGGTTCCATGCTGTTCCTGGGCAATGGCCAGGCCCGTACCATGGCGCATGGCGGGGCCGAGGCGACGGTGGGCGTGCTGCCCGGCGTGCCCGCCATCAAGGCAAGCGTGCCGGGCTTCGAGAGCTATGAATGGAACGGCGTCTTCGCCCCCGCCGGCACCCCGGTGGCGGAGGTGATGCGGCTGAACGAGGGCCTGAACAAGGTGATCGCGGAGCCGGAGACCAAGGCGAGGATGGAGGCGATCGGCTGTCTGGTGCGGCCCAACACGCCGGACCAGTTCGCCGCCAGCCTGGATGCGGAGATCGAGAAATGGGGCCGCATCGTCCGCGAAGGCAACATCAAGGTTGAATGAGATGAGCACCGAGCCCTACCGGATCGACCGCAGCAGCAATTCCCGCCGCCAGGCGGTGGAGCAATGGCTCTGGGGACTGGACCTGGTCTCCCCCGCGGTGCGGGATGAGATCGTCACCGCCTGGGTCAGCACCTGGTCCTCCAGCCCGCATGCGACGCTGGAGGAAATGCCCTTCACCCACAGCGGCGCCTTCTACCCGCTGATGCAGCACGTGAACGAGGTGACGCGCGCCGGGGTGGACCTGGCGCGGCGCGCGGCGGCGGATTGGGGCAAGCCGCTGGACATGGACAAGCTGGTCGCCATCCTCATCCTGCACGACGTGGACAAGCCGCTGCTCTATGTGCGGGACGGCGACAACCTGGTGACCAGCCAGTTGTACAAGGAACTGCCGCATGGCGTGGTGGGCGCCATGCTGCTGAAGGAACTGGGCTTCCCGCATGAAGTGGTCAGCGTGGTAGCGACCCACGCCACCAACGCCCCGTTCCACGCCAGCACCCATGAAGCCTATGTGCTGCACTACGCCGACATGTTCGCCGCCGACCACGCCATGCTGGAGATGGGGCGGCAGCCCTTCTACCAACGTAAGCATTAGGTTAGGCTGTCGGGCAAGCATCCCCAGGGAACCTTGCCATGCCTGACAACAACACCCCATCGGTCGCCGACCGCGTTGCCGCCGGCTTCCAGGCCCGCTACGCCGGCGCCACGCCGACGCCGGCCGGTATCGCCAACGACGTGCTGGCGACCATGCTGAACCACAAGACGGTGCGGCGCTACCTGCCCACCGCGCTGCCGGAAGGCACGCTGGAAATGCTGGTCGGCGCGGCCGCCTCGGCGCCGACATCCTCCAACCTGCAGACCTGGTCGGTGCTGGCGGTGCAGGACAAGGCGCGCATCGCCAAGCTGGCGGAACTTTCCAACAACCAGAAGTTCATCAACACCGCGCCGCTGTTCCTGTGCTGGCTGGCCGACCTGTCGCGCCTCGGCCGCCTGGGTGAGCGCCTGGGCACCGAGATGGAGGCGCTGCCCTACCTGGAAATGTACCAGACCGCGGCGCTCGACACCGCCTTCGCCGCGCAGAACGTGGTGGTGGCGGCTGAGTCGCTCGGCCTCGGCACCTGCTACATCGGCGGGCTGCGCACCAGCCCGGTGGAAGTGGCCGAGGTGCTTGGCCTGCCGAAGAACGTGGTGGCGGTGTACGGCCTGTGCGTCGGCTACCCGGACCCGGCCGCGGTCACCGAGGTGAAGCCCCGCCTGCCGCAGTCCGTGGTGCTGCACCATGAGACCTATGACGCGCAGAAGGACATCGCCGTGGTCGCCGAATACGACCAGGCGATGATCGACTTCTCCAAGCGCAACGGCATGGGTGACACGGACTGGTCGCAGCGCGCGCTGTCCCGCGCCAGCAAGATCGGCGGCATGAGCGGCCGCCACAAGATGACCGAGTTCCTCAAGACCCTCGGCTTCGGCATCAAGTAGTCCCCTGGCGGCGCCGGGGCGCGAACCCCGGCGCCGCTCGCCTGGCTACTGCTTTTCGGGCCGGCCGCCATGGCTCTGCTGGCCGCCCTTGCGGCCGGCTTCGCTGGCCTTTTCCCGGTCGTTGGCGAAGTTGCCGGGGTTGTTTTCCTTGCCCTGGTGCTGGCCACCGATATGGCCGGCTTCCTTGGCCTTCTCGCGGTCATTGGCGAAGTTGCCGGGATTGCCCTTGTTGCCGCTGCCGCTGTGACTACCGCCTTGATTGGCCATTTTATCGCTTCCCTTTGTCGTTGTTGTGCTGGCCCCCCGGCCATCACCGTCCCGCCATCAGGAACGCCGCAGGCGCCCACGGTTTCCCAATCTTGTGCGAACGCGGTAGCGTTTTCCCAATTGACGGAGGCAACAATGGCACTTGCATCACCCGCTGAAATCCTCGCCGCGCTGTGGCGCCAGGCCGGGTTGGCGCCGGCCGCCATGCCCGCCGTGGTGCTGACGGGCGCCGAACCGGCGCTGCCTTCCTCCTTCCGCGTCGGTGCCGCGGCGCAGGCCACCATCGCCGCTTCCGGCGCCGCGGCCGCCGCCATCTGGCAGGCCCGCACCGGCCGCGCGCAGCAGGTGAGCGTGGAGATGCGCCACGCCGCGGTGGAGTTCCATTCCGAGCACTACATGAAGCTGGCCGGGCAGGAGCCCGGTGACCCGTGGGACAACATCGCCGGCACCTACATCTGCGGCGATGGCCGGGTGGTGCGGCTGCACACCAACTTCCCGCATCATCGCGCCGGCATCCTGAAGCTGCTGGGCTGCGCCGGCGAACGCCCGGCCGTGGCGGCCGAACTGGCCAAATGGAACGCCTTCGACTTCGAGGAAGCCGCCGCCGCCGCCGGCATGTGCGTGACGGCCCTGCGCAGCTTCGCGGAATGGGATGCCCACCCGCAGGGCCAGGCGGTGCAGGGGTTGCCGGTGGTGGAATTGGTGAAGATCGGCGAGGCGCCGCCGACGCCCCTGCCGCCCGCCGCCGCCCGCCCGCTGGCCGGGCTGCGCGTGCTGGAGTTGACGCGGGTGATCGCCGGCCCGGTCTGTGGCCGCACCCTGGCGGCGCATGGCGCCGAGGTGCTGCACATCAGCGCCGCCCACCTGCCCAGCTTCGACCACCTGAACGTGGACGTGAACCGCGGCAAGCGCAGCGCCCAGCTGGACCTGCGCGGCGCCGCGGGCCAGGCGCAACTGCGCGCCCTGGCGGCGCAGGCGGATGTGTTCGTGCAGGGCTACCGCCCGGGCGCGGTGGCCAGCCACGGCTTCACGCCGGAGCAACTGGCGGCGCTGAAGCCGGGCATCATCTGCACCTCGCTCAGCGCCTATGGCGGCGTTGGCCCCTGGGGCGCCCGGCGCGGCTTCGACAGCCTGGTGCAGACCGCCAGTGGCTACAACCATGCCGAGGCGGTGGCGGCCGGCGTGGCGCCGCCCAAGGTGCTGCCCTGCCAGGCGCTGGACCATGCCAGCGGCTTCCTGCTGGCCTTCGGCACCATGGCCGCGCTGCTGCGCCGGGCGGAGGAAGGCGGCAGCTGGCTGGTCAAGGTCTCGCTGGCCGGCACCGGCTGGTGGCTGCGCAACCTGGGGCGGCTGGACAACGGCTTTCAGGGCAGCGTGCCGAAGCTGGCCGAGCTGATGCCGCTGACCGAGGAGATGGAAACCGGCTTCGGCCGGCTGACCGCCTTGCGCGATGCAGCGGTGCTCAGCGAAACGCCAAGCTATTGGGCGCAGGGTTCGGTGCCGCTGGGCACGCACCAGCCGCACTGGCTATAGGCCCGGGGCGGCAGGGCAGGGTGGGGCCGTCGCGGAACGACGGCCCCGATCGCGCTATTCGTAGACCATCGACAAGGTCTCGGCGACCAGCGCCGGGCGGTCGCTGCCCTCGACTTCCACCTGGGCTTCCATGGTCAGCTGGGCGCCGCCCGGCTTCGGCTCGATATGCTTCAGCGTCAGGCTGCCGCGCACCCGGGTGCCGGCCGGCACCGGCGCGGTGAAGCGCACCTTGTTGCTGCCGTAGTTCACGCCGCGGCTGCGCTTCTTGATGCGGAAGATGCTCTGGTTCAGCTTCGGCAGCAGGCTCAGCGTCAGGTAGCCATGCGCGATGGTCTTGCCGTTCGGCATTTCCTTCTTCGCGCGCTCCACGTCGATGTGGATCCACTGGTGGTCGCCGGTGGCTTCGGCGAATTTGTCGATCATCGCCTGGTCCACCAACAGCCATTCGCCGTGGCCCAGCTTCTTGCCGACATAGGCCTTCAGCGCCTCGATATCTTCCACTTCAAGCATGACGTTTCCCTTGTTCCGAATATCCGAATTGCTCGCATATCGGCGCTGGCTTGGCCAGTCGGGCGGTAGGGTGCAATCTGCCGCGCATCATGCCCCGTTTTCATCCTGCCCCAGGCCGGCTTCCCGCCGGCCGTCGTGTCTATGCCATTGGCGATGTCCATGGTTGCGACCGCCAATTGGCCGAACTGCATGGCGTCATCGCCGACGACCTGAAGCACCGGCCGGTCAGGCTGGCCACGCTGGTGCATATTGGCGACTACGTGGACCGTGGGCCGGACAGTGCCGCGGTGGTGCGCCGGATCATGCGGGGCAGCCCGGCCAAGGGGCTCGCGGTGGTGAACCTGATGGGCAACCACGAACGCACCATGCTGGACGCGCTGGGCGGCCAGCGCGCGGCGGCGACGGACTGGCTGTATTCCGGCGGCCGGCCGGCGCTGGAAAGCTGGGGGATCGACCCCGAATCGCCCGCCGCCAGCTGGGCCGAAGCCATTCCCGCAGCCGAGCAGCATTTCCTCCGCAAGCTCGACCTGTTCCATGAGGAAGGCGACTATTTCTTCGCCCATGCCGGGGTTCGCCCCGGGGTGCCGCTGATGGAGCAGGCGGCCGAGGACCTGCTGCGCATCCGCCATGCCTTCCTGACCTCGGAAGCCGACCATGGCGCGGTGGTGGTGCATGGCCACACGCCGGTGCGCCACGGGCCGGAGGTCTACGCCAACCGCATCAACATCGACACCGGCGCGGTCTTTGGGCGGGAACTGACCTGCCTGGTGCTGGAAGCCGACCAACTGGCCTTCTTCCAGGCCTGAGCCCCGGGGCGCTTGAGCCTGGCCGGGGCTGACTGCGGCGCCGGTCAGACCCTGGCTTATTGATCTGTCGCGTGATTGACGCCTTGCCGTAGGCGCCCTTCAGGCGATCAGACCTTAGCCCAGCAGGCTGTACAGCAGCCAGGCCAGCAGCGCGGTGCCAGCAATGACCAGGGCACCGCTGCCCAGCGTGGCCAGCACATCCTTGCGGTGGCCATCCGGGCTGCGTTCCTCGGGCAGTTCGCTGCCGCGATGCGCCCAGGCCGGCGGATTGTCCCCCATGTGGGACTCGGATGCTTTGCGGCGTTGGAACAGGGCCATGGTCAGGCCTCCCGGCGAGGGTTCATGCTGAGTGCATGAACGCACGGCATGCATGCGCCGTTACGCGCCGGAATACGCGGCAATTGTGCGCCGCAAGAATTGCATGGCCCCGTCAGCACAGGGCGCAGAACAAGCAAAACCGCGGATCGCGGGAGGGCCCGCGCCGCGGCTTCTGCTCATTCGATCGCGCCGTCGCCGAGGCGACGGGACGCTGGGCTTCAGAAGCCTTCGCGTTCCAGCCGCTTGCGCTCCACCTTGCGGGCGCGGCGAACGGCTTCGGCGGCCTCACGGGCGCGGCGCTCGGACGGCTTTTCGTAGTGCCGGCGGAGCTTCATCTCCCGGAACACGCCTTCACGCTGCAGCTTCTTCTTGAGCGCCTTCAGCGCCTGGTCGATGTTGTTGTCACGGACGACGACTTGCACGCGGCACAACCTCCTGCGGCCCTGTGGCCATGGGGATGAGGAAAATAAGTATGCACGCCAGATCAAGGGTTCCGCTCAGGGCATCAAGCCCGTCGCCAAACCCCTCATCCAGCGCGAAGGCCGTGCTCTTAGCATGATTCGCTTCGGCGCCGGAAGCCCTCGCGGAAGGGCGCCGACACACTTACTTTGCATCCCATGGCGATGCTGAAGATAGCCCGGATGGGCCACCCTGTGCTGCTGCAACAGGCCGAGGATGTTCCCGACCCAACCCTGCCGGAATTGCGCCGGCTGGTGCGGGATATGGCCGAAACCATGCTGGACGCCCAGGGCATCGGCCTGGCGGCGCCGCAGGTGCACCTGCCGCTGCGGCTGTTTGTCTGGCGCAATGGCAGCACGGTTGCCGCCCTGTTCAACCCGGTGCTGCAACCCCTGGGGCCAGAGGTGGAGACCGCCTGGGAGGGGTGCCTTTCGATCCCTGGCCTGCGCGGCGCCGTCACCCGGCCGCGACGGATTCGCTTCACCGGCCTGGACGCCAATGGCGAAGCGGTGGAAGGCGAGGCCGAGGGCATCGCCGCCCGGGTGATGCAGCATGAGGCCGACCACCTGATGGGCGTGCTCTACCCGATGCGGATGACCGATTTCAGCCAGTTCGGCTTCGTGGAAGAACTGGCGCGCGCCGAGGAAGCCAAGCGATGACCCCGACCGAAGCCGCCATTCGCGCCATGCTGCCGCTGGCCGCGACCCAGGGCTGGAACGGAGCCACGCTGCGCGCCGGGCTGGCCGCCGCCGGGCAGGACCCGGCCTTGCTGGAAAGCCACTTCCCGGGTGGCGCCGTGCAGGCCATCGCCGCCTGGGGCGAGATCGCCGACACCGACATGGTGGCCGCCGCCGGCGA
>CANBXZ010000169.1 GCA_947373495.1 Acetobacteraceae bacterium
AGCAGACCAACATGATCCTGAAGCCGACCGGCTTCTCGGCCATTCGCTAAATAGCGAACGCCGCATGGCTGGGCTGGTCCCGGCCATGCGGCACCTCTGCTCAGTCCGCCTTGGCGCCCGAGGCGCGGATGATGGGGATCCACTGCGCCAGCTGCGCATCCCAGAACGTCTCCAACTCGGCCGCCGTGCTGCCATTCGGCTCCACCCCGGCCTCCACCAGCCGGCGCCGGGTTTCCGGGGCACGGACCGCGGCGCGGGCGGCGGCTTCCAGCCGGGCCATCACCGCCGGCGGGGTGCCGCGCGTGGCGAACAGCGCATGCCAGTTATAGGTCTCGTAGCCCGGCAGCCCGGCTTCCACCGCGGTGGGCGTACCCGGCAGCGCGGCGCTGCGTTGCGCCGTGGTCACCGCCAGCGCGCGCAACTGGCCATTGCGCACGAAGCCCAGCACGCCGGCCATGGTGTCCACCATCATGTCCACCGTGCCGGCCACCAGGTCGGTCAATGCCGGGCCACTGCCGCGATAGGGCACGTGCACCATCTGCGCCCCGGCCATGCTGGCCAGCAGATGCCCGGACAGGTGCACGATGGTGCCATTGCCGGAGGAGGCGTAGCTGTACTTGCCCGGGTTGGCGCGCAGCAGCGCCAGCAGTTCCGCCAGGCTCTGCACCGGCAGCCGGGGGTTCACCAGCACCACGTTGGGCATGATGCCGACCAGGCTGAGCGGCAGGAAGTCGCGCCGCAGGTCGAACGGCAGGCGCGGGTACAGCCCGGCATTCAGCACCGCCGAGGACATGGTGTGGAACACGAAGGTGTAGCCATCGGCCGGCGCCGCCAGTGCCGCCTCGCTGCCCAATACCCCGCCGGAGCCGCCACGGTTTTCCACCGTCACCGCCTGGCCGAGCTGCTCGCCGAGGCCCAGCGCCATGATGCGCGCCACCACATCGGCCGCGCCGCCGGCGGCGAAGGGCACCACCATGCGCAGCGGCCGGGTGGGCCAGGCGGCCTCCTGGGCTCCGGCGTGCCGCACCCAGGCCGTTGCGGGCAGGGCGGCGGCGGCCAACAGGGCGCGTCGGTGCATGGTGTTTCTCTCCCGGGCTTTCCGCGCGAACCTATACGTGGCATCGCTGCGGCGAAAGCTGGGGAGGCATCGCGATGCAAAGGCGTTCAATGCTGCTGGCGGGCCTGGCCATGCCCTTCGCGGGCGCGGCCCAGGGACAGGCCCAGGGACAGGCCCAACCGGCCTGGCCGACGCGGCCGGTACGGATGATGATCCCCTGGCCGCCCGGCGGCACCACGGACATCCTGGCCCGCGTCATCGCGCCGCCGTTGGCCGCGCTGCTGGGCCAGCCGGTGGTGGTGGAGAACAAGGGCGGTGCGTCGGGCGCCATCGGCACCATCGAGATGCTGCGCACCCCGCCGGATGGCCACAGCTTCTCCATCGTCACCAGCACCCTGGTTTCGGCGGCGCTGCTGACGCGCCAGCCCTATCATCCGGTGAACGACGTGACGCCGGTGATGCACCTGTGCAACACGCCGAACATCCTGGCGGTGACGCCCGGGCTGCCGGTGCATTCGGTGCCGGAACTCATCGCCTACGCCAAGGCCAACCCCGGCAGGCTCAGCTTCGGCTCGCCCGGCATCGGCAGCGCGGTGCATATCAGCGGCGAGATGTTCAAGCTGATGACCGGGGTGGACATGGTGCACGTGCCCTATCGCGGTGGCGGGCCGGCCCTGGCGGACCTGGTGGGCGGGCAGATCCAGCTGATGTTCGGCAATGGCAGCTCCACCTTGCCCTTCGTGCGGCAGGGCCAGGTGCGGGCGCTGGGGGTCACCTCCGCCCGGCGCCAGGCCTTCGTGCCGGACCTGCCGGCCATCGCCGAGTTCGTCCCCGGCTTCGACGTGGTGGAATGGTACGGGGTGGTGGGCCCGCAGGGCATGGCGCCCGGCATCACCGCACGGCTGGCCGCGGCCATCCTGCAGGTGGTTGGCTCGCCGGAGGCACGGGCCAGGATCCTCGACATGGGCAGCGAGATCACCGGCGGCACGCCGGCCGAATTCGCCGCCTTCCTGCGCAGTGACATGGACAAGATCGACCGCCTGGTGAAGACCGCGCGGATTACGGTGGAGTAGCGCGATGTACACGGACCTGAAGGGCAAGGCGGCGCTGGTTTCCGGTGCCAGCAAGGGGATTGGCCGCGCCATTGCCGAGCGGCTGGTGGCGGAGGGCATGCAGGTGCTGGGCGTGGCCCGCGGCGGCTGCGACGCCCCCGGCGTGCTGGGCCATGCCTGCGACCTGCGCGACCCGGCGGCGGCCGATGCCGCGGTGGCGCGCGCGGTGGCGGCGTTCGGCCGGCTGGACCTGCTGGTGAACAGCGCCGGCGCCACCCGGCGCGGTGACTTCCTGGCGCTGGATGATGAGGCCTGGGCCGATAGCTGGGCGCTGAAGTTCCACGCCGCGGTGCGGCTGACCCGTGCCGCCTGGCCGCATCTGCGGGCCGGGCAGGGCGGGGTGGTGCATATCGCCGGCGCCGGCGGCCGGGTGGCCAGCGCCGACTTCACCATCGGTGGTTCGGTGAACGCGGCGCTGATGAACCTGACCAAGGCGCTGGCGGACCGGGGCGTGACCGATGGGGTGCGGGTGAACTGCATCAACCCCGGCAGCATCCGCACCGAACGGCTGACCGGGCGCATCGCCACGGTGATGCAGGAAGGCGGGCTGGACGCGGCGGCGGCGGCCGAGGCGCTGGCGCGTTCCACCGGCGTGGCGCGGTTTGGCGAACCGGCCGAGATTGCTTCCGTCGTTGCTTTCCTCGCCTCCGGTCAGGCAGGCTACATTCAGGGTGCGCTGCTGGACGTGGATGGCGGCTGGGTCAGGGCGGTCTGATCCAGGCAGATCCTGCACTCACGGAAAGGTTACTGCCTTTTCGTTTTATTGTTGTCTTGTTGCTGCTCTGCACTGGACCGCTGCGCGCCTCTCGGCGTATTCGATACGAATGACGAAGTTGGTATCTACCGAGAGTAGCGCGGGGCCTGCCGCGCGAGGGGCAAAGGCGGCGCTTCCGGTGCCGGCGTATCGGGCGCCGGAAGGCCTGCCCGAACACCTGTTGCTGCTGATGATGGCCTCGACCAGGCTGATGATGATGGAGGCCGGTCGTGCGGTGCCGGAACTGCGGCTGACGCCGCCGCAATTCCGCATCCTCAACTACGTGTTCCGCCACCCGGGCACGTCGCTGTCGCAGGTGGCGGCGCAACTGGGGGTGCGGCTGCCCACCGCTTCCGTCATGCTGGTGAAGCTGGCGCAGGAAGGCCTGGTGACGCGCGAGCGCGACCCGGCTTCCCGCCGCCGCATGCAGTTGCTGCTGACCGAAAAGGGCATGCGGATCATGGAAAAGGTCCGCGCCAACGTCTTTGCCCGCATCGAGGTACGCCTGGCCCAGCTGGAGCCAGGCCCGCGGGCGGACCTGGAACGTGCCGTGCCGGCGTTGGAACTGCTGTTCCGCGACTGAGCAGCCGCGCCGCTCCAAGGCGCGGCGGCAGCCGGGTGGTGTGCTTCAGGCGGCGGCCTTGTCTTGTGCCCGCAGCTCAGTCCAGGCGGCATCCAGCCCGCGGCCGAAGCGGCTGCACATGTCCACGATCTCGGCCTCGGTGATGATCAGTGGCGGGGTGAAGGCGATGCGGTCGCCGATGGCGCGCACGATCAATCCGGCCGCCTCGCATTTCTGCTGCACCAGCAGCCCGGCCTTGGCACTGGCGGGGAAGGGCTCGCGCGTCGCCTTGTCCGCCACCAGTTCAACGCCGGCGATCAGCCCCACGCCGCGCACATCGCCCACCAGCGGGTGGTCGCGGAACTTGCCCAGGCCGTTCAGGAAGGTGGGCGAGACATCGCGGACATGGCCCAGGATGTCGCGTTCCTCGTAGATCGCCAGGGTCTCCAGCGCCACGGCGCAGGCCACCGGGTGGCCACCATAGGTGTAGCCATGGCCGAAGCT
The DNA here is from genome assembly GCA_947373495.1 of Acetobacteraceae bacterium. Taxonomy (GTDB): domain Bacteria; phylum Pseudomonadota; class Alphaproteobacteria; order Acetobacterales; family Acetobacteraceae; genus CAIMOR01. The sequence goes on from CANBXZ010000169.1 coordinate 3,990, forward strand.
GCCATTCTTGCGGCTGCCGGCCAGCAGCGCCTCATGGATGCGGTCCGAGATCAGCAGCGCCGACAGCGGCTGGTAGCTGGCGGTCAACTGCTTGGCGCACACCAGCAGGTCCGGCTGCATGCCATAGGTCTCGCTGCCCCAGCGGCTGCCGGTGCGGCCGAAGCCGCAGATCACCTCATCCGCCACCAGCAGGATGTCGTGCTTCTTGAGGATCGGCTGGATCGCCTCGAAGTAGCCGCGCGGCGGGGTGATGGCGCCGCCGCCACCCTGCACCGGCTCGGCGAACAGCGCCGCGATGGTGTGGCCGCCCTCCTTCTCGATCAGGGCTTCCAGCTCCGCCGCCATGCGGGCGGAGAAGGCTTCCTCGGTCTCGCCCGGCAGCTGCGCGCTGTAGTAGTTCGGGTTGGACAGGTGCAGGAAGCGGTCGCCGAGCGGCAGGTCGAAATCCGCATGCATGTGCGGCTGGCCCGACAGCGAGGCGCTGGCCACGGTGTTGCCATGGTAGCCGCGGATGCGGCCGATCAGCTTCTTCTTCTCCGGCCGGCCGACCAGGTTGTTGAAGTACCAGATCACCTTGATCGCGGCGTCATTGGCCTCGCTGCCGCTGCACTGGAACATGGCGTGCTTCAGCCCGTTGGGCGCGATGGCGGCCAGCTTCTCGGCCAGGCGCACCGCGGGCTCGTGCCCCTTCTGGAAGAAGGTGTGGTAGTAGGGCAGCGTCAGCAGCTGGCGGTACGCCGCATCCGCCAGGCGCTTTTCGCTGAAGCCGAGCGAGGTGCACCACAGCCCGGCCATCGCCTCGATGTATTCGCGCCCCTCGGTGTCCCACACCCGGCAGCCCTCGCCGCGGGCGATCAGCACGGCGCCATCGCGGTCAAACGCGTCCAGGTCGGTTTGCTGATGCACGAAATGCGCGCGGTCGGCCGCGTGCAGGCTGTTGGTCAGGGACATCGGGGGCTCCGAAAGCAGCGAATTCCGTGGCAGCATGCGTCCAGGCCCAAGCGAAGGGAAGCCGATGCTGCCGGAAACCGTCATCTACAAGGCCAGGACCATCCTGACGATGGACCCCTCCTGCCCCCGTGCCACGCATGTTGCCGTGCGCGAAGGCAGGGTATTGGCGGTGGGCGATGAAGCCGGCTGCCGCGCCTGGGGCCCGGCCCGGCTGGACGAGACCTTCGCCGACCTGGTGCTGATGCCCGGCATGGTGGAAGGCCATAGCCATGCCACCGCCGGCACGGTCTGGGCCAGCACCTATGTCGGCTACTTCGACCGCACCGACCCCGAGGGCAGGCTGTGGCCCGGCTGCAAGACGTTGACCGAGGTGGTGGCGCGGCTGCAACAGGCCGAGCGCGAGATGCCGGACGCCGAGGCGACGCTGCACGCCTGGGGGTTCGACCCGATCTACTTCGACAACCTGCGCATCGGCCTGGCCGAGATGGACGCGGTTTCCACCACCCGCCCGGTGCTGCTGAGCCATTCCAACGGCCATGTCATCAACGCCAACAGCGTGCTGCTGAAGAAGGCGGGCGTGGATGCCGGCACCAACATCCATGGCGTGGTGAAGGACGCCGCCGGCCAGCCCACCGGCGAGTTGGCCGAGATGGCGGCGATGTACCCGGTGCGCCGCGCCGCCGGCCGCGGCATGCACAGCCTGCTCGACCGGCCCGAGGCGGTGCGCCGCTTCGCCGCCGCCGCCAACCGCGTGGGCGTGACCACCGCCACCGACCTGTTCGCCGAACTGCCGGACGCACAGGTGGAAGCCTATCGGGTGGCCACGGCCAGTGCAGATTTCCCGCTGGTGCTGGTGCCGGCGATGAACGCGCTGGGCCAGCCGGCGGCGGAAGGCGTGGCCAAGATCGAACGGCTGCGCAAGCTGAACAACGAACGCCTGCGCTTCGGCCTGGTGAAGCTGATGACGGATGGCTCGATCCAGGGGTTTTCCGGCCGGTTGAAATGGCCCGGCTATGTCGGCGGCAAGCCGAACGGCATCTGGAACATCGCCCCGGATGAGCTGAAGGAAGTGCTGCACGCCTATCATGCCGCCGGCATCACCTGCCATATCCACACCAATGGCGACGAAGCCAGCGAAGTGGCGATCGACGCGATCGAGGCCGCGCTGCACCGCTCGCCGCGCTGGGACCACCGGCACACCCTGCAGCATTGCCAGATGGCGGATGCCGCGCAATTCCGCCGCATGGCGGCGCTGGGCATCTGCGCCAACCTGTTCCTGAACCATGTGTACTACTGGGGCGACCAGCACGCCGCCTTCACCATGGGCCCGGACAAGGCCCGGCGGATGGACGCCGCCGCCACCGCGCTGAACAGCGGCGTCGCCTTCGCCATGCATTCCGATGCGCCGGTGACGCCACTGGGCCCGCTGTTCACCGCCTGGTGCGCGGTGAACCGGCTGACCGCCAGCGGCCGTGTGCTGGGGCCGGAGGAGCGCATCGGCGTGCCCGCCGCGCTGCGCGCCATCACGCTGGGCGCTGCCTGGACGCTGAAGCTGGACGGCGAGGTGGGCAGCATCGAAGTCGGCAAGCGCGCCGACTTCGCCGTGCTGGCGGAGGACCCCGAAGCGGTGGCGCCGTGGAAGCTGAAGGACGTGCCGGTATGGGGCACCGTGGTGGGCGGCCGGTTGTTCCCGGTCTGACCGAACTGCGTCAGTCCGCCCGCGCCCCCACGGCGCGGGCCACGCCGACCCATTTCTCGCTTTCGCTGCGGTAGTAGGCGGCGGAAGCGGCCGGGCTCAGCGCCAGTATCTGCGACCCCGGCAGCTTTTCCGCCGCATCCGGCCCGCGCAGCACCTTGGCCATTTCGGTGTTGAAGCGGGCCACGATCGGCGCCGGGGTGCCCTTGGGCGCCAGGATGGTGAACCAACTCGCCGCCTCGAAACCCGGATAGCCGGCTTCCTGCACCGTCGGCACCTCGGGGAAGAAGCTGCTGCGCTGGGCCGAGGTCACCGCCAGGGCGCGCAGCCGGCCATCCCGCACGAAGGGCGCCTGGAAGCTCATGTTGTCGATGGTCATCTGCACGCTGCCGGCCAGCAGGTCCGCCATGGCCGGGGCGCTGCCGCGATAGGGCACATGCACGATGTCCAGCCCGCCGGCGGCGCGCTTGAACATCTCCATGCCCAGGTGTGAGGAACCGCCGACGCTGTTGCTGGAGAAACTGTACTTGCCCGGGTTGGCGCGCACCAGCGCGACCAATTCCTGCACCGTGTGCGCCGGGAAACTGGGGTGCACCACGAACAGGTTGGGGTTCTGCGCCAGCACGCAGACGGTCTCGAAGTCGTTGACGGGGTCGAAGGGCAGCGCGGCATTCAGCGCCGCATTCACCACATGCGGCAGGCTGGCCTGCATCAGCGTGTGGCCATCCGGTGCGGCGCGGGCCACGAACTCGGCCCCCGGCACGCCGGCCCCCCCGGCGCGGTTCTCCACCACCACCGGCTGACCCAGCGCACCGCTGATGCCGGCGGCGACGTAGCGGGCGATGATGTCGTTGAAGCCACCCGGCGCCAACGGCACGATCAGTCGCACCGGGCGGTCGGGTGCCCAGGCGGATTGCGCCAAGGCCGGTGTGGCCAGCGCGGAAAGCAGCAGCGTGCGGCGGGCGATCATGGGGCGATGACCTTCGGGAAGATGTTGCCGTAATGGGCGCGCAACTCGGCGATCTGCTCCGCCGGCGGTTGCGCGTAGGCGCCGCGGCGGCTGACGTAGCGGCCGCCCATCAGCCGGTTCAGCTTCACCACCGTCTCGCCCTGCTTCAGCAGCGCCACCGCGGCGTTCAGCACCGGCGCCTTGGGGCCACCGGGCGGCCCGGCTTCATGAATGCCGGCATCGGCCACCAGCACCATCACCACGCCGGCGGCGGGTATCACCACCTCGGCGCCCTTGGCCACGCAGAGGGCGGCGGCTTCCAGGAACTGGTCCAGGATGCGCTGGCGCACCGGGCCGGGGCGGAAGGCCTCGTCCAGGTCCACCAGGCGGTCCACCTTCATGCGTTCGATGCAGGCGATGCGGCTTTGCACGCCGTAGATGCTGATGTTTTCCTGCACGCGGTTGAAGTGCTTGTCGTTGGCCACGACCATGCCGATGGAGATGCCCATCTGGCAGGCGGTGTACAGCGCCGTCTCGCACAGCCCGAGTACCGGCACGCTGGCCAACTCCCGCGCCGGCTTCAGCCCGGGGTCGGCGATGTTGCCCAGCAGCACCGCGTCGAACCCCTGGGCCTCGGCGGTGGCGACATTCTCCAGCACCTCGATGGTCTCGATGAACTCCAGGCTGCGGTACTGGTCGCCGACGCCGCCGCGCTGGGTGATGCCACCGATCTCGAAGCTGGTGCCGGGGTCGGCGGCGGCGGTGAGCATGCGGCGCAGCGCCGCGTTGTAGGCCGGCCAGGCATTCGGCCGGGTCAAGGACTGGTACCACAGGCGCATCGCACTACTCTCCCGTTGCGCGAAAGCTAGGCCGTGCGAGACTGCGCGGCAACGGAGGATGCGGGCATGGAAGCCTATGATGTTGTGGTGGCTGGCTGCGGCGTGGCCGGGCTTTCGGCTGCCGTCGCCGCCGCCGAGGGCGGCGCCCGCGTGGCCATTCTGGAACGCGCGCCGCGCGAGGAACGTGGTGGCCAGAGCCGCTACACCGAAGCCTATCTGCGGATGAAGTCGCACACCGAAGTGACCGACGACTTCGAAACCCACCTGGCCGAAAACGGCAGCGGCGCCATCGACCCCGAACTGGTGCAGGAAGCAACGCGGGAGCGCGGCGATCGTGCCGCCT
>CANBXZ010000170.1 GCA_947373495.1 Acetobacteraceae bacterium
GGCGAAACGCCGCCACCAGCCCCAGTGGCACCCCCAGCACCAGCGCGATACCGGTGGCGCCGAAGCCGATGGCCAGCGAATGCGGCGCCCCGACCAGGATGCGGGACAGCACATCGCGACCGAACTCGTCGGTGCCGAACCAATGCGCCAGCGACGGCGCCTGCAGGCGGGCACGGATGGCGAAGGCGCTGGGGTCGTAGGGCGCTATCCACGGCCCGAGCAGCGCCAGCAGGATGATGACCGCGACCACCCCGCCACCGACCAGCAGGATGCCAGGGAGCCTCACGCCGCGGTGCCGCCGTGGCGGATGCGCGGGTTCAGCGCGCCATACAGCAAATCCGCCACCAGGTTGGCCAGGGCATAGACGGTGGTCACCACGATCATGCCGGCCAGCAGCAGCGGCAGGTCGTGGTGTTCAATGGCATAGACCAGCAGACGGCCGAGGCCGGGGAAGCTGAACACCGTCTCCACCACCACGATGCCGCCGATGAGGATGCCGGCATCCACCGCCAGCACGGTGATGGCGGGCAGCAGCGCGTTCGGCAGCGCATGGCGCCACAGCACCAGGCGTTCCGGCATGCCCTTGGCCCGCGCCGCCAGCACGTAGCGGCTCTCCAGCGCCTCCAGCATCGAGGACCGCACCATGCGGGAGACGTGGGCGATGAGCCCCAGCGTCAGCGCCACCACCGGCAGCACCAGGTGGCGCGCCCAGCCCAGCACCCCGGCCTCACTGACCGGGGCGAAGCCGGTGGCCGGCAGCCAGCCCAGCCAGGCGGCGAAGCACAGGATGGCCAGGATGCACCAGAAGAACTCCGGCACCGCGATGAAGACGTACTGCGCCAACGTCAACGCCCGGTCCGCCACGCTGCCCTGATGCACGGCGGAATGGATGCCGAGCGCAATGCCGATGCCCGCCACCAGCGCCAGGGCCAGCCCGCCCAGCGTGGCGCTGCGCCCCAGCGCCTGGAACACCAGCGGCGCCACCGGGCGGTCCATGGTCAGGGAGGCGCCGAAATCACCGCGCAGCAGGCCGCTGAACCAGCGCCAGTATTGCAGCCACAACGGGTCGTTCAGCCCCAGCCGGGTTTCCAATGTCGCCACCGCCTCGGCCGTGGCGTATTCGCCCAGGATCATGTGCGCCACGCTGCCGGGCAGCAGGTGCACCACCGCGAAGACCAGCAGGCTCATCGCCCAGACCACGCCGACCACCGCCAGCAGCCGCCTTGCGGTGTAGAGCAGCATTCAGGCCAGGTAGGCTTGGCGCAGGTCGAACCAGCGCATCGGGTGGGTGGCCACGCCCTGCACCTGCTTGCGATAGGCCACGGCGAAGTTCACCGCATAGGCGAAGTAGCCGCAGGGGTCCTCGGCCAGCGCCCGCTGCATGGCCAGGTAGTGCGGCTTCTGCTGCGCCGCGTCGCCGGTCAGCCGGGCCGCGTCCAGCGCCTGGTCCACCTTGGGGTTGCTGTACTTCCACAGCCGCGCATTCCAACTGCCGGCGGAATGCAGGAACGGGTGGGTCGCGGTGTCCAGCGTCGGCCGGGCGAAGTAGCCGTCGATGTAGAGCGGCGCCTTGCCGGAAACCTCGGCCGAATAGCGGGCGAAGGGCACGCGCTGGATTTCAATGTCGAAGCCGGCCGGCCGCGCCAGCTGTTGCAGCGTAACCCCCAGGCGTTCCCGCACCGGGCGGCCCACCGGGATCACCAGCGGCACCTTCACCCCATTCGGATGCCCGGCCTGCGCCAGCAGCCGCCGCGCCGCCGCCGGGTCGGCCCGGTTGAACGGCACGTCGGCGGCAAAGAACGGGTGGCTCGGCGGAATGGGGCTGTGCGTGGGGGAACCTTCGCCGAACAGCACCACCTCCACCACGTCGCGCTTGTCCACCGCCAGGTGGAAGGCGCGGCGCACCCGCGCGTCGTTGAACGGGGCGATGCTGTTGTTCATGATCGCCGCGTCCCAGGACGCGGTGGCGACGCTTTCCACCCGCAGCGCCGCATTGTCGCGCAGCGACTTGATGTCCTCGGGGTTCAGTTCCCAGACGATGTCGATATCGCCGGCGCGCAGCCCGGCCAGCCGCGCCGCCATTTCCGGCATCACCCGCAGCTCAACCTGTTCCAGCCTGGGCGCGCCTTCCCAGTAGTCCGGGTTGCGCACCACCACCAGGCGGTCCCCGGGGGTATAGCGGGCGAAGCGGAACGGGCCGGTGCCGCTGGGCGCCTGGGTGAAGTTCAGCGCGTCATGCGGCACGATCTTGGCCTGGCGGTCGGCCAGGATGTCGGCGAAGCCGCCATAGGGGTAGGCCAGCCGGAACACCACGGTATGCGCGTCCGGCGTGTCGATGCCCTCGATCATGGCGTAGTTGGTGCGCACCGGGCTGACCAGCGCCGGGTCCAAAATGCGGCGGTAGCTGGCGGCCACATCCTCGGACGTCATCTCCCGCCCATGGTGGAACTTCACCCCCTGGCGCAGCTTGAAGGTCCAGGTCTTCAGATCGTCGGACCAGGTCCAGCTTTCCGCCAGCTCCGGTTCCACCGAAAGGTCGGGGCGGATGCGCGTCAGCCCGTTGAAGGCCAGGTTGCACCACAGGTATTCCTCGGCGATCGTGGTCTTCGCCGGGTCCAACTGGCTCAGGGAGGCGGTGCAGGCGATGCGCAGCGTGCCGCCGCCGGCCTGGGCATGGGCCCGGGACAGCGCCGACAGCACGAAGGGCGAGGCCAGCGCGGCGCGACGGGTCAGCATGCTATTTCGCCTCGTTCGGGTTGACGGCACGCACCACGAACTCCTCCACCGAGGGGCGGTAGGCGTTCCAGATGCGGCGTAGTTCGCCCACCGCGGCCGGGTGCAGGTCCACCCGCAGGTCCACCAACGGGAAGACCTCCCGCTCCACCACCAGCAGCACGGCGGAGGTCACCGGGTTGCCCTCGCCGCCAGCGGCCTCGCCCGCTTCCAGCGCCAGCATCAGGCGCTCGGCCAGCGGCTCGGCCGCGGCGGCCAGGAAGGCGTCCCGCATGGCAGCGGGCACGCGGTCATTGGCCAGGATATTGCCCAGCGCCACCACGTTCGGCCCATGCGCCGCTTCCAGGCTGGGCTTCACCCGGGCGCCATGGAAATGCGCGGTGCCGCCGCCGGCATCCAGCACCGCCAGCTGGCGCCACTTGTGGTCGGGCGTGCTGGCCACCAGCGCCTGGATCGTCTCGGCGGCCGTGCAGCCGGAACGCAGCAGCGCCAGCCCACGCGGGCCAAGCCGGGGGTCGGTGCGGTGTTGCGTCAGCACGGCGCCAACGCCCGGGGCACAGAACGGCACCCGGCTGCCAACCGCCATCGAGGAGGTGGTGACGGCAGCGCCGAACTGGCCGGTGCGTGGGCAGCGACCAATGAGCGAGAAGGTCATGCCGGCTGAATTCCCCTCGGTTCACGGCATTGAAGGCTTTGGCCCGCGCCGCTGTCCAGCCTGTTTTGCGCTGCAATATGCTGCCATGCTGCACGCCTTGCCCCACGGAGGTTCAGCTTATGTGGAATGCGCGCAAGTTCGCGGCACGGCTTGAACCAGGCTTGCCGGCATTGCTGGCGGATGCCGAACGCGCCATCAACATCGACAGTGGCAGCTACCACGCCGCCGGCGTGCTGGCGGTACAGGATTTGTGGGCGGCGCTGCTGCACGACATGGGCTTCAGCGTGGAGCGCCGGCCGCTGCCGGGCCGTGGCGACCAGTTGACCGCGCGGCGGCACCTCGGCGCCGGCAGGCGCCTGCTGCTGCTGGGCCACGCCGACACGGTCTGGCCGGCGGGCACCGTCGCCGGCTGGCGCTTTTCCCGCCAGGGCGACCGGCTGTTCGGACCCGGCGTGGGTGACATGAAGACCAATGTCGTCATGGCGCTGCACGTGCTGCGGCTGCTGCTGGCCGAGGAACTGCCGGGCGTCGGCAGCATCACCCTGCTGGTGGTGCCGGATGAGGAACTGGGCAGCCCGCAAAGCCGCGACTGGATCGAGGACGCCGCCCGCCAGGCGGATTTGTGCCTGACGCTGGAACCGGCCCGGCCCGGCGGCGGCACCGTGCTGGGCCGCGGCGCCATCGGCGCGGTGTATCTGCACGCCACCGGCGTCACCCAGCACCTGGCCACCGCCACCGCGCCAGGTGCCAGCGCCGTGGCCGCGCTGGCTGCCATGGTGGCGCCGCTGGAAGCCCTTTCGGACTACGCCCACGGCTGCACCGCCAGTGTCGGCATCCTCCGGGGCGGCGCCGCCCGCCAGGTGGTGCCGGATGCGGCCGAACTGCACCTGGACCTGCGCGCGCCGGACGACACGGCGGCCGAGGCGCTGCTGGCCCGGGTGCGCGCCATTGCCGAACAGCCGCGGGCCGACCAACGCGTGGCCGTGGCCCTCAGTGGCGGCTTCACCCGCCCCGCCTTCCCCACCCTGCCCGGCATGCAGGCACTGTACGCCCGCGCCGCCGGCTTCGCCGCCGCCCTGGAGGCACCGATCTTCCCGGTGGTCTCGCGCGGTGGTTCGGATGGCAGCTTCGCCGCCCGCCTGGGCGTGCCGACGCTGGACGGCCTCGGCCCGATTGGCCACGACATCTGCAGCCGGCGGGAATGGGTGGAGCTTGCCTCCATCATCCCCCGGGCCACCATATTGGCCGGGCTGATCGCCACGGCGGGAGAACCCCTGTGAAGGCTGCCCTGCTGGCACGTGTGGAGCAGGAGCGCGAGGCGCTGCTGCAATTCCTCAGCGGCTTCCTGCAATGCCGCAGCGCCAACCCACCCGGAGACACCACGCCGGCCGCCACCTACCTCGGCGCCTGGCTGGCCGCGCGCGGCGCCCCGCATGAAACCCGGGCCGCCTTCCCGCACATGCCCAACCTGGTGGGCAGCTTCAGCGGCGGCGCGCCGGGGCGGCACCTGGTGCTGAACGGGCATATCGATGTGTTCCCCGCCATCGACGAGGCCGGCTGGTCCGGCGAACGCCGCGACGGCAAGCTGTTCGGCCGTGGCGCGGCGGACATGAAGTGCGGCACCGCCGCCATGCTGATCGCCTTCGCCTACCTGCACGAGATGCGCGCGGAGCTGAAGGGCCGGCTGACCTTCACCGCGGTTTCGGATGAGCAGACCGGCGGCAAATGGGGCACCAAGTGGCTGCTGGACACCTACCCGGAGGAGTTGACCGGCGACTGCCTGCTGAACGGCGAGCCATCCGGCCTCAACAACATCCGCTTCATGGAAAAGGGCACGCTGCGCTTCCGCATCACGGTGCGGGCGCCGGGCGGGCATGGTGGCTACCCGCACCTGTCGGCCAACCCGAACAAGATCATGGCCAGCATCATCCTGGCGCTGGAACGCTTCCACGGCCGCCGCCCGGTGCTGCCGGCGGCGGTGCAGCGCGCGCTGGGCTCGCCCGAAGCGATCGCCGCCACCAACAAGGGCATGGGCGAAGGCGCCGCCGACGTGGTGCGGATGATCACCGTGAACCCCGGCGTGGTGCATGGCGGGCTGAAGGTGAACCAGATTCCGCATGAATGCGTCGCCGAGATCGACATCCGCATCCCCATGGGCTTCGAGCGCGAGGCCATCCTGGCGGAGGTGACCACGCTGCTGGCCGAATACCCCGGCACCGGCTTCGAGGTGCTGGAAGCCCATAGCTACCCGCCCAGCATGGCCGACCCGGAACATGAGATGGTGGGGATATTGCAGCGGAACGTGCAGGCGATCGCCGGCTTCACGCCCATGCCGTTGTCCAGCCTGGGTGGCAGCGACAGCCGCTATTGGCGCTATCGTGGCGTGCCCGCCTTCCTCTACGGCCCTTCCCCGGTCAGCATGGGCCGGGCGGACGAGCATGTGACGGAGGAAGAGTACCTGCACATCGTCAAGGCGCACCTGCTGGCGGCATATGACTACCTGACCGCCTGAGCAGACCCCCCCCTGGCACGCCCCTTGCTGCGCCGCGGCATATTCGCAGCGCGGGGTGCGGCCATGGATATCGGCGTCTTCATACCCATCAACAACAATGGCTGGCTGCTGTCCGCCACCGCGCCGCAATACATGCCCAGCTTCGAGCTGAACCGGCAGGTGGTGCAGAAGGCCGAGGGCTACGGCTTCGACTTCGCGCTCTCGATGATCAAGCTGCACGGCTTCGGCGGCAAGACCGAGTTCTGGGACCACGGGCTGGAAAGCTTCACCCTGATGGCCGGCCTGGCGGCGGTGACGACGAAGATCAAGCTGTTCGCCTCCACCGCGGTGCTGACCATTCCGCCCGCCATCGTGGCGCGCATGGCCACCACCATCTCGGACATCTCGGGCGGCCGCTTCGGGGTCAACATCGTCTCCGGCTGGCACAAGGTGGAATACAGCCAGATGGGGCTGTGGCCAGGCGATGCGCATTTCGGCAAGCGCTACGACTACAGCACCGAATACGTGCGGATTTTGCACGACCTGTGGACCACCGGGCATTCCGACTTCAAGGGCGAATACTTCCAGATGGATGGCTGCAAGCTCAGCCCGCTGCCGGTCTCACCCATCAAGCTGGTCTCGGCCGGGCAGAGCGACCGGGGCATGGCGTTTGCCGCCGAATATTGCGACTTCAACTTCGCGCTCGGCGAAGGCGTCAACGAGCCCACCAAGGCCGCCGGCGTGCCGGCCCGCATGCTGGGGCATGCCGCCAAGACCGGGCGGGATGTGGGCAGCTACATGCTGTACATGGTCATCGCCGAGGACACCGACGCCGCCGCCATGGCGAAGTGGGACCTGTATTGCGAGGGGGCGGACCAGGAAGCCCTGGCGCATCTGCTGGGCAAGGCGGCGGAGGACACCAACACCGCCGCCACCAGCATGGCCGCCGCGGTATTGCGTTCGGCCTCGCCGGTGAACTTCAACATGGGCACCATCGTGGGCAGCTATGCCACCTGCGCCCGCCTGCTGGACGAGGTGGCGGAGATGCCCGGGGTGAAGGGCATCATGCTGACCTTCGACGATTTCCTGCTGGGGCTGGACAAGTTCGGGCAGCGGATCCAACCGCTGATGCGCTGCCGCGCCGACCGCCTGGCCTGAGCCCCGCAAGGCCGATGGCGCGCCCTAGAGGACTCGAACCTCTAACCAACCGAGTAGAAGTCGGTTGCTCTATCCAGTTGAGCTAAGGACGCATTCCGGTGCCGGGCGCTGGCCTCAGTGGGTCCAGTTCTCGGCCCGGCCGAACTTGAAGTTGTCGGCATAGACCTTCGGCTTGATCGCCTTGGCCGGCTTCGGCTCCTCAACCACATAGGCGATGCCGTTGGCTTCGGCATAGGCCACCGCGGCTGCCTTGGTCTCGAAGGGCAGGCCCAATTGCTTGGTGGTATCGGCGCTGCCGGTCCAGCCCATCAGCGGGTCCACCCGCAGCTTGCCGCTGGGCGGGAAGGCCAGCATCCAGCCCAGCGTGTTCGCCCGGCCAGACTGCATGGCGGACTTGGGCGGCATGAAGATGCGGGCAACGGGCAACACCAGGGACATACCAGATCCTCATCCATACTTGGCCAACTGGTCGGGGCGACAGGATTCGAACCTGCGACTTCTACGTCCCAAACGTAGCGCTCTACCAGACTGAGCTACGCCCCGGGCCAGGGTCAGTGGTTACCGGCTTGGGGCGCGGTTCGCAAGCTGGCGCGCACCACATCCAGCATCGCCCGCAAATCAGCGGCCAGGGGCGCGGCCTCGGTGAAGCCCACCGCCTGGCGCAACCGGGTGGTGTCGGCCACCTGGAACGGCACCTCACCGGGCCGGTCCGGCAGCGCGCCCAGGCGCAGCAGCTCCGGCCGGCCGGCCAGGCTGGCCAGTTGCTGCGCCAGCGCCGCGATGCTCACCCCCTGGCCCGAGGCGACATTCACCGCCCCCGTCACCGGGCTGGCCGCCAGCGCCGCCAGCGCCCGGCCGAGCCACCAGGTGCTGGCGAAATCCCTGACCGGCCGGCCGGAAGCGCAGGCCGCCGGTTCACCCCGCAGCAGCGCCAACGCCACCGCGGGCACCAGCCGCGCCGGGGCCTCGCCCGGGCCGAACAGGTGGAACAGCCGCGCCCAGGCCACCGAAGCCCCGCCCGCCATGCCGGCCAGCCGCGCCGCCAGCGCCGCCTTGGCCTGGCCATAGGGCGTGGCCGGCGCGATCCGCCGCGCCTCGGGCCAGGGCTGGCCCGCCGCCCCGGCTTCCAGGGCGTATTCGGCGCAACTGCCCAGGCCCAGCAGGCGCCGGCCGCCGCCGGCCACGAAGGCCGCCGCCAGCGCGGTGGAGGCTTCCAGCCACGCGGCGTTTTCCGGCGCGGTCCAGAAGCGGCCGTGTTCCACGTACCAGGCGGCATGCACCAGCACCGTCGGCCGCACCTGGCGCAGCAGGGCGCCGGCGGTGGCTTCGTCCAGCAGGTCCGCCGCGTGCCAGTGCAGCCCTTCCCCTTGCCCGGCGCGCGGCTGCCGCGCCACGGCATGCACCTCGAACCCCAGGGCGCGCAGCGGCGCCAGTACCTGCCGGCCGACCAGGCCGGAAGCGCCGGTGACCAGCACCCGCTCAGCCATGGTCCGGCCAGCTGGCATCCCGCGCCGAGATCACCGCCGGCCGCGCCGGCCAGGCAATGCCGAAGGCCGGGTCGTTCCAGCGCAGGCCACGGGCGCAGGCCGGCGCGAAGGGCGTGTCCATCATGTATTCCACCACCGCATCGGCGCTGAGGGTCAGGAAACCATGGGCGCAGCCGCGCGGCACCAGCAGCGCCCGGCGATTCGCCGCCGACAGTTCCACCGCCACATGCTGG
>CANBXZ010000171.1 GCA_947373495.1 Acetobacteraceae bacterium
TCATCGGCTTCGGCATCATGGGGGAAAGGCTGCTGCGGGCGGCGCTGGGCCACGCCACCGAATCGGTCACCCCGGTTGGGGTCTGGGACCCGGCCCCGGCGGCGGCGGCGCGGCTGGCGGCCATGGCCCCGGCGGTGCCGATGCTGGCCTCGGCGGCAGCCGTCATCGCCGCCTGCGACTGCCTGTACATCGCCGCGCCGCCGGCGGCGCATATTCCGCTGGCGGAAGCGGCGCTGGCCGCCGGCCGCGCGGTGTTCCTGGAAAAGCCGCTGGCGACCGACCTCGGCCTGGCCCGCGCCTTCGTCGCCCGTGCCGAGGCCGCCGGCGCGCGGGCCGCGGTGAACTTCCCGATGGCGTCCTCCCCGGCCGTGGCGCAGCTGAGCGCCTGGCGCGCCGGGCTGACGCCGGCCAGCCTGGCCATTCAGGTGGCCTTCGCCACCTGGCCGCGCGGCTGGCAGCAGGACGCGGCGAGTTGGCTGGCGCTGCGGGCCCAGGGCGGCTTCACGCGGGAGGTTGCCTCCCACTTCCTGTTCCTCACCCGCCGGCAGCTGGGGCCGCTGGCGTTGCAGCAGGCGGCCGCCACCTACCCGGCCGGGAATGGCGCCGAAACCGCCATCCGCGCCCTGCTGACCGCCGGTGGCGTGCCGGTGACGCTGGAAGGCGGCGTCGGCACCACCACGCAGGACGACCACAACAGCTGGACCCTGAACGGCACGCTGCGGCTGCGGGACTGGTCCTTCGCCGAACAACGCGGCGCCGATGGGCAATGGGCCCAGGCGCCGGACGCGCTGCCGAATGAACAAATGCGCCCGCTGGTGCTGCGCGGCCAACTGGCCGGGGTGGCGGCGATGACCCGCGGCGCCCCACATGCGCTGGCCACGCTGCGGGAGGCGCTGGAAGTGCAGGAGATGGTCGAGGCGATCCTGGCCGCGCCGCCGGGCTGAGGCAGCGGCGCCGCGCCGGCTTCAGCTGCCGGCGCGGATATTCGCCGCGCGGATCACCCCGCCCCACACCCGGCGGTCGGTGGCGATCTCGTCGCCATAGGCCTGGGGCGTGCCATTGGTGGGCACCCAGAACAGCTTTTCCATCCGCTCCCGGATATCGGGCCGGTTCATCAGCCGGTTGATCGCGGTATTCCAGAACGCCACCCATTCCGGTGGCGTGTTGGCCGCCAGCACCATGCCGTAGCCGACATCCCCGGTGAAATCGGCCAGGGTCTCCCGCGCCAGCGGCACCGCCGGCAGGGTGGCGTTGCGTTCCGGCGAGACGAAGGCGATGGCGCGCAGCCGGCCATCCCGGATGAAGGGCAGCGATTCCGGCAGCAGCGAGAAATACAGGTCGGCATTGCCGGAAAGAATGTCCAGCAGCGCCGGCGTGCCGCCACGATACTGGATGTGTTCCAGCGTGATCCCGGCCTCGTGCATCAGCCGCGCCGCCAGCAGGTGGGTCTGCCCGCCCTGCCCGGCATTGCCGATGTTCAACCGGCCCGGATGGGCCCGGGCATGGGCGATGAGCTGCGGCAGCGTGGCGAAGGCGGCATCCGGCCGGCCCACCAGCACCATCGGCACCCGGATCAGGCTGATGAGCGGCAGCAGGGCATGGTCCAGGTCCAGCGGCAGCGTCAGGCCGGGCAGCACCGGGGCGGTGGCCAGGGTGGCGGTGGAGGCGATGGACATGGTGTGGCCATCGGCCGGGGCATTGGCCACCGCCTGCATGGCGATGAAGGTGCCGCCGCCGCTGCGGTTCTCCACCACCACGCTGCGGCCGCTCATCCCCTGGCTCAGCCCCTCGGCCAGCAGCCGGCCCAACAGGTCCACCGTGCCGCCCGGGGCATAGGGCACGATCAGCCGGACATCGCGGGTGACCGTTTGCGCCGTGGCCGCGGGCAAGCCGCCGCCAAGGGCCAGCACCACCAGCAGCAGGCTAGCAAGGCGAGACGAACGCATGCGATGGCTCCCGGCCTGGAGACCCCCATCAAACGAGGCGGCGGCCCGGCGTTGCAAGCATCATCATGCCCGCCGGGGCGGCTGAATCAGCCCGGCGGCGCGCCCGGCGCCCATTGCCGCGCCAGCCTGCCTGCCCCGGCTGCCCGCAACGGCCGCAGCCGGGCGGCGCTGGCGACGCCTCAACAGGCGGTGGCGCCGAACCGGAAGCTGGGGGCGACAAACTCCTGCTGCGCCGCAACGGTGAGCAATTCGGTGGCGCCGGCCTCGGCGGTGCGGCGCAGCAACCCGTGGGTGGCGCTGGCGGCCGCCTCCAGCGCGGTGCGGACGCAGCCCGTGGCCAGCCGGTGATACAGGAACAGCGCCGCGATGGTGTCCCCGGCACCGGAGAAATGCTGCGCCAGCCGCGGCGTGCGCAGGCGCCAGCAGGCGCCGCCCTCGGCGGCCAGCAGGTCCAGGCAATCGGCCGGGGTGTCCTCCACCGCCAGGCTGGTCACCAGCACGCAGCGCGGGCCCAGCGCCTGCAACCCGGCCAGCGCCGCCTTGGCCCCGGCCAGCGTCGCCACCGGCTGGCCGCTGAGCCATTCCAGCTCGAACTGGTTCGGGGTGGCAATGTCCGCCAGGGCCAGCGCCCGGTCGCGCAGGTATTCCGGAATGCCGGGGCGGACATAGACCCGGCCCGAATCGCCGATCACCGGGTCCAGGCAATACAGCGCCGCCGGATTGGCCGCCTTCACCTGGGCCACCGCGTCCAGGATCGCCTCGCCCGTCGCCACGCCGCCCAGATAGCCGGAGAGCACCGCGTCGCAGCGCGCCAGCACGCCGCGCTCGGCCACGCCGGCCACCAGGTTCCGTATCAGCGCCGGGTCCAGCGGGGTGCCGCGGAAGGCGCCGTGGCCGGGGTGGTTGCTGAACAGCACCGTCGGCACCGCCCACACCTCGGCGCCCAGGCGCTGCAACGGAAACACCGCGGCAGCATTGCCGACATGGCCCCAGGCCACCTGGCTCTGGATGGAAAGGATGTTCATGGCCCCCAGCATGGGCGGCCGGCGCGGCGCCGGCAAACCCGGGGCGGGTGGCGGCGTTGGGCCGGGATGAACAAGCTCATCCTGCCCTTGCTATGCTGTATGTTTCTGGCCGGCTGCGGCCTGGTGGCGCTGCCGTTCCGCGCTGTCGGGGACGTGGTTCAGGTGGTGCCGCTGGTCGGCAAGCCGATCGGCGCGCCGATCCATGCCGTGGGCGACGCGATCGACTGAAAGGCGGGCGGTTGCGCCCGCCGGAGGCTTCCCCTATACGCGCCGTTCCCGCGCGGCCGGTCACCTTCGGCAGCGCCATGCCGTATGAGTTTCGCCATGAAGCCCGACATCCATCCCGAATACCACGACGTCCATGTGACCATGACGGACGGGACCGAGTTCACCACTCGCTCCTGCATGTCGGGCACCTCGATCCGTCTGGACATCGACCCCAAGTCGCACCCGGCCTGGACCGGCGTGCAGCGCGTGATGGACACTGGCGGCCAGGTCGCCAAGTTCAACAAGCGCTTCGCCAGCATCGGTATTTCCGGCCGCAAGAAGTAGGCTTCGTGCCTGCCCTGGCGCACGGCCAAGCCGTGCACCGGGCAGCCCCAGGCTAAAGCCAGGGGCCAAGGCTATTGCGCTGGGCGGTTCGGGACTGGTTCCGGGCCACCTGACGGCATGCAGTGCATTGGCATGAAAAGGCAGCGCCGGGCCCCCTTGAAAGGGGCACCGGCGCTTTCCAATTGGCGGTGTACCGGGGCGCCCTGATGGGGCCCTGGTGTGGTTCCAGCCCTGGCGCGGCCCGTTTGGGGGCGGCAGGCGGTGGCCACAGGCACAACCGGACCTTGCTTCCTGAAGGGGCTCCACGCCAATGAACACCCTCGATTTCTCGCCGCTGTTCCGCACCGCCATCGGCTTCGACCGCATGGCCCGCCAGTTGGAAACCGCCCGCGGCACCGCCGAGACCAGCCAGTCCTACCCGCCCTACAACATCGAGAAGACCGGCGATGACAGCTACGTGCTGACCATGGCCGTGGCCGGCTTCGGCCCCGATGACGTGGAGATCGTGGCCCGTGACAATACCCTGACCGTGGCCGGCCGCGCCCAGCAGGCCGAGGATGGCCGCGCCTTCCTGTACCGCGGCATCGCCGGCCGGGCGTTCGAACGCCGCTTCGTGCTGGCCGACCACATGGTGGTGGAAGGTGCCACCCTGGAACACGGCCTGCTGCATGTGGCGCTGAAGCGCGTGGTGCCCGAATCGCTGAAGCCGCGCCGCATCCAGGTGCAGAACGGCCGGCCGACGCTGCAGGCGGTGCCGCAGCCGGAACAGCAGGCGGCGTAACACCGCTGCCGGCCTGACGAAGGGCGCGGGGGGTCACGTCCTCCGCGCCCTTTTCGTTAGGGTATCCGCGTTGACGCTCCCCCTGCCGGGGTTTTGAATGCCGGCAACACGGAGAGTCCAAGACAATGGATACGCACACCGCCGGCGAGATGCCGACCATGAACATGGGCGTCGATTGGCCGGAGATCCGCGACAGCGTCCGCCGGATCTGCGCCGGCTTCCCGGGCCAGTACTGGCGCGACCTGGAGGCGAAGGAAGCCTACCCGACCGAGTTCGTGAACGCGCTGACCGAAAGCGGCTTCCTCGGCGCCCTGATCCCCGAGGAATACGGCGGCGCCGGCCTGCCGGTACGCGCGGCCGGGGTGGTGCTGGAGGAAATCCACGCCAGCGGCAGCAATGCCGGCGCCTGCCACGCGCAGATGTACATCATGGGCACGCTGCTGCGGCACGGCAACGACGCGCAGAAGAAGAAGTACCTGCCGCAGATCGCCAGCGGCAAGCTGCGCCTGCAGGCCTTCGGCGTGACGGAACCGACGGCAGGCACCGACACCACGAAGATAAAAACCCGCGCGGTGCGCGACGGCGACCATTACGTCGTCACCGGCCAGAAGGTCTGGACCAGCCGCGCGCTGCATTCGGACCTGATGCTGCTGCTGGCCCGCACCACGCCGCGCGACGAGGTGACGAAGAAGACGGACGGCATCAGCGTGTTCCTGGTGGATATCCGCGAGAGCCTGGGCAAGGGCATGGAGATCCGCCCGCTGAAGGCGATGGTGAACCACAACACCACCGAGGTCTTCTTCGACAACCTGCGCGTGCCGGCCGAGAACCTCATCGGCGTGGAGGGCCGCGGCTTCCGCTACATCCTGGACGGCATGAATGCCGAGCGCATCCTGGTGGCGCATGAAGGGCTGGGCGATGCCCGCTGGTTCGTGAAGAAGGCCACCGACTACGCCAATGAGCGCGTGGTGTTCGACCGCCCGATCGGCAAGAACCAGGCGATCCAGTTCCCCATCGCCCGCGCCCATGTCGCCACCGAGGCGGCCGAGCTGATGGTGCGCAAGGCGGCGGCGATGTTCGACGCCGGCGTGCCCTGCGGCCCGGAAGCCAACTGGTGCAAGATGCTGGCCAGCGAGGCCAGTTGGCAGGCGGCGGAAGCCTGCCTGCAAACCCATGGCGGCTTCGGCTACGCCCGCGAATACGACGTGGAGCGCAAGTGGCGCGAGGCGCGGTTGCTGCAGATCGCGCCGATCTCGACCAACCTGATCCTCGCCTTCACCGGCGAACACGTGCTTGGCATGCCGAGGAGCTACTGACATGGCTGGTTTGACCGCAACCCTGGCGGCCTTCGCGGCTGACCAGTCGCTGGTGGTGCCGGCCGACGTGGCCCCCATCATCCGCAGCGGCATCATCGACGTCATCGGCACCATGATCGCCGGGCGCGACGAGCCGGTGGTGAAGCTGGTGCAGGCGCAGGTGGCCGAACGCCAGTCCGCGGCGCAGGAAGCCACCGTGCTGCTGGGCCCGGCGCGCACCTACAGCGCCGATGCCGCGCTGATCAACGCCACCGCCGGCCATGCGCTGGACTATGACGACGTCGCCATCGGCGGCCACCCTTCCACGGTATTGGTGCCGGCCATTTTGGCGGAAGCGGAACGCCTGGGGCTTTCCGGCGCCACGGTGCTGCGCGCCTACCTGGTGGGCTACGAGGTCTGGGCCGAACTGAATGCGCGCGAAACCGACGCGCTGCACCTGAAGGGCTGGCACCCCACGGCGGTGTATGGCGCCGTGGGCGCCGCCGCCGCCGTGGCCAACCTGAACGGGCTGAACGCCGAACGCACCGGCGCCGCCCTGGCACTGGCGGCCAGCATGGCGGCGGGCTTGGTGGCGAATTTCGGCACCATGACCAAGCCGTTCCACGCCGGCCGCGCCGCGGCCTCGGGCATCGAGGCGGTACGCATGGTGGCCAAGGGCTTCACCAGTGCGGCCGACGCGCTGGAACACCATGCCGGCTTCCTCGCCGCGCTGTCGCCCAAAAGCGCGGCGGACCTGACCAGCCCGGCCACGGTGGGCCAGGTGCTGCGCATCCGGGAGATGGGGCTCAGCATCAAGCGCTACCCGATGTGCTATTCGGCGCATCGCACCGCCGATGCGGTGCTGGCGCTGACCGCGCAGGAAAACCTGCGAGCGGAGGATGTGGCGGCGGTGGAGGTCACCATCGGCACCGCCCAGGCCAGCATGCTGCGCAACCATGCCCCGGTCACCGGGCTGGAAGCCAAGTTCAGCGTGGAATTCGCCGTGGCCTCGGCCCTGGTGGCACGCCGCGTCGGCCTGCGCGAGTTGACGGACGCCTTCGTCAACGAACCCGAAGTGCGGGCGCAGTACGGCAAGGTGGTGGTCCACACCAGCGACACGCATTGCCCGATCGAGCCGGTGTTCGCGCTGACCGACACGGTGACCATCCGCACCACCACGGGGCGGGAGTTGCACCGGGAAGTGCGCTTCCCCAAGGGCAACGCCAAGCTGCCGCTGAACCTGGATGAGTTGCGCGAGAAGTTCGTCGATTGCGCCGCCGGCGCGCCGCTGGACAGCGGCCGGTTGTTCGATGGGCTCTGCGCGCTGGAAACCGCGCCCAGCCTGGCCGGCGGCGCGGCGAAGCTGGCCGCCTGAGCATGGAGTTCAAGCTCAACAACGAACAGCGCCGCATGGTGGAATCCGTGCGCGAGCTGGCCCAGGGCAAGTTCCGCCAGCGCGCGCTGCGCTGGATGGACGGCACCTTCCCGTGGGAAAATATCAAGGAACTGGCCGAGCTCGGCGTGCTCGGCATGACCGTGCCGGAGGAATACGGCGGCATGGGCCTGCCGGTGTTCGAAACCGCGCTGATCCTCGAGGAGATCGCCAAGGTCTGCTACCCCACCGCCATGGCGGTGCTGGGGGAAGCCGGGGTGCAGACCCGCGTCATCAGCCACTATGCGCCGGAGAGCATCCGCAGCCGCATCCTGCCGCAGGTGGTCAGCGGCGACTGCATCCTCTCCATCTGCATGACCGAGCCGCATGCCGGCACCGATGTGCGCAACTACCGCACCAACGCGGTGCGCAAGGGCGACCGCTGGGTCATCAACGGCGTGAAGACGCTGATCAGCCGGGCGGAGGAAGCCGGCATGTTCGTTGTCTTCACCCGCATCGAGGGCAAGCCGGGCCGCGAGGGCATCGGCTGCGTGCTGATCGAAAAGGGCACGCCCGGGCTGGAAGTGACCGGCACCTATCACACCATGGGTGGCGAGAACCTGCACGAGGTGCAGTTCAACGACCTGGAAGTGCCGGACGAAAACATCGTCATCCGGGAAGACGGCTTCAAGAAGCTGCTGAACGCCTTCAATACCCAGCGTTGCCTGAACCCCAGCATTTCGCTGGGCCTCGCCGAAGGCGCGTTTGATGAAGCAGTGAAGTACGTGCGCGAGCGGCCGATCTTCGGCAAGCCGATCAGCGATTTCCAGGGCATCCGCTGGAAGCTGGCCGACATGTACAAGGACATCGAGGCGGCGCGCGGCCTGCTGTATCGCGCCTGCTGGACCGCCAACCCCTTCCCCGACCCGTTCCTGGCAGCCACGGCGAAGGTCTTCACCAATGAGATGGCCATTCGCGTCACCGGAGAGGCGATTCAGGTGCATGGCGGCTTCGGCTTCACCGACGAATATCCGGTGTCTCGCCTGTATCGCGGCGCGCGCTACGGCTCGCTCGGCGGTGGTGCCAGCGAGACGCTGCGCGACCTGATCGGCCGCAAGATCGTCAGCGGCGACATGGACACCGACGGCATCCTCGCGCTGGGCTACTTCTGATGCTGCTGGTGGAAGCCGACGGCAAGGCGCTGTTCCGGCACTACGGCATTGCGGTGCCGGAAGGCCAGGTGGTGCACGACGCCACCTGGCAGCCCCCCGCGGCGGCGCGGGTGGTGAAGGCGCAGGTTACCGTGGGCGGCCGCGGCAAGGCCGGCGGCGTGGCGCTGTGCCGTGACGCCAGCGAGACCCAGGCGGCGCTGGCACGCATCCTGGGCAGCAGCATCAAGGGCCATGCGGTGCATGCCTGCCTGGTGGAAGCCCCGGCGACGGGCCGCGAATGCTACCTCTCCATCCTGCTGGATGCCGGTGCCGGCGCGGTGCGCGTTACCTTCATCGCCGAAGGTGGCGTGGAGGTGGAAAGCCATGCGCTGACCCCTGCCCTCACCCGGCTTTGCGCGCCGGATGAAGCCAGCATCAACGCCGCGCTGGCGGCGCTGACCGAGGACGCCGCCGTGCGCGCGATGGGTGCGAAGCTGGCCACGCTGTTCCTGCGGGAGGAACTGATGCTGGCCGAGATCAACCCGTTGTTCGTCTCGGGCGAAACGGCGGTGGCGGGTGACGCCAAGGTGGTGCTGGACGGCAATGCGCTGCACCGCCA
>CANBXZ010000172.1 GCA_947373495.1 Acetobacteraceae bacterium
GGCGCCGCAGGGCGCCAGAACTACCCCGGCGCCGCAGGGCGCCAGAACTACCCCGGCGCCGCAGGGCGCCAGAACTACCCCGGCGCCGCAGGGCGCCAGAACTACCCGGCGCCGCAGGGCGCCAGAACTACCCGGCGTCACAGGGCGCCAGGGCAGCAGCAACCAGGAGGAAAAGGCGATGATCGACCAAAGCCAGGTGAAGGAACACATGGAGGTGGTCTGTTCCGGCGGCGGCCATGTCGGCCGCGTGGACCACATGGACGGCAACCGGATCAAGCTGGCGAAGAACGATGCCAACGCCGGCGGCCAGCACCACTACCTGCCGCTGAGCGCGGTGGCCGGGGTGGAGGGCGGCAAGCTGAAGCTGAACGTGGATGGCCACAAGGCCAGGCAGATGATGCAGTCGGACCAGGGCATGCAGCGGTAGCGCCTGGCCGGGGCGGCGGGGCGGCCGGCCGGGTTGGTCCGGCCGCCCGGGTGTTCAGCCGCCGCCCGTCGGGCGCGGCCGGCGCGGGCCGCGCGGGGCGCCGAAGTCGCTGCCAGGGTAGGCCGGGCGGCGTTCGCGCGGCGGCGGCGGCGGGGCGGCCAGTTCTTCCATCAGTTCCTTGATCTTGCCGATGATGGAGGCGCGCAGCGTCGGCGACTGGTGCGGCTTGAAGCCGGCCAGGGTCTCCTTCAGCTCCTTCAATTGGCGCTCCTTTTCCTCCCGCGTGCGCTTCAGCGGGCGGTTGTCGGAGAATTGGCCGTCATAGGACCGCATGGCAGAATTCCCGTCAGGGATGGCGTGTGGCCATCAGAATAGCGGAAGGCCCCTCCGGGGGGCACAAAAGAAACAGGGCCGGCACCCTTGCGGGGCACCGGCCCTGGCCCTGGTTCAGAAGTCTCAGATGTCCAGCATCAGCCGGCGCGGATCCTCGATGCTTTCCTTCACCCGCACCAGGAAGCTGACCGCTTCCTTGCCGTCCACGATGCGGTGGTCGTAGCTCAGGGCCAGGTACATCATCGGGCGAATCTCTACTTTCCCACCCACGGCCATCGGCCGGTCCTGGATCTTGTGCATCCCCAGGATGCCGGACTGCGGCGGGTTCAGGATGGGCGTGCTCATCAGGCTGCCGTAGATGCCGCCATTGGTCACGGTGAAGCTGCCGCCGGAGAGTTCCTCCAGCTTCAACTGGCCGTCGCGCGCGCGCTTGCCAAAGCCGCCGATGGCCTTCTCGATGTCGGCGAAGCCCAGCGTCTCGGCATTGCGCAGCACCGGCACCACCAGGCCGTTCGGGCCACCCACGGCGATGCCCATGTGGACATGGTGCTTGTAGACCACATCCTCGCCGTCGATCTCGGCGTTCACCGCCGGGTATTCCTTCAGCGCGGCCACGCAGGCCTTCACGAAGAAGGACATGAAGCCGAGCTTGACGCCGTGGCGCTTCTCGAAGGCGTCGCGGTATTCGGCCCGCAGCGCCATCGCCGCGCCCATGTCCACCTCGTTGAAGGTGGTGAGCATGGCGGCGGTGTTCTGCGCTTCCTTCAGCCGGTTGGCGATGGTGCGGCGCAGCCGGGTCATCTTCACCCGCTCCTCGCCCTCACCCAGCGCGCGCGGCGCCTTGGCGGCGGCAGCGGCGGCCGGCGCCGCGGCGGGGCGGGCCAGGAAGTCCAGCACGTCGCCCTTGCTGATGCGGCCATCCTTGGCGGAGCCGGCACCAAGCTGGGCGGCGGCCACGCCGGCTTCGGCCAGCAGCTTGGCGGCGGCGGGCAGCGGCGCATGGCCGGGCACCGCCACCGGGCCGGACACGGCGCGCGGGGTTTCCAGCTGCGGCTGCACCGGGGCGGCGGCGGCGGGCGCCGGCACCGGGGTGTGCGGCACCGGGCGGGCCGTGGCCACGCCACCGGCGGCAATGCTGCCCAGCAGCGTGCCCGGGGTAACCTCGGCGCCTTCATCGGCGCTGATGGCTTCCACCACGCCGGCGGACGGCGCGTTGACTTCCACCGTCACCTTGTCGGTTTCCAGTTCCACCAGCGGCTCGTCGGCCTTCACGGCCTCGCCCACCTTCTTCAGCCAGCGCGCCACGGTGGCGGTGCTGACGCTTTCGCCCAGGGTGGGGACCAGGATCTCGGTTGCCATTATCTTCGCCTTCTACCGATGCGCTGCTCAGGCCAGCCTGAGGGCTTCGCGCACCAGGGTTTCCTGCTGCTGCTGATGAACCTTGGCCAACCCGGTGGCCGGGCTGGCCGCTTCCTGCCGGCCGACATAGATCGGCCGCTGCGCCGTGTGGTTGATCTCCCGCAGCACGCCTTCGATGCGGCGGTCCACGAAAGTCCAGGCGCCCATGTTCTCGGGCTCCTCCTGGCACCACACCACGTCGGCATTTTTGTACGGCGCCAGTGCCCGGCCCAGCGACTGCCTGGGGAACGGGTACATCTGCTCCAGCCGCAGAATGGCCACGTCCTGCACCCCGGCCTCGCGCCGGGTCTGCAGCAGGTCGTAGTAGACCTTGCCGGTGCAGATCACCACGCGCTTCACCTGCGCCTCGGGCACCAGCGCGTCCACTTCCGGGATCACGTAGCGGAAGCTGGTGTCGGGGCCGAATTCCGCCAGGGAGGACACTGCCATCTTGTGGCGCAGCAGGCTCTTGGGCGTGAACAGCACCAGCGGCTTGCGGTAATTCGCCTTCATCTGGCGGCGCAGGGCGTGGAAGTAGTTGCCCGGGGTGGTGATGTTGCACACCCGCATGTTGCGCTCGGCGCACAGTTGCAGGTAGCGCTCCGGCCGGGCGGAGCTGTGCTCCGGCCCCTGGCCCTCGTAGCCATGCGGCAGCAGCATCACCAGGCCGGACATGCGCAGCCACTTGGTTTCGCCGGAAGCGATGAACTGGTCGATGATGACCTGGGCACCGTTGGCGAAGTCGCCGAACTGCGCTTCCCACAGCACCAGCGTGTGCGGGTCCGCCAGGGAATAGCCGTAGTCATACCCCAGCACGCCGGCTTCCGAGAGCAGGCTGTTGAAGGCTTCCAGCTTGGCCTGGCCGGCGCGGATATTGTTGACCGGGGCGTATTCGCCCTGGGTCACCTGGTCCACCAGCACGCAATGGCGGTGGCTGAAGGTGCCGCGCTGCACATCCTCACCGGAAAGCCGCACGCGGTGCCCGTCCAGCAGCAGGGTGCCGAAGGCCAGGGCTTCGCCGGTGGCCCAGTCGATCCCCTCGCCGCTGTCGATCGCCTGCTTCTTGGCTTCCAACTGGCGGGTGATCTTCGGGTTGGCGGTGAAGTCGGCCGGCACGCGGGACAGCGCCGCACCCACTTCGCGCAGCGTGTCCAGCGGCACGGCGGTGCCGTCCAGCCGTTCCTCGTCGTCGGTGCCGGCGGCCTTCATGCCGGTCCAGTGGCCTTCCAGCCAGTCCGCCTTGTTCGGCTTGAAGCTCTGGGCGGCGGCGAAGGCGTCGTCCAGCTTCTGGTTGAAGGCGTCGTACATCGCCTTGCTGTCCTCGGCGGAAAGCGTGCCCTCGCGCGCCAGCTTCTCGGCGTACAGCGTGCGGGTGGTGCGCATCTCCTTGATGCGATTGTACATGATCGGCTGGGTGAAGGCCGGCTCGTCGCCCTCGTTATGGCCGTGGCGGCGATAGCAGACGATGTCGAGCACGATGTCGCAGGCGAATTCCTGGCGGAACTCGGCGCACATGCGGGCGGCGAAGACCACCGCCTCCACGTCGTCGCCGTTCACGTGCAGGATCGGCGCCTGCACCGCCTTGGCGATGTCGGTGCAGTACAGGCCGGAATAGGCATGCGCCGGCACCGTGGTGAAGCCGATCTGGTTGTTGGTGACGATGTGGACCGTGCCGCCGGTGCGGTAGCCGATCAGCTGGCTCATCGCCATCGTCTCATACACCAGGCCCTGGCCGGCGAAGGCGGCGTCGCCATGCAGCAGAATGGCCATGACGCTGCGGCGGCCCTTGGTGTCGCCGGCCTCATCCTGGCGGGCGCGGACCTTGCCGACCACCACCGGGTTCACCGCTTCCAGGTGGCTCGGGTTGGGTTGCAGGGAGAGGTGGACCATGCGGCCGCCGATCTCCAGGTCGGCCGAGGTACCCAGATGGTACTTCACGTCGCCGCTGCCCTGCACGTCGTCGGTGCCGGCGAACACGCCCTTGAACTCACCGAAGACCTGGGCGTAGGGCTTCTGCACCACGTTCACCAGCATGTTCAGCCGGCCGCGATGCGCCATGCCGATGGCCATCTCGTTCACGCCGGCCTTGGCGCACACCTCGATCACGGTCTGCACCGCCGGGATGGTGCTCTCGCCGCCTTCCAGGCCGAAGCGCTTGGTGCCCGGATACTTGCGGGCGCAATAGGCCTCGAAGCCCTCGGCCTCGGTCAGGTGCTGCAGGATCAGCTTCTTGTCTTCGGCGTTGAAGGCCCGCGCCCAGGGCGCGCCCTCAACCCGGCGCTGGATCCAGGACTTCTGGTCCGGGTCCTGGATGTGCATGAACTCGACGCCGATCGGGCCGCAATAGGTGGCCCGCAGCACCTGCATGATCTGGCGCAGCGTCGGGTTGTCCAGCCCCAGCACGTGGTCGATGAAGATCGGCCGGTCCATGTCGGCTTCGGAGAAGTTCCAGAAGGTCGGGTCCAGCTCGGCGTGCTTCTGCACCTGGGTCAGCCCCAGCGGGTCCAGCTGCGCTTCCAGGTGGCCGCGGACGCGATAGCTGCGGATCAGCATCAGCGCGCGGATGCTGTCCAGCACCGCCTTGCGGATGTCGTCCTGGCTGGCGCCGGGGGCGGGCTTGCCCTTGGCCTTCGGGTCGGCCTTCGGCGCTTCCGCCTCGGGCGCGAAGCCACCGCGCGGCCGCGGCGCCCAGCTGGCGCCCATCGCGTCGGTCAGCACGGAGCGCGCGTCGTCGTTCAGCGCGGCGAACAGCTCGGCGAAGGAGGGGTCGACGCTTTCGGGCTTTTCGGCCCAGCGGGCGTAGAGGTCCGCGAGGAAGGCGGCATTCGCCCCGTTCATCACGGTTGCGAGGATGTCCACTCCGGCCATTGGTCGTCTCCGTCCCGCCCCGGGGGCCGGGGCAGCGGTCAGTTCGGGTTGCGCGATCTGCGCGGCAAAGCGCCGCACCCAACATAGGATGCGGCGCGGGTTAACACAGTCTTCGTGGCAAGGATGCGGCGAAAGCTCTTCACCACATGCCTTGACGCCAACTTAACAACCGCCCGCCAGGGTGGTGGCCACCCCGGCCGGCCTTCAGCCCTTCAGGGCCTTCACCATGGTGCTGCCCAGCGCCGCCGGGCTTTCCGCCACATGAATGCCGGCCCCCCACATGGCGTCCATCTTCGCCTCGGCGGTGTCCTTGCCGCCGGAGATGACGGCGCCGGCATGGCCCATGCGACGCCCCGGGGGGGCGGTGGCACCGGCGATGAAGCCCACCACCGGCTTGGCGTTGGGGCCCTTGTTCTCGCGCGCCAGGAAGTCGGCGGCGTCGGCTTCGGACTGGCCACCGATCTCGCCGATCATGACGATCGACTTCGTCTCGGGGTCGGCCAGGAACATTTCCAGCACCTCGATGAAGTCGGTGCCCTTCACCGGGTCGCCGCCGATGCCCACGCAGGTGGACTGGCCAAGCCCGGCGGCCGTGGTCTGCGCCACCGCCTCATAGGTCAGCGTGCCCGAGCGGGAGACGATGCCGACCGACCCACGACGGTGGATATGGCCCGGCATGATGCCGATCTTGCAGGCGTCCGGGGTGATGACGCCCGGGCAGTTCGGCCCGATCAGGCGGGACTTGCTGCCCGACAGCGCCCGCTTCACCCGCACCATGTCCAGCACCGGGATGCCCTCGGTGATGCAGATGATCAGCGGCAGCTCGGCGTCGATCGCTTCCAGGATCGCGTCGGCCGCGAACGGCGGCGGCACGTAGATGACGCTGGCATTGGCCCGGGTCCGCTCCACGCAGTCGGCCACCGTGTCGAATACCGGCAGGCCGATATGGGTGCTGCCACCCTTGCCCGGCGTCACGCCGCCGACATAGGTGCTGCCATAGGCAATGCCCTGTTCGGCGTGGAAGGTGCCCTGGGCCCCGGTGAAGCCCTGGGTCATCACCCGGGTGGTCGCGTCGATGAGGATCGCCATGGCTCAGGCCACCTTCTTAACGGCGGCGACAACCTTCTGCGCCGCATCGGCCAGGTTGTCCGCGGGGATGATCGCCAGGCCGGATTCGGCCAGGATCTTCTTGCCCAGCTCGACATTGGTGCCTTCGAGCCGAACCACCAGCGGCACCGAGAGCGTCAGCGTCTTGGCCGCGGCCACGATGCCCTCGGCGATCATGTCGCACTTGGCGATGCCACCGAAGATGTTGACCAGGATGGCCTTGACGTTGCTGTCGCTGGTGATGATGCGGAAGGCTTCCGTCACCCGAGCCGCATTCGCCGTGCCGCCGACATCGAGGAAGTTGGCCGGCGAGGAGCCGTACAGCTTGATGATGTCCATGGTCGCCATGGCCAGGCCGGCGCCATTCACCATGCAGCCGATCTCACCGTCCAGCGCGACGTAGTTCAGGTCGTTCTTGACCGCGTCCAGTTCCTTCGGGTCCATCTCGCTGTCGTCGCGCAGCGCCTCAAGGTCCTTGTGGCGGAACAGCGCGTTGTCGTCGAAGGACACCTTGGCATCCAGCGCCACCACGTCGCCCGCGCCGGTCACCACCAGCGGGTTGATCTCGACAATGGCGCAATCCAGGTCGGTGAAGGCGCGGTACATCGCCATCACGAACTTCTCGAAGCTGCGCAGCTGCGCGCCGGCCAGGCCCAGGCCGAAGCCAAGCTTGCGGGCATGGAAGCCGGAGACACCGGAAGCCGGGTCGATCGTGACCTTCAGGATCTTCTCGGGGTGGCTGTGCGCCACCTCCTCGATCTCCATGCCACCCTCGGTGGAGGCCATGATGACGATGCGCGAGCTTTCGCGGTCCACCAGCAGGGAGAGGTACAGCTCCTGCTTGATGTCGCAGCCGGCTTCCACATACACCCGGGAAACCAGCTTGCCGGCGTCGCCGGTCTGCTTGGTGACCAGGGTATGGCCGAGCATGGCGGCGGCGGCGGCCTTGGCGTCATCGACGCTCTTCACCACGCGAACGCCACCCTTGCCGGTGGGGTCTTCGGCGAAATGGCCAGCGCCGCGGCCACCGGCGTGGATCTGCGACTTCACCACATAGACCGGACCGGGCAGCTTGGCGGCGGCGGCGGCGGCTTCCTCGGCGTTCCAGGCCACATGGCCCTCAAGCACTGCGACGCCGTAGCGCCGCAGCAGCTCCTTCGCCTGGTATTCGTGAATATTCATGCGCGCATTCCCTGTGCTGGGCGGCTGCAAACGAAGTCCCGGGCATTCCCCGTGGCGGTGACCTGGTCTGCTGCCAGATCTGCCGCCCCGCCCCGGCGCGGCTGCCTCGGCAGCCGGATACCGGAGCGGTTCCGCAAAAGTCGACCGGATTTTGCGCCAGGCCCGGGGGCCTGGCCGCGCATCCGGCCGGGTCGCTTCAGACGCCGAGCTTCTTGAAGTCTTCGATCAGCTTCTTCACCGCGTCGCAGGACTTGTCGAAGGCGGCCTTCTCGGCCTCGGTGAACTGCACTTCCATCACCTTCTCCACGCCATTGCAGCCGATGACCACCGGCACGCCAACGTAGAAGCCGGACTGGCCGTATTCGCCGTTCAGCAGCACCGCGCTCGGCAGCACGCGCTTCTTGTCCAGCAGGAAGCTCTCGGCCATGGCGATGGCGGAAGCGGCCGGGGCGTAGAAGGCGGAGCCGCGTTCCAGCAGCTTCACGATCTCACCGCCGCCATTGGCGGTACGGTCGCAGATCGCGTCGATGCGTTCCTGCGTGGTCCAGCCCATCTTGATCAGGTCGGTCACCGGCACGCCGGCCACGGTGGAGTAGCGGGTCAGCGGCACCATGGTGTCGCCGTGGCCGCCCAGCACGAAGGCGGTCACGTCCTCGACCGAGACGTTGAACTCCTGCGCCAGGAACAGGCGGAAGCGGCTGCTGTCCAGCACGCCGGCCATGCCCACCACCATGTTCGCCGGCAGGCCGCTGCGCTGCTGCAGCACCCAGACCATCACGTCCAGCGGGTTGGTGATGCAGATGACGAAGGCGTTCGGGGCATAGGTCTTGATGCCCTGGGCCACCTGGTCGATGACGCCGGCGTTCTTGGTCAGCAGGTCGTCACGGCTCATGCCCGGCATGCGCGGGAAGCCGGCGGTGACGATGATGACGTCGGCGCCGGCAATGGCGGCATAGTCGCCGGTGCCGGACATGTTGCTGTCGAAGCCGTCGACCGGGCCGGACTGCATCAGGTCCAGCGCCTTGCCCGCGGCCACGCCGGGGAAGACGTCGAACATGACGACGTCGCCAAGTTCCTTCAGGCCAATGAGGTGGGCAAGCGTGCCACCGATATTGCCAGCGCCGATCAGCGCTATCTTCTTGCGGGCCATGGGAATGCCTTTGTCGCAGGTTTCTGTAAGGGGCGGCGGCTTCCTACTCCCGCCTGTGCGGGGCGGCAAGCGCATGAAAAAAGCGGCCCCGGGCCAATGCCGGGGCCGCTTCGTTCAGCCAATCGCCATGATAGGCAAATCAGATCAAATCGGCATGCAACGGACGATGTTCTCATGCCCGCGGGCCGGGGTGGCCATGGTGCCGTCCGGGCATTCATTGGCCTGCACGCCGGCGGCCGGGGCCAGGCCGCGGGTCCAGCTCATGGCCGG
>CANBXZ010000173.1 GCA_947373495.1 Acetobacteraceae bacterium
GCTGCGGCCCCGGTTGCCGCGCCTGCCGCGGCCCCGGCCCCGGCCGCCCTTGCTCCGGCACCCGTAGCCGCCCCCGTAGCCGCCTCGGCCGGCGCGCATGTCTTCGCCAGCCCGCTGGCGCGGCGCATGGCGGCGCAGGCCGGGCTGGACCTGGCCGGCGTGCAGGGCAGTGGCCCGCAGGGCCGCATCGTCAAGGCCGATGTGGAAGCCGCCATCGGTCGCCCCAAGGCCGCGCCGGTTGCCGCCGCCGCGCCCGCCCCGGCTGCCGCCGCGCCGCCGGCGCCCAAGGCCCCGGCCGCGCCCATCACCGCGCCGCACAGCGCAGTGCCGCACAGCGGCATCCGCAAGGTCATCGCCCGCCGGCTCAGTGAGGCCAAGCAGACCATTCCGCACTTCTACGTCTCGACCGATATCGAGATCGACGCGCTGCTGAAGCTGCGGGCGGAACTGAACGCGAAAAGCCCGAAGGATGGCCCGGCCAGCTTCAAGCTTTCGGTCAACGACCTGGTCATCAAGGCCACGGCGGTGGCGCTGCGCCGCTTCCCCGCGGTGAACGCCTCCTGGACCGATGAGGCGATGATCCTCTACGACGAGGTCGATATCAGCATTGCCGTCTCCACGCCGACGGGCCTCATCACCCCGATCATCCGCAAGGCCGACACCAAGGGCCTGGCGGCGATCAGCAACGAGATGAAGGACCTGGCGGCGCGGGCCAAGACCGGCAAGCTGAAGCCCGAGGAATTCCAGGGCGGCGGCTTCTCCATCTCCAACATGGGCATGTTTGGCGTTTCCACCTTCGGCGCCATCATCAACCCGCCGCAGGCCGGCATCCTGGCCGTGGCCGCCGGGCAGCAGCGCCCGGTGGTGAAGGACGGCGCGCTGGCCATCGCCACGGTGATGACCTGCACCCTGTCGGTGGACCATCGGGTGATCGACGGCGCGCTGGCGGCGGAGTTCATCCAGGCGCTGAAGGGCATCATCGAGGAACCGTTGAGCCTGATGCTGTGAGCACCCAGCCGGGGTTCACATTGCGCGACGCCACGCCGGCCGATGTGCCGGCGGTGCGCGCGCTGGTTCGGGCGCTGGCGGAATACGAACACAAGCTGGACAAGTTCACCGCCAGCGAAGCCGACTACCACCGCGTGCTGTTCGGCCCACGCCCCTATGCCCAGGCCATCCTGGCGGAAGCCGGCGGCCAGGCGGTGGGCGTGGCGCTGTACCACACCACCATCAGCACCTTTACCTGTTCGCCGGGCTACTTCCTGGAGGACATCTTTGTCAGCCCGGCGCTGCGCGGTGCCGGCCTTGGGCGGGCGCTGTTCGCGGAACTGGCGCGGCGGCTCCAGGCGGAAGGCGGCAAGCAGATCGACTGGCGCGTGCTGAAATGGAACGCGCCCTCCATCGCCTTCTACCAACGCCTGGGCGCCAAGGGCGACCCGGGTGAGTGGGACATGATGAGCCTTTCCGGCGACGCCCTGGCGCGCCTGACGGCCTGACACGGAGCAGCAGCATGGCCGAGACGCAGTCCTTCGACATCATCATCCTCGGCGGCGGCCCCGGCGGCTACGTGGCCGCCATCCGCGCCAGCCAACTGGGCATGAAGGCCGCGGTGGTGGAACGCGAGAACCTGGGCGGCATCTGCCTGAACTGGGGCTGCATCCCGACCAAGGCGCTGCTGCGCGCCAGCGAGATCAACCACCTGCTGCACAACCTCGGCCCCTATGGCTTCAAGGCCGAGAACATCAGCTTCGACTTCAACGCCGTCATCAAGCGCAGCCGCGCCGTCAGCAAGCAGCTGACCGATGGGGTGAAGTACCTGATGAAGAAGCACAAGATCACGGTGTTCGACGGCACCGGCAAGCTGGCCGGCAAGGGCCGGCTGAGCGTCAGCAAGGACGGCAAGCCGGTGGCGGAGCTGGTCGCGCCGCACATCATCCTGGCCACCGGCGCCCGCGCCCGCGTCATTCCGGGCATCGAGCCCGATGGCAAGCTGATCTGGAGCTACCGCGAGGCCCTGGTGCCCACCGCCATGCCGAAGCGCCTGGTGGTCATCGGCTCGGGCGCCATCGGCAGCGAATTCGCCAGCTTCTACCTCAACATGGGCGCCGAGGTGACCCTGGTGGAAGTGATGGACCGCATCCTGCCGGTGGAGGACGCCGAGATCAGCGCCTTCGTGCAGAAGTCCTTCCAGAAGCAGGGCATGAAGGTGATGACCGGGGTGAAGGTGCAGGGCGTTCGCCGCGAAGGCGAAAGCTGCACCGTGGTCATCGAGGCCGCCGGCAAGGTAACGGAAATCAAGGCGGACCGGGTCATCTCGGCGGTCGGCATCGTCGGCAATGTCGAGGATATCGGCCTCGAAGGCACCGCCATCAAGGTGGACCGCACCCATATCCTGGTGGACGAGTTCTCCCGCACCGGGGAGCCGGGGGTCTATGCCATCGGCGACCTGACCGG
This sequence comes from Acetobacteraceae bacterium, assembly GCA_947373495.1. Lineage (GTDB taxonomy): Bacteria > Pseudomonadota > Alphaproteobacteria > Acetobacterales > Acetobacteraceae > CAIMOR01. The sequence goes on from CANBXZ010000173.1 coordinate 2,455, forward strand.
CCCGCCCTGGCTGGCGCACAAGGCGATGCATGAGGCGGTGGTGTGCGTGGAAGCCATTGCCGGCAAGCACCCGCACCCGATGGACACCGGCAATATCCCCGGCTGCACCTACTGCCGGCCGCAGGTGGCCAGCGTCGGCCTGACCGAAGCCGCGGCCAAGGCGAAGGGCCATGAGGTCAAGGTCGGCCGCTTCCCGTTCATCGGCAATGGCAAGGCCATTGCGATGGGCGAGGTCGAGGGCATGATCAAGACCATCTTCGACGCCAGGACCGGCGAGATGCTGGGCGCCCACATGGTGGGGCCGGAGGTGACCGAGATGATCCAGGGCTACACCATCGCCCGCGGCATGGAGACCACCGAGGCCGAGTTGATGCACACCATCTTCCCGCATCCCACGGTATCGGAAACGATGCATGAGGCGGTGCTGGACGCCTATGGCATGGCTCTCCATATCTAGCGTCTGATCGTCGCCGGTGGCATCATCGGCGGCGTGAATCAGCCGCTCGAACAATAGCCTGGAGGCTGTCAAACGCTTACCTGAGCGTCTGACCGACTCCAGGGTCCTGCACCGCAAGGCCGCCGCTTCGGGGGCGGGCTTGCGGAACCGGCAGGCCACCGCTTAAGGCAGCCGCATGACCACGCGCATCGAGGTGGACCACCGCGTCCGCCACCCGGAAAAGGCCCATCGGCCGGACAATCCCATCCAGCGCAAGCCGGCCTGGATCCGGGTGAAGGCGCCGACCAGCCCGGTCTATCACCAGACCCATGCGCTGATGCGCGAGAACGGCCTGACCACGGTGTGCGAGGAAGCCGCCTGCCCGAATATCGGCGAATGCTGGTCGCAGCGCCACGCCACCATGATGATCATGGGCGAGACCTGCACCCGGGCCTGCAGCTTCTGCAACGTGGCCACCGGCTTGCCGAAGCCGCTGGAGGCGGATGAGCCCCGGCGCGTGGCCGATGCCGTGGCCAAGCTGGGGCTGCGCCACGTGGTGGTGACCAGCGTGGACCGCGACGACCTGAAGGATGGCGGCGCGCGGCATATCGCGGCGACCATCCTGGCCATTCGCGCCGCCGCGCCGGAGACCACGGTGGAGGTGCTGACCCCCGACTTCCTGCGCAAGGATGGCGCGCTGGAGGTGGTGGTTGAGGCCCGGCCGGATGTGTTCAACCACAACCTGGAAACCGTGCCGCGGCTGTACCCCGGCATCCGCCCCGGCGCGCGCTATTACCAAAGCCTGCGCCTGCTGGACCGGGTGAAGCAGCTGGACCCGACCATCTTCACCAAGTCCGGCCTGATGGTGGGCCTGGGCGAGGAACGCGGCGAGGTCGGCCAGGTGATGGACGACCTGCGCTGCGCCGAGGTGGATTTCCTCACCATCGGGCAATACCTGCAGCCCACGGTGAAGCACGCCGCGGTGGCCCGCTTCTGGGAACCCGAGGCGTTCGAGGACCTGGCCGGCCTGGCCCGCGCCAAGGGCTTCCTGCTGGTTTCCGCCACCCCGCTGACCCGCAGCAGCTACCACGCCGACAGTGACTTCGCCGCGCTGAAGGCGGCGCGCCTGGCCACGCGCTGATGCCGACCCACGCGGAAAAGCGCCTGCTGCGGTATTCGCCGGAACAGATGTTCGACCTGGTGGCGGATGTGCGGCGCTACCCGGAATTCCTGCCCTGGTGCGTCGGCGCCCGCGTGCTGTCCACCACCGGCACCGAACTGGTGGCCGACCTGACCATCGGCTTCAAGCTGTTCCGCGAGACCTTCCGCAGCCAGGTCACGCTGGAACGCCCCGGCCATGTGCATGTGCGCTACCTGAACGGGCCGTTCAAATACCTGAACAACCACTGGCGCTTCACCGCCACGCCGGCGGGGACCGAGCTGGATTTCTTCGTCGATTTCGAATTCCGCTCCGGCCTGTTGCAGGCGGTGATCGGCACCGTGTTCAACGAGGCGGTGCGGATGATGGTGCGCGCCTTCGAGCGCCGGGCGATGCAGTTGTACGGCCGGGCGGGGGCGCCCGTGGCCCGGCCGGCGGTGGTGGCAAGCCCGGCATCATCCGGCAGTTGAAGCGCGGGCGGCCTGCCGTTCTGGCCGAAGCCGGGTTGCATTGCGTTTCACTCACTTTTTGGTGAAATGATTCGGGCCTATGGTTCGCTCAGGCAACGGCGGGCCCGGCATCATGGCACTTCTGGTCAAGGTTTTCGGGCTCTGCCTGGTGCTGGCCTTGGCGGTGGCCTACCAGCTTCCGGCCCGGCTGCTGCCGGCCGGTGTGGACCTGCCCGACATCAGCGGCCCGGGCCTGGCGGAGATGCTGGCGATGCTGCCGCAGCCCTTCGCCAGCGGTCTCCTCTGGCTGGGCTGGAGCATGCTCGGCCTGGGGGCGCTGTGGCTGCTCAGCCTGCTGCTGCGCGCCGGCCTGTGGCTGGCCGACTTCCTGCGGGATATTTGGGAAGGCTAGAAGCTGATCGGCGCCGACATAAGCGCCGATCAAGCCCTGAACCATGCCCGGTTCCGACCGGAACGAGCAGGGTCCGGCCTGCCCGTAAGGTTCCCCGTCCAGGCCGTGCTACAGGTGCAGCGCGGTCGGTGCCACCGCGGCCAGCACGGTCAGCGCCAGCCCCAGCACGCCCAGGCCGGCACCGCCCAGCGCCAGCAACGGCACCGCGGTCACGATGCTGGCGCTGGCCAGCACGATCGCCACCTGGAACGCGGCCGAGCCGTATTCGAACAGGTGGTAGGCGCTCATCGACTTTTCGCGCTTCTGCTCGGCTGCCCGGGCGCGGCTGGCCAGTTCGCGGCGGCCTTCGCCGGTGGCGGGCTCGCTTTCCCAGCGCTGGGCGCTGGCGCGCCAGGCTTCCTGCTGGCGGGTGATGGCCTGGCGGGCGGCGTCATCGGCGGCGGCGGCGCGGGCCAGTTCGGCTTCCTCGGCGGCGCTGGTCACGATGGTCTGGCGGATGCTGCGCGCCTGGAAGAAGGCCCAGAGGTTGGCGGCTTCCACATTCTTCGACAATGCCTCGGTCTGCGCGCTCTTGGCGCCGGTTTCGGCAATGGCGAGAAACAGCGCCAATATGCTGATCAGCAGCGCGATACGCCGGTCGCCGCCCTCATGGCCGCCACCATGTCCGTGTCCCGTCATCACATCCCCCTCGTTGCGGTTAGGTGGCGCGGTTCTGGCGGGTTTCCGGGTGGCTTTGCAAGCCTGCCGCGGCGCTGCCACCATGCGGGCCGACCCGTTCGGAGACGTCGCCATGGACTACACCCCGCCTCGCCCGCCCGCTGGCGCGCCGCCGGCCCGCATCAACCTGTACTCGGACACGCAGACCAAGCCGACCGCGGCGATGAAGGACGCGATGATGCGCGCCGAGGTCGGCGACGAGCAGCATGGCGACGACCCCACGGTGTGGGAGTTGTGCGACCGCATGGCGGCGCTGCTGGGCAAGGAAGCGGCCATCTTCATGCCCAGCGGCACCATGTGCAACGTGGTGGCCATCCTCACCCATTGCCGCCCGGGCGATGAGGTGCTGGCGCACAAGCACAGCCACATCATCACCAGCGAAGGCGGTGGCCATTGCGCCATGGCCGGCGCCATGCTCACCGGCATGGAGGGTGACAAGGGCATGTTCACGCCGGAAACCCTGCGCGCCCATATCCGCCCGCGCACCCGCTACACCCCGCCGCAGCGCCTGCTGGAAGTGGAGCAGACGGCGAATTTCGGCGGCGGCGCGGTGTGGCCGCTGGAACAGCTGAACGCGGTGGCTGCCATCGCCCATGCCGAGGGCTGGTCCACCCACATGGACGGGGCGCGGCTGATGAATGCCTGCGTCGCCGCTGGGGTGCCGGCTGCCGAGATGGTGGCCAGCATGGACAGCGTCTGGCTGGACTTCACCAAGGGCCTCGGGGCGCCGCTGGGCGCGGTGCTGGCGGGCTCCAAGGAGTTCATCGGCCAGGCCTGGCGCTGGAAGCAGCGGCTGGGGGGCTCCATGCGCCAGGGCGGCATCGTCGCCGCCGGCTGCCTCCATGCGCTGGACCACAATATCGACCGGCTGGCCGATGACCACGCCAATGCCAAGGCGCTGGCCCGCGGCCTGCGCCAGGTGCAGGGCGTCAGCGTCGAGGAGCCGGAGACCAACCTGGTGTTCTTCGACATCGGCGCCACCGGCATGACCGTGGCCCGCCTGCAGCACAAGCTGGCGGCGCAGGGCATCTGGGTCAGCGGCGTCGGCAGCCGGGTGCGCGCCTGCACCCATCTGGACGTGACCGCGCCGATGATCGACGACGCGGTCGCCGCCATTCGGGAAGCGCTTGCCGCCGCCTGAAGCGCCGGGTGTCCCCGGCCGCCGGTTGCGCGGCGGCCGGGCCTTCGTGGCCGGCACCCAGGCCGAGGCCGCCGCTGAACAGGCCCTGGTGGCGGCAGGCTGGCAGGTGCTGGCCCGGCGCGCCCGTACCCCGGCCGGCGAGTTGGACCTGGTGGTGGAACGCGACGGGCTGCTGGCCTTCGTGGAGGTGAAGGCCCGGCCCAGCCTGGCCCAGGCCGCCCATGCGCTGGGCCGCCGGCAGCGCGAACGCCTGATGGCCGGCGCCGCCTGCTGGCTGGCCGACAATCCCGGCCATGGCGCCGCCGGCATGCGCTTCGACGTGGTGCTGGTGGCGGCGGATGGCACGGTGCGGCGCATCGCCGATGCCTTCCGCGCCGGGGATTGAGGCGGCCCGCCCGGCGACTGGGGGGCACCTGGGTTGGTCCTGCGTGCGTCCGGCATGATCGGCGCTTCAGTCCGCGCCGTTCAGACCCTAGGCTCCGGTAAAACCGGAGGAAGTGACCATGACCCTGTCGCGCCGTGCCGCGCTGACCCTGCCCTGGCTGGCGGCGCCCGCCGTGGCGCAACCGGCCTGGCCCAGCCGCCCCATCCGCATCATCGTCTCCTACCCGCCCGGCGGCGCGACCGATGTGGTGACGCGCAAGATGGCGGAGGCGATCGGCCCGATTCTCGGCGCCCCATGCGTGGTGGAGAACAAGGCCGGCGGCAGCGGCACCATCGGCACCGCGGAAGTGGCCCGGGCCGTGCCGGATGGCCACACCCTGCTGGGCAACGACAACAGCTACGCCATGCTGCCCTATGTCTTCGCCCGGCTGCCCTTCGACCATGCGCAGGACCTGCTGCCGGTTACGGTCAGCAACTTCGCCCCCGTGGTGCTGACGGTGAAGGCCAGCAGCCGCTTCGCCACCCTCGCCAGCCTGCTGGCCGAGGCCAAGGCGCAGCCCGGCAGGATCAATTATGGCACCGGCGGGGTCGGCTCCTCGCTGCACTTCGCCGCCGAGGCCTTCCAGCAGGCGGCGGGGGTGGAGCTGTTCCATATTCCCTTCAAGGGCGCCGGGGAAGCCACGCTGAACCTGCTGAACGGCACGGTGGACATGGTGATGGGCAGCATCCCCTCGGCCATGGCCAACCTGCGCGCCAGGGCACGGATGGTGCCGGAGGTGCCGCTGTTCCAGCAGGCCGGGGTGCCCGGCTTCAACATGCTGAACTGGACCGGGCTGGCGGCGCCCAAGGGCACGCCGGCCGAGATTGTCGCCCGGCTGCACCAGGCGGTGGTGCAGGCATTGGCCACGCCGGGCATGCGGGACTTCCTGGCCGGGCAGGGCGCCACGCCGGGCGGGCTGGCCCCGGCTGCCTTCGCCAGCCTGATCGCCGCCGAGACGGCGCTGTGGCGCGACGTGGCGGCCAAGGCCGGGATCCACCCGCAATGAGCCCGGCCCTGAGCCGCCGCGCCGCGCTGGCGCTGCCCCTGCTGGCGCGCCCGGCGCTGGCGCAGGCCAACTGGCCGGAACGTGGCCTGACCATGCTGCACGGCTTCCCGCCCGGCGGCGGCGCCGATGTGGTGGCGCGGCTGGTGGCGCAGCCGTTGGGCGCGCAACTCGGCAAGCCGGTGGTGGTGGAGGGCCGGCCCGGCGCCGGCGGCAATATCGGCAGCGGCGTGCTGGCCCGCAGCGCGGCGGATGGCTACACCATCGGCCTGCAAACCGGCAGCCACGCGGTCAATGCCGCCTTCGGCCGGGTGCAGGGCTACGACCCGGTGGACGGCTTCGCCTGGGTTACCATCCTGGTGCGCTACGCCTTCGTGCTGGTGGTGCGGGCCGACCACCCGGCGCAGGACCTGCCGGCGCTGCTGGCCATGGCGCGGCGCGGGCCGGGGGCGGTGCAATTCGGCTCCGGCGGCGTTGGGTCC
>CANBXZ010000174.1 GCA_947373495.1 Acetobacteraceae bacterium
GCGCGCCAGTTCCACCATGGCGACCAGGAAGCCACGGTCCTGCGCGCTGCGCATGGCGTGCTGCACGTACAGCCCGTCGATCTTCACGTAGTCCACCTTGAAGCTGCGCAGGTAGCGGAAGGCGGCGGCGCCGGCGCCGAAATCGTCGATGCACAGCGGCATTTTCCGCGCGCGCAGGGCTTCCACCGTGGCCACCGCCTCGGCCTCGTGTTCAATCTCGGCGGTCTCGGTAATCTCCACCAGCAGGCGCGGCACCAGGCTGGGCTCGGCATCCAGCAGCGCCAGCAGGCGTTCGCGGAAGGCCGGGGATTGCAGCGACAGGCCGGACAGGTTGCAGGCAATCTGCGCGTCGCCGGCGTGGCGTGCGGCTTCGCACACCGTCTCCACCACCGCCCAGTCGAGTTCCTCCGAAAGGCCGACGGTTTCGGCGAAGGTGACGAATTCCTGTGCCTGGGCGGTGGGCACGCCAGCGCTGGGGGTCGGGCGCAGCAGCGCCTCGTAGTGGTGGATGCGGCGGTCGGCCAGGCTGACGATGGGCTGGAAGGCCAGCCGGAAGCGACGTTCGGCTATGGCCTTGCGCAGCGCCTCGGCCTTGGCGCAGGCCTGGGCCACAAAGCCGGCCAAGCCGCTGGAGAAGCCCTCACCCTCCAAAGCGGCGCCACCGCCCTCGGCGAAGCTGGCCAGGGCGTAGCGCAGCGCCCGAGTGGCCTGCAGCGAGGAAAGCCCATCGGTTTCCAGGGCCAGGCTGCGGCTGGAAACCGCACCGGGCTCCCCGGCTTCCGCCAGCACAGCCTCCAGCCGGGCGCCGATGGCGGCCAGGTCGGTCGCGGTGGTGGAAAGCACGCCGTAGCGGCCGGCGGCCAATTCACTGGCCATGCTGTCGCCGCTGGCCTCGGTCAGTGCCGCGCCCAGCTTGGCGGCCAGTTCCGGCTTGGGGGAGAGTGGACCATGCGGCCCGGCCAGTTCCAACAGGCCCAGAGACGCGCCGTGGCCGGCCTGGCGCAGCCGGGCCTCGGCTGCCTGGGGCAGGCTGCCGCTGTTGGCGTGGCTGGCCAGGGAAGGGCCGGGCATGGCGGAAATGGTCAGGCAGAAGCTGTTGCCCTCCGGCTGCGGCAGCAGCAGCCCGGCCAGCACCACCGGGGTGCCGGCGCGGTCCGCCAGCCGGAAGGTGCTGGGGCTCAGCCGGCCGCGGGCGCTCAACAGGGCGAAGGCGGCGCTGAAGGCCGGCCGGTCGCCGGCGGCGAACAGGCTCTCCGCCGGGCGGCCCATCCAGGCTTCCGGCGGCTCTCCCAGGCGATGCTGGAAGGTGCCGGCCGCGAAGATGATGCGGCCCTGGGGGGTGACTTCCAGCAGCAACTCGGCGGCGGTGAAGGCGAAGGCCAGGAAGCGTTCCCGGTCGGCCAGGCGCCGCAGCGGATTCTGCATTGGTGTACTGAAACTGCCCTGCATCACGCCCTGCGCCCCGGAAGGCGAACAGCATGCGCGCGCCGGGTTAGCGGCGCCTTAACCGGCGCCACCCGCCCGGGCAGGCCGGCTCAGTCGAAGTCGGTGGCCAGTGCCGCCCGCACCGCTTCCGGCACAATGGCCATGTGGCCGTAGTTGGGGTGGGTCAGGCCCAGCACCACCTCGGCACCCGGGGTACGGAAGCGGGCGATCTGTTCCGGGGTGAACTTGAAGTGCACGAACTGCACGCTGCTGGCCTTGCCATCGGCGCTGGTGCGGTCCTGGTCGGCTTCCGGCAGCGCTGGCACCACTTCGCCGAACACCCGGATGAAGGCGGTATCCTCGATGCCGCCCAGCCGCCCGAGCACATTCTTGCGGCGGATCGGGTCGTCGATCTCGATCATGAAGGTGGCCACCAGCTCGTCGCCCTGCGGCACCAGCGGGTTGTAGGCCACCAATTCGTCGGGCACCTGCGCCGGGCCACCATTCTCGATCCAGCACATCTCCTGCACCTGGTGACGCATGGTCTCCCAGCTTTCGAAGTAGAAGGTGATGTGCGGGCCAACCTCCACGCGGCGGTTGCGCTTCACGGCGGTCAGCCGGCGGCGTTCCTCCAGGCGCTTCTTGCCCCAGGTATCGCGGGGCAGGATGTCCTCGGCGGTGATTTCGTGGCGATTCATGGTCACACCTCTATGCCGTAGGCCTGGGCGATCAGCTGGATCGGGTGGGAAACCAGCCTGGGCGTCGCCCCATTGCCCAATCTGTCCACGCCCTGGTGAATGTGAAGCCCTGCCAGCGGACATTCGCTGGCCATCCAGCCCTTGTTGGCCTGGGCCACGTTGCGCGCCACCGGCTTGCCCACCTTCAGCGCCACCTCGAAATTGTCCTTCTTGTAGCCCCAGCTGCCGCCATGGCCGGAACAACGCTCGATGACGTTGAGGTCGATCTCCGGGATCAGCTTCAACATCTCGGCGCCCTTCTGGCCGAAATTCTGGGCCCGGCTGTGGCAGGCGATGTGGATGGAAACGCCGCCCTCCACCGTGCCCATGCCCGGCGCCACGCCTTCCTTGCGGGCAATGTCCACCACGTATTCGGAAAGGTCGAAGGTGGCCTTGGCCAGCTTCGCCACGGCGGCGTTCTCGGGCACGATCAAGGGCCATTCGAACTTCAGCATCAGCGCACAGGACGGGACCAGGGCGATCACGTCCCAGCCCTGGTCGACCCACTTGTTCAACTCCTGCGCCACCTTGTCGGCGCTGGCGGCCACGGCGGCGATGTCGCCTTGTTCCAGCAGCGGCATGCCGCAGCAGCCGGGGTGGACCACCTGGGTCTCCACGCCGTTCCGGGCCAGCACGGCACGGGCGGCCATGCCCACGTCCGGTTCGTTGAAGTTGCCGAAGCAGGTGGCATAGATCACCGCGCGGCGGCCGAAGCCGGGCGCCGCCTGGTTCACCACGGGCGCATTGGCATGGGCCTGCAGCACGAAGGACTGGCCGGTATACTTCGGCAGTTCCGCATCCCGATGCAGCCCGGCGGTCGCTTCCAGCAGCGGCCGCAAGGGGGAGCCGACGGCGCTGGCGTAATTGGCCACCGCGGGGGCGAAGCTGGCCAGCAGGCCATTGCGGTCGGTCTTGGCCAGTTGCGCGTCCACGAAGGGCACGCCGTTCTTCTTCGCCTCCACCGCGCGGTAGCGCAGCATCAGGTGGGGGAAGTCCAGGTTGAAGCTGTGCGGCGGCACATAGGGGCACTTGGTCAGGAAGCACATGTCGCAAAGCGTGCAGGCTTCCACCACCGGGGCGAAGTCCTTGCTGTCCACGCTGTCCAACTCGCCGGTCCGGCTCTCATCCACCAAATCGAACAGGCGGGGAAAGCTGTCGCACAGGTTGAAGCAGCGGCGGCAGCCATGGCAGATGTCGAGGACGCGGCGCATTTCCGCATCCAGCTTGGCCTCGTCATAGAAGTCCGGGTCGCGCCAGGCGATCGGGTGGCGGGTTGGTGCTTCCAGGCTGCCTTCACGCATCGTCGGTATGTCCCCCATGCACGCACTAAAAAGGGGGACAGGATCGCTCCCGCCCCCCTTCGGTCGTCCTCCCGAAGGAAGGGCTGCCTACTTCAGCTCATCCAGGGCGCGCTGGAAGCGGCCGGCATGGCTGCGCTCGGCCTTGGCCAGCGTTTCCATCCACTCGGCGATTTCCTCGAAGCCTTCCTCACGCGCCGTGCGGGCCATGCCCGGGTACATGTCGGTGTATTCGTGGGTTTCGCCGGCAACGGCGGCCTTCAGGTTGTCGGCGGTCTTGCCGATCGGCAGGCCGGTGGCCGGGTCGCCGACCACTTCCAGGAATTCCAGGTGGCCGTGGGCGTGGCCGGTCTCGCCTTCGGCGGTGGAACGGAACACGGCGGCGACGTCGTTGTAGCCTTCAACGTCGGCCTTCTGCGCGAAGTACAGGTAGCGACGGTTGGCCTGGCTTTCGCCAGCGAACGCGGCCTTCAGGTTCTCTTCGGTCTTGCTGCCCTTGAGCGCTGCCATGGTGCCCCTCCTGGTGGCTGATGATGAATGACGGATTGCACGAACCCGCCATGGTTGCCGGGTATGGCATGCGGCCAGCGGCCCGACTAATGAATAGTTTTTGCTGTTTCCATCGAAGGTTTCGATGAACATCCTGCCCACCCCACAGCAACTGCGCTACCTGCTGGCCCTGGCGGACCACGGCCATTTCGGCCGGGCCGCGGCGGCCTGCGCGGTCACCCAATCCACCCTCTCGGCCGGCATCATCGCGCTGGAACGCCAGTTGGACGCGGCCTTGCTGGAACGCAGCCAGGCCAAGCGGCCCATCTTCACCCCGCTGGGGCTGGAGGTGCTGGCTCGCGCCCGGGTGGCCCTGGCCAGCCTGGCGGCCGTGACCGAAACCGTGGCGGCGGCGCGAGACCCGCTGACCGGCCCGTTGCGGTTGGGGGTCATCCCGACCATTGGTCCCTTCCTGCTGCCACGGCTGATGCCGGCGCTGCGCCACGCCTTCCCCCGGCTGAAGCTGTGGCTGCGCGAGGACCAGACCGAGCACCTGGTGGCGGCGCTGGAATCGGGCCGGCTGGACGTGTTGCTGCTGGCGCTGCCCTGTGCCTGTGGCCAGGCGGCCAGCCTGCCGGTGGCGACGGACCCCTTCCTGGCCGCGCTGCCAGAGGGGCATCGGCTGGCGGCGTTGGACAGCGTGCCGGTGGCGGCCCTGGCGGCCGAGCCGCTGCTGCTGCTGGAGGATGGCCATTGCCTGCGGGAACACGCGCTGGACGCCTGCGGCCTGCCGAAATCCATGGGCACTGTCGGCGAAGGCTTCGCGGCCACCAGCCTGCACACCCTGGTGCAGATGGTGGCCGGTGGCCTGGGGGTGACGCTGTTGCCCCGGCTGGCGGTGGCGGGCGGCGTGCTGGCCGGCAGCGGCGTGGTGGTGCGGCCGTTGCGGCCGGCCAGCGGCTCCGCGCCCCCGGGCCGGACCCTGGCCCTGGCCTGGCGGGACCGCAGCCCGCGGGCGCCGGAGTTCCGCAGCCTGGCCCCGGCTATTGCCGCCGCCATCGGGGGTGGTTAACTGCGCCTGTAACATCGCCGGGGAAACGCAGACATGGACGGTTTGACGCAGGAGCAACGCGCGCTGCGCGACCGGGCGCGTGAACTTGCCCAGGAAGCCGCCGCCCAGGCTGCCGAGACCGACCGCACCGAGCAATATCCCTGGCCCATGGTCCGCCGCATGACCGAAGCGGGCTTCATGGGCATGACCCTGCCGAAGCAATACGGCGGCCAGGGCGCCAGCTATTTCGACGCCGTGCTGGTCATCGAGGAATTCGCCAGGGCCTGCGCCGTGTGCGGCCGCATCGCGGTGGAAGCCAACATGGGCGCGGTCGGCGCCGTGATGGCCTATGGCACCGAGGCGCAGAAGAAGCTGGCCGCCGGGTTGGTGCTGGCCGGCGACAAGCCCGCCATCTGCATCACCGAACCCGAGGCTGGCAGCGCCGCGACGGACATGACCACCCGCGCGGTGAAGCAGGGCGATACCTGGGTGATCGACGGGGTGAAGCACTGGATCACCGGCGCCGGCATCTCCCGCCTGCACCTGATTTTTGCGAGAGCCATCGAGGATGGCCAGGACAAGGGCATCGCCGGTTTTCTGGTTGTCCGTCAGGAAGTCAACGACCCGCCTGGCCTGGTGATCCACCACCGCCACCGCGCCATGGGTCTGCGCGGCATTCCGGAAGCCGAGGTGCGCTTCCAGGCGCTGCCGGTGGCCGATGACATGGTGCTGCGCGCGCCTGGTGGCTTCGGCCGTGGCTTCGCCAAGCTGATGGACGCCTATAACGGCCAGCGCGTCGGTGCCGCCACCGTGGCGCTGGGCATCGCCGCCGGCGCCTACCAGCTCGCGCTGGACTATGCCCAGCAGCGCCGCCAGTTCGGCCGGCCCATCGCCGAGTTCCAGGGGGTGAACTGGATGCTGGCGGATATGAGCATCAAGCTGGAAGCCGCCCGTGGGCTGGTGTGGAAGGCCGCACGCTCGGCCGGCCCGGCTGGCTTCCCGGACCGGCTGTTCGCCGCCCAGGCCAAGGTGATGGCGGCCGACATGGCGGTGGAAGTGACCAACATGGCGCTCCAGGTCTGGGGCTCGGCCGGTTATTCCCGCGACAACCCGCTGGAACGCGCGGTGCGCGATGCCCGGATGTTCCCCATCGCCGGCGGCACCGCCCAGGTGCTGCGCACCCAGGTGGCGGAGCAATTGCTGGGCCGCAAATTGCCTCAGACCCGGGACGGCTTCACCAAGTTGGCGGCGACAGAGGCGCAGAAGCTGGCCGCTGAATAGGGTAGCAATGCTGCCATATATGGGCAGCTATGTCATAACCACTGTCCTTCCCGCCTGTTGCGCGGTATAGCCTGTCTCACGCAATCAATGGAAACAGAGTAGGGCGCCATGACCACCGGTAATTTCCCCATCACCCGTACCACCACCCCGAAGCCCAAGCCGGCGGATGACAGCCTGAGCTTCGGCAAGGTGCTGACGGACCACATGTTCGTCATGGAATACGCCGAGGGTAAGGGCTGGCACTCGCCGCGCATCCAGCCCTACCAGCCGTTCAGCATGGACCCGGCGACGACGGTGCTGCACTACGGCCAGGCGATCTTCGACGGGCTGAAGGCGTTCCGTGGCGAGGACGGCAAGATCCGCCTGTTCCGCGCCCAACGCCACGCCGAGCGGTTGAACATCTCGGCCAAGAAGATGTGCATCCCGGAAATGCCGGTGGACATCATCCGCCAGAGCTTCGACGCGCTGGTGGCGGTGGATGCCGATTGGGTGCCGCACAAGCCGGGCACCGCGCTGTACCTGCGCCCCACCGTCATCGCCACCGACGTGATGCTGGGGGTGCACCCCTCGCACAACTACATCTACTTCCTGATCCTGTCCCCGGTGGGCAGCTACTACAAGGAAGGCGTGAAGCCGGTGAAGATCCTGGCGTCGGACACGCATGTGCGTGCCGTGCAGGGCGGGTTGGGCGAGGCCAAGACCGCGGCCAACTACGCCGCCAGCCTTTCTGGCCAGGCCGAGGCCGAGGCTGCCGGCTATACCCAGGTGCTGTGGCTCGATGGCGTGCATCGCAAGTACATCGACGAGGTCGGCACCATGAACATCATGGTCCGCATCGGCGACGAGGTGATCACCCCGCCGCTGGCCGGCACCATCCTGGACGGCGTGACCCGCAACTCCTCGCTGCAACTGATGCGCGACTGGGGGCTGAAGGTCACCGAGCGGGCCATCACCATCGACGAGGTGATGCAGGCCGGCCGCGATGGCACGCTGAAGGAGATGTGGGGCACCGGCACCGCCGCGGTGGTCAGCCCGGTCGGCACGCTGGGCTACAAGGGCGAGGACATCCTCATCAATGGCGGCGTGACCGGCGAGGTGACGCAGCGACTGTACGACAACATCGTGGGCATTCAGTACGGCAAGACCAACGATGCCCATGGCTGGACCACGGTGGTGCCGGCTTGAGCCTGGCCTGACGGACAGGGTGGGGCAGGGGGCGCCGCGGCGCCCCCTGTTCAATTCGGCCCTTGCTGGTCAGGCCTTGGGGGCCGGGTGGGTCGGGTCCACCCAATGCACTTCCTCAACCGCCTCGGCGGGCTCGATGTCGAGGTTGATCGCCACCGCTTCGTTGTCGGAGCGAACCAGCACGCAGCGCAAGGTCTCGTCGGCGCTGGCGTTGATTTCCTGATGTGGCACGTAGGGCGGCACGAAGATGAAGTCGCCCGGGCCGGCTTCGGCGGTGAATTCCAGCTTTTCGCCCCACCGCATGCGGGCGCGGCCGGACACGATGAAGATCACGCTTTCCAGATGGCCATGGTGGTGCGCCCCGGTCTTGGCGTTGGCGTGGATATGCACGGTGCCGGCCCACAGCTTCTGCGCCCCGACTCGGGCGGCATTGATGGCGGCGGCGCGGTTCATGCCTGGGGTCTGGGCGGTATTCGTGTCCAACTGGTCCGCGGGGATGACGCGGACACCGCTGTGCTTCCAGCCATCCGGCGGGGTTTCGTGGCTATGATCGTGACCGTCATGCGGCATGGCTGGATTTCCTCAAGGCTGGAGCGCATGTGGCGCAGCCGGCCGCGGTTGACAATCCCATCCGCGAACCTTAAAGCCCGCCGCTCTCAACGGGTTCAGTCAGATGAAGATCCGCAATAGTCTCAAGAGTGCCAAGACGCGCGACAAGAACTGCGTGGTGGTTCGCCGCCGCGGCCGTATCTACGTGCTGAACAAGAAGAACCCCCGGCTGAAGGCCCGCCAGGGCTGAGGCCGGTGTTCCGGCCTTCGGGCCGGAACTCGGGACAGATCAGCCGCCATGGCTTCGGCCATGGCGGCTTTTTTGTGTCAATTCACCGGGGTAAGGGTTTCGCTGCCCACGCCGGCGCCAATGGTCCAGTAGCCGGCCAGCTTGCCGTTGGGCTGCACTTCGAAGGTGGCCACGCCAACCTGGCCGCCGGTGGAATAACCCACCGCCAGCACGCCGCTCTGGATCACACCGATGCCCTGCACGCCCAACTCGCCGATCCGCCAGGCCACCAGCCAGGCGGAACCGGCGGCGGCGCGCATTTCCAGCAGGCCGGTATAGGTTGAACCATCGGGGTTCTGGCCCTCGACAGTGTACATGCCTTCCCGCAACTGGGCGGC
>CANBXZ010000175.1 GCA_947373495.1 Acetobacteraceae bacterium
CATGAAGTCCTGCGCCGCGGCCCCGGCGGCCTCGGCGGTGCGGGGCAGGCGGGGCAGGCTGCCCAGCCGGGCCAGGGTAACCAGCGGCCCGGCGGGAAAGTCCGGGCTGGACAGCGCGGCTTCCGCCTGGGCCTGGCTGCCGGCCCGCAGCGCCGCCGCCGCCCGGCGCAGCGCCACCATCACCTGCTGCGCCTCCGCAGAGGGCGCGATGGCCAGCGCCTGGCGCATTTCCGCCTGGGCGACCCGCAGCTTGGAAACCAGCGCCGGGTTCACCGCGGGGGCATAGCGCGGATTTTCCTGCACCTCGCTGGTGAGGAATTCCAGCTGCGCCGCGGCCATGGCGGCATCCGCCGGGCGGCCCTGGTACTGGCTGGTGTCGCCCAGGGTTTGCGGCGCGTACAGCGCCGCGCCGCGCACGCTGTCCCCGGCGCCGCCGAGGTAGTTGCCCACCGGGTCCACCGCGCAGCCCGCCAGCAGCAGGCCCACGGCCAGCACGGCACCCCTTGTCATCCGGCCTGTCATGCTTGCCTCCCCTGGGTTGCGCGCGGCATGCAAGCGCCGGCAGCAGGGCAGGGCAAGCCACGAAGCGTATCACATATGCCCCAAGCCCTTGCCCTTCGGCCGCCCCCCTGCCACACAACGCGGCCACAATGCGCCAGCCATGACCAACGACCTGCCCCAAGATACCCTGCCCTCCGGCTTGCTGCCGGCCGGCCTGATCGACCTGCTGCCCCCGCAAGCCGAGCGTGAGGCCGCGCTGGTGGAGGCCATGCTGGCCGCCTTCGGCACGCATGGCTATGAACGGGTGAAGCCGCCGCTGCTGGAATTCGAGGACAGCCTGCTGGCTGGCTCCGGCGCCGCGGTGGCGGACCAGACCTTCCGGCTGATGGACCCGGTGAGCCAGCGCATGATGGGCCTGCGCGCCGACACCACGCCGCAGGTGGCGCGCATCGCCGCTTCCCGCCTGGGGTTGCAGAAGCGGCCGCTGCGGCTGTGCTATGCCGGCCAGGTGCTGCGGGTACGCGGCACCCAGTTGGCGCCCAATCGGCAACAGCCCCAGGCCGGCATCGAGCTGATCGGCAGCGACACCGCCGCGGCCGATGCCGAGGTGGCCGTGGTGGCGGTGGAAGCCCTGGCCGCGCTGGGCGTGCACGGCGTTTCGCTCGACATCACCCTGCCGACGCTGGCGCCGGCCTTGTTCGAAGCCGCCGGCCTGGACGCCGGCCTGCGCCTGCGCCTGGGCCGCGCGCTGGACCGCAAGGACGCCGCCGTGGTGGCCGCGCTGTCGGCCGAGGCCGGGCCGCTGGCCGCCGCGCTGCCTTCGCTGCTGCAGGCCGCCGGGCCGGCCGAGGGCGCCCTGGCCGCGCTGCGCGCCGCCACCCTGCCGCCCGCCGCCCAGGCCATTGCCGACAATGCCGCCGCCGTGGTGGCCGCCATCCGCGCCCTGGCGCCGGGGCTGCGGATCACGCTGGACCCGGTGGAGTTCCGCGGCCTGCGCTACCATGTCGGCGTTGCCTTCACGCTGTACGGCCCCGGCACCACCGGGGAGCTGGCGCGCGGCGGCCGCTACCTGGCCGGCGAGGAGCCCGCCACCGGCATGACCGTCTACCCCGATGCCGTGCTGCGCGCCGCGCCGCCGGCGCCGCAGCGCCCGCGCGTGTTCGTGCCGGCCGCCGAGGCCGCCGCCGGCGCCGCGCTGCGGGCGCAGGGCTTTGCCACCGTAGCCGCGCTGTCCGCCGCCGATACGCCGGACGGGCTGCGCTGCACCCATATTTTGAAGAACGGCGCGGCCGTTCCGCTCGAGCAGAAGGACTAGGCCATGGCCAACGTGGCAGTCATCGGCGCCCAGTGGGGTGACGAAGGCAAAGGCAAGGTGGTGGACTGGCTCGCCAGCCGCGCCGAGATCGTGGTGCGCTTCCAGGGCGGCCATAACGCCGGCCATACCCTGGTGGTGGGCGACCAGACCTACAAGCTGAGCCTGCTGCCTTCCGGCGTGGTGCGCGGCAAGCTGGGCATCATCGGCAATGGCGTGGTGCTGGACCCCGAGGCGCTGCTGAGCGAGATCGCCAAGGTCGGCGCCCAGGGGCTGAAGGTGACGCCGGAGAACCTGCGCATCGCCGAGAACGTGCCGCTGATTTTGCCGCTGCACCCGGCGCTGGACAAGGCGCGCGAAGCCGCCCGCGGTGAGGACAAGATCGGCACCACCGGCCGTGGCATCGGCCCGGCGTATGAGGACAAGGTCGGCCGCCGCAGCATCCGCCTGTGCGACCTGGCCGAGCCCGAGACGCTGAGCGCCAAGCTGGACGAGCTGCTGCTGCACCACAACGCGCTGTTCCGCGGCCTGGGCGCGCCCGAGTTCCAGAAGCAGCCGCTGCTGGATGCGCTGCTGGCCCTGGCGCCGCAACTGCTGCCGTTCAGCGAGGCGGTGTGGGAACGGCTGGACGAGGCCCGCAGCACCGGCAAGCGCGTGCTGTTCGAAGGCGCCCAGGCGGTGATGCTGGACGTGGACCACGGCACCTACCCCTACGTGACCAGCAGCAACACCGTGGCCGGCAACGCCGCCGCCGGCGCTGGCGTGGGGCCGGACACCATCGGCATGGTGCTGGGCATCGCCAAGGCCTACTCCACCCGCGTCGGCAGCGGCCCGTTCCCCAGCGAACTGCATGACGAGATCGGCAAGGGCCTGGGCGACCGTGGCCATGAATACGGCACCGTCACCGGCCGCCGCCGCCGCTGCGGCTGGTTCGACGCCTGCATGGTGCGCCAGGCGGTGAAGGTGGGCGGCATCAACGGCATCGCCCTGACCAAGCTGGACGTGCTGGACGGCATGGCCGAGCTGAAGATCAACACCGGCTACCGCATCAACGGCGAACTGGTGAAGCGCCTGCCGGCCGCCATGAAGGCCCAGGCCGCGGCCGAGCCGGTGTACGAGGTGATGGAAGGCTGGAGCCAGTCCACCCGCGGTGCCCGCAGCTATGCCGAACTGCCGGCCGCGGCGGTGAAGTATGTGCGCCGCATCGAGGAGTTGGTCGAGGCGCCGGTGGTGCTGCTGTCCACCAGCCCGGAACGCGACGACACCATCACCCTGCGCGACCCCTTCGCGGGCTGACGCAGGGCAGGCTGCCGGGCCGTTGCGGCCCGGCGGTTGGCGTGGCCCAAGCCTGCGGCGGAGCCGCCGCAGGCAACCGCGCGCTACCGCTTCATATGCTCCACGCCATGCTGTTCGCGCACGGCATGGAAGCGCAGCGCCGGGAATTCCTCCTCGGCGCGCTTGCGGCGCCAGTCGCTGCCGAAGAACGCCACCAACTCGTCGTCATGGTCCTCGCCGCAGTCGCGGCGGTTCAGCGTGCGGAACTTTTCCGCCTGCGCCTTGTCGTCCGAAACCACCCAGCGCATCTGCGTCCAGTTGGTCTCGTTGAAGCCGGCGGGAACGCCGTATTCCACCTTCAGCCGGCTGGCCAGCACGTCCAACTGCAACTGCCCGACCACGCCCACCACGGGGGGTGAGCCGTCCAGCGGGCGGAACAACTGCACCACGCCTTCCTCGGCCAGCTGGTCCAGCGCGGTGCGCAGCTTCTTGGCCAGCATCGGGTCTTCCAGCCGCACATGGCGCAGGATTTCCGGCGCGAAGCTCGGCACCCCGCGGAAGTTGATCTCCTCGCCCTCGGTCAGCGTGTCGCCGATGCGCAAAATGCCGTGGTTGGCCACGCCCACCACGTCGCCGGGCCAGGCCTCTTCCGCCACCTGGCGGTCCTTGGCGAAGAAGAACAGCGGCGCGTTGACCGGCACCTGCTTGCCGGTACGCACCTGCTTCAGCCGCATGCCCTTCCACAGCCGGCCGCTGCACAGCCGCACGAAGGCGACGCGGTCGCGGTGGTTGGGGTCCATGTTCGCCTGGATCTTGAAGACGAAGCCGGTCAGCTTCTCCTCGCCCGGGTCCACCGTGCGCGGGTCGCCCTGGCGCGGCTGTGGCGGCGGGGCGTATTTGGCCAGCCCGTCCAGCAGGTGGCCGACGCCGAAGTCCCGCAGGGCGCTGCCGAAGAAGATCGGCGTCAGCGTGCCCTGGCGGAAGGCGTCCAGGTCCCATTCCGGGAAGCCGGCCAGGGCCAGCTCGGCCTCGTCCTTCAGCGCGCGGGCGCGTTCGGGGCCGACCAGCTCGGCCAGCTTCGGGTCGTCCAGGCCGTTCATCTGAATGGCGCTGCCGTCATCGGCATCCACCGGCAGGAACTTGTTGGTCACCAGGTCGAAGGTGCCGGCGAACTCGTTGGAACGGCCGACCGGCCAGGCCGCCGGCGTCACGTCCAGCGCCAGGGTCTTCTCGATGTCGTCGATCAGCTCGAACGGGTCGAGCGCCTCGCGGTCCATCTTGTTGACGAAGGTGATGATCGGGATGTCGCGCAGCCGGCACACCTCGAACAGCTTGCGGGTTTGCGCCTCGATGCCCTTGGCGGCGTCGAGCACCATCACCGCCGCGTCCACCGCTGTCAGCGTGCGGTAGGTATCCTCGGAGAAATCCTCGTGGCCCGGCGTGTCGAGCAGGTTGAAGACTAGGCCGCCCCGCTCGAACGTCATGACGGAGGTGGCGACCGAGATGCCGCGGTCCTGTTCGATCTTCATCCAGTCGGACCGGGTGCGCCGGGCATTGCCCTTGGCGCGCACCGCGCCGGCCAACTGGATGGCGCCGCCCTTCAGCAGCAGGCGCTCGGTCAGCGTGGTCTTGCCGGCGTCCGGGTGGGCGATGATGGCGAAGGTCCGCCGCCGGGCGGCCTCGGTGGCAACCTGGGTCGGGGCAGGGGCGGAATCGGTGGGCAGGGCGTCCATCGGGGGTACTTCTTCACTCGGCGGCGGCATCGGGTATGCCGGCATGTAGGCCGAAGCCGGCGCCGATGCCAGGGCCGGGCGGCATTCCAGCGCGGCCGGCGGGCAGGGCGCCAGGCCGGCCGCACCGAAAAAGGGGCGCCGCTGCCGCGACGCCCCCTGGTTACCTTCGGCCTGTAGCCGCGGCGCTCAGTCCACCGCGAGCCTACGCTCTCAGTCCACCGCGAGCCTACGCCCTCAGTCCACCGCGAGCCTGCGCAGCTAATCCACCGCGAGCCTGCGCTCGACGATCTGCTGCTTCATGCTCTTCTGCAGCTTCTCGAAGGCGCGCACCTCGATCTGGCGCACCCGCTCGCGGCTGATGTTGTACTGCTGCGAGAGGTCTTCCAGCGTCGTCGCCTCGTCCTTCAGGCGGCGTTCGATCAGGATGTGCCGCTCGCGGTCGTTCAGCGTCTTCAGGGCGTGGTTGAGCAGTTGGCGGCGGTTGGACATGTCCTCCCGCTCGGCCAGTTCCTCCTCCTGCGTCTCCTGGTCGTCCACCAGCCAGTCCTGCCACTCGCCTTCGCTGTCGGCCCGTACCGGGGCGTTCAGGCTGTGGTCGGAACTCGCCAGGCGGCGGTTCATGGAGATGACGTCCTGTTCCGGCACCTGCAGGCTGTGGGCGATCTTCGCCACCTGTTCCTGTTGCAGGTCGCCTTCCTCCAGCGCCGACATCTGGGCCTTCAGCCGCCGCAGGTTGAAGAACAGCTTCTTCTGCGCCGCCGTGGTGCCCATCTTCACCAGGGACCAGCTGTGCAGAATGTATTCTTGAATCGCGGCGCGGATCCACCACATGGCGTAGGTGGCCAGGCGGAAGCCACGGTCCGGGTCGAACCGCTTCACCGCCTGCATCATGCCGACATTGCCTTCGGAGATCAGCTCACCCACCGGCAGGCCGTAGCCGCGGTAGCCCATGGCGATCTTGGCGACGAGGCGCAGGTGCGAGGTGACCAGCCGATGCGCCGCCGGTTCGTCGCTGGCTTCTTTCCAGCGCCGGGCCAAGGAGAGTTCCTCCTCGGCGGTGAGCATGGGGAATTTGCGGATGTCCTGCAGGTAACGCGAGAGGTTGCCTTCAGGGGCCATCGGGATGCTGAGCATGGAAGCCATCGGGGTTATCTGCCTCCTGCGCTGACAAGCTCACCCCGTGACGGCGGCGTCTGTCCAGCGACTGTTCTGGCAGTTCGAACGCACCCCAAGCCCACCCGGCCGCGCAGGCCCCGGTCACGTCGGGGCGAGGTTGCGGCGCCGGGCTCCTTGGCACCCGAGGAGCGCTGCCATGACTCGATGTACCCCAAACCGCGTTTTGGCGCAAGAAAAACCAACCGTGGCGGTTGGTTACTCGCAGTTACAATGAGGGGCCGCCGGGGGCCAGCAGGGCCAGCAGTTCCGCCATATCCGGCGGCGGCGGCGCGCTGAACTGCAGCGGCTGGCCGGTTACAGGGTGGCGGAAGCCCAGGCTTTCCGCGTGCAGCGCCTGGCGGGGAAAGGCCAGCAGCGCTTCCCGCACCGGGGCCGCCAGGTTGCGGGCACTGGGCGGCACCCGCTTCAGATACACCGGGTCCCCAACCAAGGGGTGTCCCATGGTCGCGAGGTGAACGCGGATCTGGTGGGTGCGGCCGGTGGCCAGTTTGCAGCGCAGCAGGGCGCAGGCGGCATCCCAGGCGTGCAGGGTGGTGTAGCGGGTCAGCGCCGCCTTGCCGCCGCGGGTGACCACCGCCATGCGCTTGCGGTCGCTGGGGTGGCGGCCGATGGCGCCCTCGATCTCCCCGGTGGCGGGGGAGGGCACGCCCCAGCACAGCGCCAGGTAGGTGCGGTCCAGGTCGCGGGTGGCGAAGTTCTCCGACAGTTTGCGGTGGGCGCGGTCTGACTTGGCCACCACCATGATGCCGCTGGTGTCCTTGTCCAACCGATGCACGATGCCGGGGCGCATTTCGCCGCCGATGCCGGAAAACTCCTCCCCGGCATGGGCCAGCAGGGCGTTCACCAGCGTGCCATCCGCATTGCCCGGCGCCGGATGCACCACCAGCCCGGCCGGCTTGTTCAGCACGATCAGGTCGGCATCCTCGAACAGGATCGTCAACGGGATGTCCTGCGGCTGTGGCGTGGCCGGCTCCGGCGCCGGCAGCAGCAGGGTGTAGGTCTGGCCGGGCTTGATGGGCTCCGACGGGTCGCGCACCGGCTTGCCATCGCGCGAAAGCTGGCCCGACTCGATCAGCACCTTGACGCGGGACCGCGACAGCGAACCTATCGCCACCGCGACGACACGGTCCACCCGTTGGCCGGCCTGTTCCGGCGTGGCGGTGAAGACGAAGCTTTCGGAAGGATGTGGGGTGAGGGCGCTCAAGATACTGGTCGTTGTGATGGGGGTGTTCATTGTCGGCGGCACCGTGGCGCTGGGCGTCGTCCTCGTCCAGCGAATGAATTCGAAGGCCACCGGCCTGATGGGCGCGGAATGGCTGCTGGAAGGCCAGCCGGCGGGCAGCCGCATCACCAGCCTGGCCACGGCCGAGGGCGGCCTGGCGGTGCTGGTGCAGCGCCCGGATGGCGAGCGCGTGCTGCTGCTGGACCCGCGGCGGCGCCAGGTTATTGGAGAAATCCGCCTGAAACCGTGAACAGGGTGCTTGCCTAGGCCGCGGACCAGCGGTAGAAGCCGCGCCTGCCTGAAGGGTCCCCTTCGTCTAGAGGCCTAGGACACCGCCCTCTCACGGCGGTAACAGGGGTTCGAATCCCCTAGGGGACGCCATCAGCGCGCCATAGCGCGTTGATTTCGCAGGATTTCTAGAAGGCCATCCAGGCCGCCCTCCACAAAAAGCCCCACATTCGGCACGCGGCAGGGTGCGCTTGTCAGCGCCAGTGTCGCGCACTGCGGCAGCAACGGCATTGTCCGGAAGGGGATCGGCTCCGCTATGGTGTGCCGGCTGGGAAGTGCGCTGCGGGCGTGGGAGTGGGGGCCTTGAAAGAGGCATCTGGTCGTCCTGCGCCGGCCAGGGACAAGGCGGCCGCCCTTGCTGCGAGGTATGGCCCTTCGTTGCTCAAGAGCCACCGTATTCCGGCCCCGCCCATCCGGATCGATTCATGCATGCCAGATCACATGAAATGAAGTATCAATATTTTCGGTGCCGTCGTCAGCAATGACCACGCGTCTCACCCAAGCCCGGGCGGCGGCCGGATCCCTGCAGGTCCAACCGCCGGTTTTCCCTTGTTAGCGACGCCGCTCGGTGAGGGGTGAATTATCCGGACGGAGCACGCAAATGACCATTCATATCCAGGGTGCGGCAGCCCTCCAGGTGGCCTCGCCCGCGCGGCTGCGGCCGGCCCTGATGGGCGGGGTTTCGCTGCTGGCGATCGGCATGGCCCTGCTGGAAGCCGTTCCGGCCCAGGCCACCCCGGTCTGCACGCCAAGCCTGCAGACGGTCGCCTCAAGCATCGCCGGTCCGGTAGGTGCCAATGGCGGCGACATCGACATTCTCGCCACCGGCACGATCGGCCCGCGGAACGGCGTTCTGCTTCTCAACTGCTCCGTCGGCACGCTGAGCAACTCTGGAAGCATCATACTAAGCGGGGGTTCCGCGGCAATTTTGAGCCAGGTCCAGATTAATGTGTTATCAAACTCAGGAAGTATTTTTGGAATCTACGGCATCATCAGCGCGGGTCCGATTGCCACGCTGAACAATTCCGGCGTTATCGCCACCTCTCAGTATGGATATACCGGCTTCGAAAACCAGGGCGGCACGGTTGGCGCGCTGAACAACCTGGCCGGCGGCAGCATCATCGGCGGG
>CANBXZ010000176.1 GCA_947373495.1 Acetobacteraceae bacterium
GCTGCTGTTCCCCTTCGCCCGCAACATCCTGGCCGAGGTGACGCGCGATGGCGGCTTCCCGCCGGTGATGCTGCAGCCGATCGACTTCGTGGCGCTGTGGCAGCAGCGGCGCGGCCAAGCCGAGACCGTCGGCAACGCCTGAGGCAGCCACCCCGGGCGGTGGCCGCGTGCCGCCGCCCGCAGGGATGCCCGGAGGTTGCCCGGCGCCGGAGCCTGCACGCGGGGCGTTGGGGTCACGGCCCCGGACTTTACCGGGCAGCGCATCGCCAGGGCAAACTCGCCCATAGGTTGAATTCTGTGGATAACCTTCGCGTTAACACTTGAAACGTTCACGCTGTCGTTATCAAATCGCCCTCGGGAAAATCCCTGGGTGACAGCATGTCTCGGCTTTGGCCCATACCTCTGCCCGCTGCGCAGCAGGCGCCGCTGTCCTGGCGGCTGCCGGTGCCGGAAGCCCGGCCCCATCGGGTCTGGCTCTCCCCGCCGCATCTGGCGGGCGGGGAGATGGCGGCGTTGCAGGCCACGCTGGAATCAGGCTGGGTAGCCCCGGCCGGGCCAGTGCCCGCGGCGTTCGAGGCGGCCATCGCCGAAGCCACCGGCCTGCCGCATGTGGTGGCCGTGGCCTCCGGCACCGCGGCGCTGCACCTTGGCTTCCGCTGCCTGGACCTGGAACCGGGGGATGAGGTCTGGACCTCCACCCTCACCTTCGTCGCCAGCATCGCCCCGGCCGTGCAGATGGGCGCCCGGCCGCGCTTCCTGGATGTATGCCCGCAGAGCTGGACCCTGGACCCCAACCTGCTGGCCGACGCGCTGGCCAAGGCCGGGCGCAGCGGCAAGCTGCCCCGCGCCGTGGTGCCGGTGGACCTGTACGGCCAGTGCAGCGACCTGCTGACCATCCGCGGCATCTGCGACCGTTGGGGCGTGCCGGTGCTCAGCGACAGTGCCGGCGGCATGGGCGCCATGCAGCGCGGCCGCCATGCCGGGGTGGGGGCGCAACTGGCGGCCTTCAGCTTCAACGGCAACAAGATCATCACCGCCGGCGGGGGCGGTGCCCTGGCCAGCGACGACCCGGCGCTGATCGCCCGCGCCCGGCACCTGGCCACCCAGGCAAAGGAACCCGGCCCGCACTACCAGCATGAAACCACCGGCTTCTCCTACGGCCTGTCCTCCGTGCTCGCGGCGGTGGGGCTGGCGCAGTTGCCGGCGCTGGAGGACCGGGTGGCGGCCCGTCGCGCCTTGTTCGAGGGCTATCGCCAGGGCCTGGGCGGGCTGCCCGGCCTCAGCTTCATGCCCGAACCGGCCTGGGGCCGCAGCAGCCGCTGGCTGACCACGGTGCAGATCGACGCCACCGCCTTCGGCGCCGACCGGGAAACCGTGCGCCGCGCCCTGGCGGAGGAAGGCATCGAAAGCCGGCCGGTGTGGAAGCCGCTGCACCTGCAACCGGTGTTCCGCGGCGCCGGCAAATCCGGTGGGCAACTGGCGGCGCGGCTGTTCGAACATGGGCTGTGCCTGCCCTCCGGCAGTGCGCTGACCGCGGCGGACCAGGCCCGCGTGGTCGGGGTGATCCGCGGCTGCTGCACCGAATGAACCAGGCCCGCGCCGCAATTCCCCGGCGCATCCTGTACCTGCACCAGCATTTCTCCACCCCGGCCGGGGCCACGGCCACGCGCAGCCACGCCCTGGCGTTGGCGCTGGCGGCGCGCGGCCATGCGGTAACCCTGGCCTGCGGGCAATATGCCGGCGCCATCACCGGGCTGCAGGGGCCGTTCCGGCTCGGCCGGCGTGAGGGCCAGCTGGGGCCGTTGCGGCTGGTGGAATACGCCATTCCCTGCGGCAACGCCCAACCGCTGCGGGCCCGCGCCGGTGCCTTCCTGCGCTACGCCGCCCGCGCCGCCGCGCTGGCCTGCACCCAGCCGTGGGACCTGGTGGTGGCCAGTTCCACCCCGCTGACGGTGGCGCTGCCGGCGCTGCTGGCGCGGCGGCTGCGCGGCACGCCCTTCGTGTTTGAAATCCGCGACCCCTGGCCGGAACTGCCGCGCGCCATGGGGGTGGGCAACCCGGCGCTGTGGTGGGGGATGGACCGGCTGGCCGATGCCGCCTGCCGTGGCGCCGCCGCCGTGGTGGCGCTGAGCGAGGGCATGGCCGCCACCGCCGTGGCCCATGGCGCGGCGCCGGGGCGGGTGGCGCTGGTGCCGAATGGCTGCGACCTGGCGCTGTTCGGCCCCCAGGTGGCGCCGTGGCGGCCCGAAGTCGCCCGCCCGTGGGAGGTGCTGGCGGTGTATGCCGGCGCCCATGGCCAGGCCAATGGGTTGGACCAGGTGCTGGACGCCGCCGGTTGGCTGCATCGCCAGGGCGAGCATCGGGTGCGGCTGCTGCTGGTGGGCGAGGGCAGCGAGAAACCGCGGCTGATGGCGCGGGCGGCGGCCGAGGGGCTGGCCAATCTCAGCTTCCTCGACCCGCTGCCCAAGCCGCGGCTGGCGGCGCTGCTGGCCGGCTGCCAGATCGGCCTGCATTGCCTGGCGCCGCAGCCGGCCTTCGCCGAATACACCGCGCCGAACAAGCTGATGGACTGCCTGGCTGCCGGCCTGCCGGTGGTGACCAATGTGCCGGGCCATGCCGCCCGGGTGGTGAACGAAGGCCCCTGCGGCGTGGCGGTGCCGGCGGCGGACCCCGCCGCCCTGGGCGCGGCGTTGGCCGGGCTGGCCGGCCATGCCACCAGGCGGCAGGCCATGGGCCAGGCGGCGCGCCAGCAGGCGGTGCGGCGCTGGGACCGGCGGCTGCTGGCGGCACGGTTCTGCACCGTGGTCGAAGCCGCCGCCGCCAGCCCCGTGGTGCCGGCCCTGGCCCGGGCATGATGCCGCACGGGCTCGGTTGCCGGCAGCCGCGGCATGTAGGGCCTACCCTGGTGCGCGGGACCGCCGCTGGCGATGGCCTGCCCGTTCCGCTGTTCGGGGCCGCGGCCGTGCCGCCAGGTGTTCTAGGGCGTCCGCAGCAGCGACCGCGCCCGCAGCCAGCCCTGGCAGGTCGCCAGGGCGGCGCCAAAGCCGCGCTGCCAGGCGCGCTTGCGCCGTTCGGTCAGCGCCGCGATGCCCAGCATCAGCCCGAAGCCCAGCCCCACCAGCACCAGCGGTGCCCAGGCCGCCGGGGGCGTGGGCAGCCACACCAGCAGAAACCGGCTCAGCGGCATGTGGAACAGGTAGATGGTGAAGGTGGCACCGGCCAGCCAGCGCACCGGCGCCTCCACCGCGCTGGCCAGCCGGCCCAGCCCGGCGCCCGCCAGCGCGTTCACGCCCAGCAGGTTCATGCCGAAGCCCAGGGCGATGACCGCGTCGTGCGCGATGTTGGAATCCCGGATCGCCCAGGCCAGCGCCGCCAGCACCTGGGTTTCCCCCGGCACGCCATGGAAGGCGGCGACGCCGAAGATCACCGCGCCACCCAGGCACAGCGCCCAGGCCAGCGCCCAGGCCAGCGGTCGGGCCAGTGGTGGTGCCACCTCCCCTCGCTGGGTCAACCGGTGCAGCCACACCCCAGCCAGCCAGAGCAGGAAGTACAGCGACATCTGCGGCCCGCACAGCACCAGCACCGGCACCACGGCCAGCACCCGGCGCCAGCCGCGCAGGAAGATCAGCAGGCCGAACAGCACGTAGTACCAGGCCTCGTAGTTCAGCGACCAATAGGGGCCGTTGGAGCCGGGCGGGTTGCCGCCATACCAGAACTCGTTGAGGAACAGCGGCGCGGTCAGGAAGTTCAGCAGCTGGAACGGCTGGTACACCTCGGGCTGGATGTAGCGCCCGACCGTGTCCAGCAGCAGGGTTGTCGCCAGCGCCGGCAGCGCCACCGAATGCAGCCGGGAAAGCCGCGCCACGGCATAGCTGCCGGGGGTGGGTGGCCGGTTCCGCGTGGCGTGGGAAATGACGAAGCCGGACAGCACGAAGAAGATCACCACCGCCTCGTCCTGGCAGGTGGCGAAGCCGGCCAGCCATTGCGCCGCCGCCGGGGTGATGAAGCGAGGGTCGCGGGCGCCGCTCATGTGGCCGAGGAATACGGTCATCGCCGCGGTGAAGCGCACGGCGTCGAGGTAGAGCGAGGTCAGCGGCTTCAACGGCGTGCTCCGGCGTATTCCTGGCGGCGCCAGGCAGGGGTTGTTACCAGCCAGGAAGCGTTGCGTCTCCCTGGGGCTGGCCGGGCATGAGGCCGCCCATCGCCGAGGCGCCGCTGGTGTGCATGCTCTCGGCCGCGCATCCGCCCACCGATATCCGCGTGGTGGGCAAGCAGGGCGCGGCGCTGGTGGCGGCGGGCTGGCGCGTGCTGCACCTGTGCCCGGCGGTGGCCGGCGCGCCGGCGCAGCACCAGGGCGTGGCGATCCAGGGTTTTCCGCGCGCCCGAGGCTGGCGCGGCCGGGGCTGGCGCGGCCGGGTGCTGGGCATTCCGGCGCTGGCCCGGCTGGCGGCGGCCAGCGGCGCGGCGGTGCTGCATGCGCATGAGCCGGACAGCTGGGTGGCGGCGCTGCTGGCGGCGCGGCGCAGCGGCGCCCGCGTGGTGCTGGACGTGCACGAGCATTATCCCAGCCGGCTGGACCCCTACCTGCCCGCTTGGCTGCGGCCGCTGCTGGCGCCGCTGGCCCGGGCGGCGCTGCGCCGCTTCTGCGGCTGGGCCGGGCGGCGGGCGGCGGCGGTGGTGCTGGCCAAGGACGGCCTGGCCGAGGACTTCCCCGGCGCCGCCCGGCTGGTGCCGGTGCGCAACTACGCCCAGCCCAATGCGGTGGCGCCGCGCCGCCACGCGCCCGGCCCGCTGGCGTTGCTGCATCTGGGCGCCCTGGGCCGCCGGCGCGGCTGGCCGCAGATGCTGGAGGCGCTGGCGCTCTGCCCGCCCGATACCATGCTGCGGCTGGTGGGCCGCTTCACCGACGGCTCGGAAGCCGAGTTCCATGCCCGCGCCGCGGCGCTGGGGTTGGCGCCACGCATCAGCGCCACGCCCTGGCTGCCCTATGAGGAAGCCATGGCCGCGGCGGCGCGGGCGGATATCGGCCTGGTGCTGTTCCAGCCCGGCGAGGCCAACCACAACCTGGCCCTGCCGCATAAATTGTTCGACTGCATGCTGGCCGGGCTGCCGGTGGTGGCGCCGGCCTTCGCCACCGAGGTGGCCGGCGTGGTGCGCGCCGCCGGCTGCGGTGAATTGGTGGCAACCGCGGACCCGGCGGCCATCGCCGCCGCCATCGGCCGGCTGGCCAGCCCGGCGCGGCGGCAGGCCTTGGGCGCGGCGGGGCGGGCGGCGGCGCTGGGGCCGTTCGGCTGGCCGGCCGAGGCGGCGCGGCTGGTGGCGCTGTATCAGCGCCTGGCGCCGCTGCCGGGGCTGGCGGGCCGGTGTTCCTGAGCAAGGCGGCGTCGGCGTTAACCTGATGGTAATGCGCCGCGGCCAGCTATCGCGCAGTTGCTGCCCTGCCTGCTGGAATGGCAGGCGGGAGCGGCCTATAGCGTTTGGCATGGCCCTGCGCGCGCCCTATCGAATTCTGCTCAACCTGCTGATGGACAGCTTGCTGGCCGCGGCCGCGGTGCCCCTGGCGCTGTTGCTGGCCGCCCCGGGCCAGTGGCCGGACGCCTGGACATGGTGGCTCGCCGCCCTGCCCGGCGCCGCGCTGGCGCTGCTGCTGGCCGGCCTGCCGCTGCGGCTTTCGCAGCAATACCTGCGCTTCGCCGGCCTGCCGGACCTGTTGGCCATCGGTGGCGCGGCGCTGGGCGCGGCGGTGCTGTTCTCCCTGGTGCTGCATGCGCTGCATGGCTGGGTTTCGCCCAACCCGGCGTTTCCGGTGGTGCATGCACTGGTGCTGGCCAGCCTGCTCGGCGGGTTGCGGGTGGCGGGCCGGCTGCGCCATGCCCGGCGCGGCCCGGAAGCCGAGGTGGTGCAGCAGTCCGTGCTGCTGGTGGGCGCCGGCGATGGCGCCGACCTGTTCATTCGCGCGCTGAGTGGCGAACGCTCGCCGGGCTATCGGGTGCAGGGCATCCTGTCGCTGCGGTCGCGCCAGGCCGGGCGGCGCATCCATGGTCACCCCATCCTCGGCACCGTGGATGACGCCGGGCCGGTGCTGGAAAAGCTGCGCGCCGAAACCCGGCTGCCGGCCTTGATCGTGGTGGCCACCGCCCATGTGCAGGGGCTGGCGCTGGAACGGCTGCTGGATGCGGCGGACCGCCACGGCATTCCGGTGCGCCGGCTGCCGAAGATCACCAGCCTGGACCCGCCGCGCCGCCGTGCCACCGACCGGCTGGAGGAGGAGGACAAGCCCCGGCTGGAGTTGCGCCCGGTGGCGATCGAGGAATTGCTCGACCGGCCGCAGGTGCCGCTGGACCGCGAGGGCATGGCCCGGCTGATCCAGGGCCGCCGCGTGCTGGTGACCGGTGCTGGCGGCACCATCGGCGGCGAGCTGGCGCGCCAGGTGGCGGCGCTGGGCCCGGCGCAGCTGACCCTGCTCGACCACGGCGAATACGCGCTGTACGAGATCGACCTGGAATTGCGCGAACGCCATGGCGACGTGGCCCGCCGCGCCGTGCTGGCCGATGTGCGCGACGAAGCCCGCATCCGCCAGCTGTTCCACGAGCTGCGGCCCGAACTGGTGTTCCACGCCGCCGCGCTGAAGCATGTGCCGATGGTGGAGAACGACCCGCTGGAAGGGTTGCAGACCAATGCCGCCGGCACCCGCATCGTGGCCGATGCCGCCGCCAGCGTGGGTTGCCTGGCCATGGTGTTCATCAGCACCGACAAGGCGGTGAACCCGACCAGCGTGATGGGCGCCAGCAAGCGCCTGGCGGAGATGTATTGCCAGGCGCTGGACCGTACCGCGCGCCATGCCGGCGCCGGCATGCGTTGCGTCACCGTGCGCTTCGGCAATGTGCTGGGCAGCACCGGCTCCGTGGTGCCGCTGTTCCGCCGCCAGTTGGAACGCGGCGGCCCGCTGACCGTGACCCACCCCGACATGCGGCGCTATTTCATGACCGTGCGGGAAGCCGTGGGCCTGGTGCTGCAGGCCAGCGTGGTCGGCACCACCGACCCGGCCGACCAGCCGCCGGAACTGGCCGATGGCGGCATCTTCGTGCTGGACATGGGCAACCCGGTGAAGATCGTGGACCTGGCGCGGCGGATGATCCGGCTGGCCGGATTGCGGCCGGATGAGGATGTTGAAATCCGTTTCACCGGCCTGCGCCCCGGCGAAAAGCTGTTCGAGGAACTGTTCCACGGCAAGGAGGCGCCGAGCCCCACCGCCTTCGAGGGCCTGCTGGTGGCCACGCCGCGCACCGCGGATGCCGCCCTGGTGGGCCGCGCGATCGACGAGGTGGCGGCCGCCTGCCGCGGCGGCAACCCGCGCGCCGCGCTGGCCCAGCTCGCCCGGCTGGTGCCGGAGTTCGACCACAACGTGGACGCGGTGGTGGGCCGGACGGCGCCGTAGCTGATCGGTGCCTTTCTTCTGCCGCGTTGCAGCATGAAACCAGCGGTGACTTCCCCGCCCCGCGCCGGCGGCGTAATCCTGCCGGTGCCCCAGTCGTGAGCTTCGCATGTCCGTGACGTCTGCCGAAAAGCCCATCGCCTTCTTCGACATGAAGGCCCAGCAGGCGCTGATCCGCGCCGATATCGACCGCCGGATCGCCGCGGTGCTGGACAGTGGGCGCTTCGTGGTGGGGCCGGAGGTGGAGGAGCTGGAGCAGAAGCTGGCCGCCTATACCGGCGCCGCCCATGCCGTTGGCGTTTCCTCCGGCACCGACGCCTTGCAGATCGCCATGATGGCCGAGGATATCGGCCCGGGCGACGCGGTGTTCCTGCCCGCCTTCACCTATACCGCCACCGCCGAGGTGCCCCTGGTGCTGGGCGCCACGCCGGTGTTCGTGGATGTGGAGGAGAGCACCTTCAACATCGACCTGGCCGACCTGCGCCGCCGGGTGGCGCTGGTGAAGGCCGAGGGCCGGCTGCGCCCGCGCGCCGTGGTGGGGGTGGACCTGTACGGCCGCGCCGCCGACTGGGCCGGCATTCTGCGGCTGTGCGCCGAGGAAGGCATGTTCGCGCTGGATGACGCCGCCCAGGCCTTCGGCGGCGCGCTGGGCAACAAGCGGCTGGGCGCCTGGGCGCATGCCACGGCGTGCAGCTTCTACCCGACCAAGACGCTGGGCTGCTACGGCGATGGCGGCGCCATCCTGACCGACGACGCCGGCAAGGCGGAGCTGTATCGCAGCCTGCGCCAGCACGGCGAGGGCAAGAGCCGCTACGAGGTGCTGCGCACCGGCATGAATGGCCGGCTGGACACGATCCAGGCCGCGATCCTGCTGGCCAAGCTGCCGCTGCTGGAAGACGAACTGGCGGCGCGGGACCGGGTGGCGACGCAGTACGCGGCGCGGCTGGCCGGCGCGGTAAAGGTGCCGGCGACGCTGCCGGACGGCGTGCATGCCTGGGGCATCTATTCCATCCTGCTGCCGGACAGCGCTACCCGTACCCGGGTGCAGGCCGCCATGCAGCAGCGCGGCGTACCCAGCGCCATCTACTACCCGCGCCCGCTGCACCATCAGCCGGCCTATGCCGCCCAGCATGCCGGCTGCCTGGCCGGTGGCCCGCCGCCGCTGCCGGTGAGCGAGGATCTGTG
>CANBXZ010000177.1 GCA_947373495.1 Acetobacteraceae bacterium
AGCTTCATCCTGCGCCACGGCGCCCTGCGGATGAGCCAGGTGGCGCTGGTGTTCCTGGCGCTGGGGCTGGCGCTCGGTACCTCCGGGTTGCTGGTGATGTTCGCGCTGTCGGCCATCATCGGTGGCGGTGGCTCGGCCATCTCAACCCCAGCCAGTTCGCACCTGCTGGGGCGGTATTCGCCGCCGCGCATCGCGCCGCTGGTGTTTTCCCTGAAGCAGACGGCGGTGCCCGCCGGGCTGCTGCTGGTGGGGCTGCTGGGCCCGGCGCTCACCGCCTGGGGTGGCTGGCAATTCTCGTTGAACGTGGCGGCGCTGGGCTGCCTGGCCTTCGCCTTCATGCTGCAACCGCTGCGCCGCGGCTTCGACACCGACCGCCAGCCGGACAAGCGCTTCCACCTCTCGGATTTCCTGACCACCCTGGCCTCGGTGCTGAAGACCGGGGAGCTGCGCCGGCTGTCGCTGGCCTGCTTCGCCTTCAATGGGCTGCAGACGGTCTTCACCTCCTACTTCGTGCTGTTCCTGACGGAACTCGGCTACACCCTGACCGAGGCCGGGATGGTGTTCTCGGTGGCCACCTTCGTCGCGGTGCCGGGGCGCATCCTGTGGGGTTGGCTGGGCAGCACGCTGGTCAGCCCGCGGGTGATGATGGGCGGCCTGGCGCTGGGCAGCGCCGCCAGCGCCGCGGTGGTGGGGTTGTTCGGCGCGCATTGGCCCAGCTTCCTGGTCGGGCTGGCCGGCAGTTGCCTCAGCATCACCGCGCTGTCCTGGCATGGCGTGCTGCTGGCGGAAACCGCGCGGCTGGCGCCGGAGGGGAACCGCGGCGCGGCCACCGGCGGGGTGCTTTCCTTCGGCCAGACCGGGGCGCTGCTGATGCCGCTGATCTACGCCCTGACCCTGAGCCTGACCGGCAGCCATGGCCTGGGCTTCATGCTGTGCGGCCTGCCGGCGCTGGGGGTGGGGCTGACCTTGCTGCGGCCGCAGGTCGCCGGCGGTGTCCATCAGGCGTCGAAGTCAAGCCCGACATAGTTCTCCGCCAGGGCGGTGGCGGCGGCGCGGCTGGTGCGGAGGAAGTCCAGGTCGGCCAGGTGGATCTGGCGCTCGAAGCTGGTTTCCTGCGCGTTGTCGTGCAGCATGGTGGTCATGTACCAGCTGAAGCGTTCGCCCTTCCACACCCGGCGCAGCGCGGTTTCGCTGTAGCGCGCCAGGGCTTCGTCGTTGTTGTGGCGGTACTTCGCTTCCAGCGCCCGGGTCAGCACCAGCACGTCCGCGGCGGCCAGGTTCAGCCCCTTGGCGCCGGTGGGCGGCACGATATGCGCGCTGTCCCCGGCCAGGAACAGCCGGCCGTGCTGCATGCTGCCGCAGACGAAGCTGCGCAGCGGGATGATGGATTTCTGGAAGATCGGCCCCTGGCTCAGCGCCCAGCCGGGATAGGCCAGCCGGGCCTGCAACTCGGCCCAGATCCGCTCGTCGGACCAGGCCTCGATCCGGTCCGTGGCGTCGCACTGGATGTACAGGCGCTGCACGCTGGGGGTGCGCGTGGTCAGCAGGGCGAAGCCGCGGGCGTGGTTGGCGTAGATCAGTTCATGGTGCGACAGCGGCGCGTGGCACAGGATGCCGAGCCAGCCGAAGGGATAGACCTTCTCGTATTCGGTGCGGCCGGGAATGGCCTGGCGCGACGGGCCGTGGAAGCCATCGGCGCCGATGATGTAGTCGCAGTCCAGCGTCTCCTCGGCGCCGGTCTTGCCGTGGCGGAAGGTGATGCTGGGGGTGGTGCCCTCGATGCCGTGCAGCGCGGTGGCGCCGACGCCGAAGTGGATCTCGCCGCCATCGGCCAGCCGGGCGGCGATCAGGTCCTTCAGCACCTCATGCTGGGCATAGATCGTCACCCGCTTGCCGCCGGTGAGTTCGGCCAGCGGCAGGTGCAGGCGCTGGCCGGCCCATTGCAGGGTGATGCCGTCGTGGAACTGCGCCTCGCGCATCATCCGCTCGCCCAGGCCCAACTGGTTCAGCAGGCCCACCACCCAGTGCTCCAGCATGCCGGCGCGGATGGTGCCCTCCACCTCGGCCCGGCTGCGGCTTTCCAGGATGACGCTGTGGATGCCGGCCCGGTGCAGCAGGTGCGCCGCCAAGAGCCCGGCCGGGCCACAGCCGATGATGCCGACCTGGGTGCGCATGGGCCTGTTTCCTCCCGTTTCGCCGTCCAACATAGTCCCGGCTGGCCGGCTTGCAGCCCCCCTTGGTGGGGGAGGTTGCGGCACCCTCTGGCATTTCCGGCCGGGCAATGCCAATTCCTCGGCGGCATGAGGGAGTCGTCGGCATGGCGCGACAGCTAAAAGTGGCGGTCCAGATGGACCCGATCGAGGGCGTCAACATCGATGCCGACAGCACCTTCGCGCTGATGCTGGAAGCGCAGGCCCGCGGCCATGCGCTGTGGCACTACCACCCGCGGGACCTGGCACTGGCCGGCGGCCGCGTGGTGGCCCACGCCAACAGCGTGACGGTGGAACGCCGCAAGGGCGCGCACTGGAAGTTCGGCCCGGATGAGACGCTGGACCTGGCGACGATGGACGTGGTGCTGCTGCGGCAGGACCCGCCCTTCGACATGGCCTACATCACCACCACCCACCTGCTGGAACACATCCACCCCAGGACCCTGGTGGTGAACGACCCGGCCAGCGTGCGCAACGCGCCGGAAAAGCTGTTCGTGCTGCACTTCCCGGAACTGATGCCGGAGACGCTGGTGACCGCCGATGCGCGGGCGATCCGCGCCTTCCGCGACAAGCACCAGGACATCATCGTCAAGCCGCTGTTCGGCAATGGCGGCGCCGGCGTATTCCACATCAAGCCGGGCGACAGCAACCTGAACAGCCTGATCGAGATGTTCACCGAACGCTCGCGCGAGCCGCTGATGGTGCAGAAATACGTCCCCGAGGTACGGCTGGGCGACAAGCGCATCATCCTGGTGGATGGCGTGCCGATGGGTGCCATCAACCGGGTGCCGGCGGCTGGCGAGGCGCGCAGCAACATGCATGTCGGCGGCCGGCCCGAGCAGACCACGCTGACGGCGCGCGAGCAGCATATCTGTGCCACCATCGGGCCGGAGCTGAAGAAGCGCGGCTTGCTGTTCGTCGGCATCGACGTGATCGGCGACTACCTGACCGAGATCAACGTCACCAGCCCGACCGGCCTGCAGGAGATTGCCCGCTTCGACGGCGTGCAACTGGAAAAGGCGATCTGGGACGCGATCGAGGCCAAGCGGTAGAGCCTGGCGGCGGGGCTCAGCCCCGCCCCGGCAGGAAGATGAACAGCACCGCCGCCACCAGGCAGCCCATGGCGGCCAGGTAGTTCCAGCGCAATTCCTCGCCCAGGAAGAACACGCTGAAGCCGGCGAAGACCGCCAGGGTGATGACTTCCTGCATCACCTTCAACTGCTGCCCGGTATAGGTGCCATAGCCGATGCGGTTGGCCGGCACCGCCAGGCAGTATTCGAACAGCGCGATGCCCCAGGACACCGCGATGGCCAGCCCCATGCCCCAGCCTGGCCGCTTCAGGTGGCCATACCAGGCGAAGGTCATCAGGATGTTGCTGCCCACCAGCAGCAGCGGGGGCAACAGGTACAGCTTCCAGTTCATGCCGTTTTCTCCGCTGATGTTTCCGCGGGCGGCAGCCGCCGCAGCAACCACAGCATGATGCCCATGGCCGGCAGGGCCGCCGCTGTCGTCAGCAGGAAGAAGGGCGACCAGCCCAGGGTTTCCGCCAACCAGCCTGACGAAGCGCCGAGCGTGCGCAGCGGCACCGCGGCCAGGGAGGACAGCAGCGCATATTGCGTGGCGGTGAAGGCCCGGCTGGTGAGGGAGGAGAGGTAGGTGACGAAGGCGGCGTCCGCCAGGCCATCGGTGAAGTTCTCCACCCCCACCTGGGCCCAGAGCATGGGCATGGCATGCCCGGCCTGGGCCAGCGCCACGTACATCAGGTTGGAGAGCATCTGGGTGCAGCCGGTCAGCACCAGGGCGCGGGCCATGCCGATGCGCGCCACCAGCCAGCCGCCGGCCAGCGCCCCCAGCAGCGTGGCGAACAGGCCGAACACGCTGCCCACCGCCGCCACCTCGGTGCGGGAGAAGTCCAGCGCGCGATAGAACGGCGCGGTCATGATGCCGGCCAGCGCCTCGCCCAGCTTGAACAGGGCGATGAACAGCAGGATGGCCAGCCACCAGCGGCGCTGCATGAACTCGGCAAAGGGGTCCACCACGGCGCTGCGCAGCCGGGCCGCCCAGGGTAGCGGCAGGCGGGCCGGCGTGGCCGGTTCCGGCGCCACCAGCACCGCGACGAAGCCCACCCCCACCAGGCCGGCGCACATGGCGAAGGCGGCGGCCCAGCCGGCGTATTCGGCCACGGTCAGCGCCCCGGCATTGGCCGCCAGCATGGCGCCGCGATAGCCCCAGATGTAGCAGGCCAGGCCATAGCCCTGGTCGCGCTCCTCCAGCGCCTCGATCCGCCAGGCGTCCACCACGATGTCCTGGCTGGCGGACAGGAACGCCACCAGCACCGCCACCGCCACCGTGGCGCTGGGGTTCAGCGCCGGGTTGGTGAAGCCCAGGCCCAGGATCGCCAGCGCCAGCAGGGGCTGGATGCTGGCCAGCCAGCCGCGCCGCCGCCCCATGGCGGCGAACAGCGGCGGCCGGGCATGGTCCAGCAGCGGCGACCACAGGAATTTCAGTGAATAAGCCAGCCCGATCAGCGCCGTCAGCCCGATGGCGGTCAGCGAGATACCGCTCTCGCTCATCCATTGCCGCAGGGTGAAGGCGGTGAGCGGCAGCGGCACGCCGGCGGAAAAGCCAAGCGCGAGCATCACCAGGAAGCGCCGGTTTTTCAGCAGGCTGCGGCGGGAAGGCGGGGTGTCGGCGTCTCGCATGGCGCAATCGCTAGCAGAGCGCCGCGCCCCCGGCCAGTTGGAGCGTCATCGGTGCCCGGGCTGTCGCCCTGCCGCCCGAGCCACGCCTTCCCGAGCCTTCCCGGGCGCGGCACAAAAAAAGGGCGGCACCGCCGAAGCCGTGCCGCCCTGTTTCGCGTGGCTGAAGCGCCGGCTTACGCCGCGGCGCTCTCGGCCCGCTTGGCGTGCTTCTTGCGCTCATGCGGGTCCAGGTAGCGCTTGCGCAGGCGAATGGCCGCGGGCGTCACCTCCACCAGCTCGTCGTCCTCGATGTAGGCAATCGCCTGCTCCAGGCTCATCCGGCGCGGCGGGGTCAGCAGCAGCGCCTCGTCCTTGCCGGCGGCGCGGATGTTGGTGAGCTTCTTTTCCTTGATCGGATTCACGTCGAGGTCGTTCTCGCGCGAATGCTCGCCCAGGATCAGGCCCTCATACACCTTCACACCCGGGTCCACGAACAGCGTGCCGCGTTCCTGCAGGTAGAACAGCGCGTACTGGATCGCCTCGCCCGGCTCGGACGAGATCAGGCTGCCGTTGCGACGGCCCGGGATCACGCCAACCCAGGGGCGGTAGCCCAGGAAGATGCGGTTCATCAGCCCGGTGCCGCGGGTGTCGGTCATGAACTCGCCATGGTAGCCGATCAGGCCACGCGACGGCATTTCGAAGGTGATGCGGATCTTGCCGCCGCCCGAAGGCCGCATGTCCTGCATCACACCCTTGCGGATGCTGATCTTCTCCACCACCACGCCCGAGTAGCCCTCGTCCACGTCGACGAGCACTTCCTCGAAGGGCTCCTCGCGCTCGCCGGTTTCCGGGTTGATCTGGGTCAGCACGCGCGGGCGGCCGATGGTCAGCTCGAAGCCCTCGCGGCGCATCTGCTCGATCAGCACGCCCAGCTGAAGTTCACCGCGGCCGGCCACCTCGAAGGCGTCGACTTCCTCGGAGACCTTCACCTTGATGGCGACGTTGCCCTCGGTTTCCTTGAACAAGCGGTCACGGATCTGGCGGCTGGTGACCTTCTTGCCTTCGCGACCACCCAGCGGGCCGTCGTTGATGCGGAAGGTCATCGCCAGGGTCGGCGGGTCGACCGGAATGGAGGGCAGCGGCTCGCTGACGTCCGGCGCGCAGATGGTGTCGGGGATGGTGGCTTCCGACAGGCCGGCGATGGCGATGATGTCGCCCGCCTGCACTTCGTCCACCGGCACCCGGTCCAGGCCCGAGAAGGTCATCAGCTTGGTCAGGCGGCCGGTTTCCACCTGGCTGCCGTCCTGGCGCAGCACCTTCACCGGCATGTTGACGCGGGCGATGCCCTGCTCAACGCGGCCGGTCAGGATGCGGCCGAGGAAGGGGTCTGCCTCCAGGATCGCCGCGTTCATGGCGAACGGCTTTTCCAGGTCCACCTTTGGCGCCGGCACATGGGACAGGATCAGGTCGAACATCGGCGCCAGGTCGTGCCGCGCGCCTTCCAGTTCCATGTCGGCCCAGCCCTGACGGCCGGAGGCGAACATGGTGGGGAAGTCCAGCTGCTCATCCGTCGCGCCCAGGGCGGCGAACAGGTCGAACACCTCGTTGTGGACCTCGTCCGGGCGGGCGTCCTGGCGGTCCACCTTGTTGATGACCACGATCGGCTTGATGCCGCGGGCCAGCGCCTTGGTCAGCACGAACTTGGTCTGCGGCAGCGGGCCCTCGGCGGCGTCGCACAGCACGATGGCGCCATCGACCATCGACAGGATGCGCTCAACCTCGCCGCCGAAATCGGCGTGGCCGGGGGTGTCGACGATGTTGATCTTCACGCCCTTCCACTCAACGGCGGTGGACTTGGCGAGAATGGTGATGCCACGCTCGCGTTCCAGGTCGTTGCGGTCCATGGCGCGTTCGGCAACCTGCTGGTTGGCGCGGAAGGCGCCAGCCTGCTTCAACAGGTTGTCCACCAGCGTGGTCTTGCCATGGTCGACGTGCGCGATGATGGCGACGTTACGGAGTTCCATCGGGGGTATCCTTGGTGCCACCCCGTAAACGCAACGCCCGGCACGCCGGCCACGCTGAGGTGACCAGTGAACCGGGGAGGCAAGCGGGCGGCTTGTTGTGCGGCGCACACATACTTGCAGTCGCCAGGAAAAGCGAGCGTTGGATATGCGTGTTCAGCGCAGCCCTGCACGCATGGCTGCACCGGGTGGGGTTCCGCCCCTGGTCCGGACCCCGGCTGGGCCTGGTTCAGCGCCTGGACCGGCGCCGTTCCAGCCATTCCAGGGCCTTTTGCGTCAGCGCCTGGGCGCCGGCGAAGTCCCGCTGGCCCACGGCGGCGCGGGCGGCGGCAATGTCCCCGGCCGGGCCACGGGTCACCGGCCGGCCCGCCACCGGGGCGGGGGTGGAGCGGGTCAGCAGCCGCGATTCGGCGCGTTCCAGCAATTCGGTGGCCTGCGCCCCGCGGCCGGCCTTCAGTGCCGCCAGGGCGCCGCGCAGGTATTGGGCGGCATCCTGGAACACCAGGGAATCGGCCAGGGCGGCTTCCTGTTCCTGCTTCTGGGCCAGGGCCGGGGAAGCGGGCGCCAGGCCCAGGGGCAGCAGGGCGAGGGCAAGGTGGCGGCGCAGCATGGCGATGACCCGGAATCCGAAGCTGGGCGCGGCCAGGGCGTGGCCCGCCACCGCAGCTTCGGGCCGCTGGCCGCCGGACGCAATGGCCCGGCGGCGCCAGCGGCCGATATCCTGCGCGGAAAATTCCGGGCGTCGCCCGGGCGGTCACCGGCGCTGCGGCTGCGGCGCCCCGCCGGGCGGAACTGGCCCGCCCGGCGCCTGGCCTCAGTTGGTGCCGCCGCCCGGGGTGCCGCCGGTCACGTTGGAGCCGGCGGCATTGGGCGCCGTGGTGGGGTTGCCCGCATTGCCGCGCGTCGGTGCATTGGCCCCGGTGCGCGGCACCGCCGGCATGGTGGAGCGCCCGGGCGGCGCCACATTGGGGCTGGCGGCGCGCGGCATGGGCTGGCCGGGCGAGGCGCGCTGGCTTTCGCCCATCGAATTGGCCGGGGCCTGGCCGCTCTGCACCCGCAGCAGCGGGCCCGGCGGCAGGGTTGGGGCGCCCAGGCGGTCGGCCCGGGCCAGGCTGGTGCCGGCCTCGCCACGCTCGCGCAGCACGGCGCTGCCCGGGCGGGCCTTCAGCATGCCCTGCTCATCCTGCGGCAACATGCTGCCGCCCTGCATCGGCAACGTCCCGGTCGAGGTGCCGCTGCCGGCCATGGCGTCAGCGGCCTGCATGGCCAGTTCAATGTGCTGCATCGCGCTGTCGCGGTCGCGTGCCGTCAGTGCGGCGCGGGCGGCGGCACTGTGCTGCAGCAGCGGGCCCTGCATCGGCCGGTCCGCCATTGGGGCCGGGGTGACGCGGGACAGCAGCCGGGTCTCGGCGCGTTCCAGCAACTCGTTCGCTTCGCCCAGCCGGCCGCCGCGGGTGGCTTCCTGGGCTTCCTTCAACCACCCCATCGGCCCCTGGGTGGCGGCCAGGCGGTCGGCGGTGGCGGCATCCCGCTCCTGCCC
>CANBXZ010000178.1 GCA_947373495.1 Acetobacteraceae bacterium
GTCCATCGCCAGCCGGTCGTAGTCGATGACGTTGAGATCCGCCTTCATGCCCGGCGCCACCAGGCCACGATCGGTCAGGCCAATGGCGGCGGCGTTGTCCCGGGTGATGCGCTTCACCGCGAATTCCACCGCCAGCTTCGGCCCGCGCGAACGGTCCCGCGTCCAGTGCGCCAGCATATGCGTCATGCAGGAAGCGTCGCAGATATAGCCGACATGGGCGCCGCCATCGCCCAGGCCCACCAGCGTCATCGGGTGTTCCAGCATGGCGCGCACCGCTTCCAGGTCGCCATCGGCGTAGTTGATGAGCGGCCGGTTCAGGATGGCGCGGCCTTCCTGTTCCATCATCCAGTCATAGGCCAGGCCCTGCGGGTCCACGCCGAGCCGCGCCGCCACGGCGCCGACGCTGGTGCTGGGGTCGGGCTCGTATTCCGGCGGGCTGCCCAGCTTGAACAGCCGGTCCCAATTGTTCAGCCGCGCCGCCAGCGCCGGGTCGGTGGTTGCCTCGGCGATGATGCGGGCGCGGCGGGCCGGGTCGCGCAGCGCGGCCAGGCGCTCGGCCAGCGGCAGCCCGGCGACCTCCACGTAGGAGGGGCGGGTGACGAAGGGGTGCTGGCTGAGTTCCCAGCCGAACATCAGCCCCACCGGGCGGCCCATCACCTGGCCCATCATGGTCACGCCCTGGGCGCGGGCCTGCTCGACATGGTCCAGCATGGCCTTCCACAGCCAGGGCCGGCTTTCCCGCTGCAACAGGCTGAAGGTCAGCGGCGTGCCGGCGGCGGTGGCCACGCGTTGCAGCATGGCGAACTCGGCATCCGGGTCGTCGAAATCGCTGATCACCTGCAACCAGGCGGCGCCGGCCGCGCCGACCGCGGCGCCGATCTCGCTCAACTCGGCTTCCGGCGCGCCATAGGTCGGGGTGTGCACCCCGGCCAGGGTGCGGTGGAACATGGCGCGGCTGGTGGAAAAGCCGATGGCGCCGGCCTTGATGCCCTCGGCCGCCAGCCGGGCCATCTCGGCGCGGTCTGCCGGCGTGCTGTCGCCATGGGCCACGGCGCGGTCGCCCATCACGTGCAGGCGCAGCGCGGCGTGGGTCACCTGGGTGACGATGTCGCAGTCATACCGCCGGGCGGCCAGGCTGTTCAGGTAGCTGGGGAAGTCGGTCCAGTTCCACGGCAGGCCCTCGGTCAGCACCACCTCGGGCAGGTCCTCCACGCCTTCCATCAGTTCCACCAGGGCGTCGCGGTTGCGCGGCTCGCAGGGGGCGAAGCCGACGCCGCAATTGCCGATCAACACCGTGGTCACGCCGTTCAGGGTGGAACTGTCCAGCCGGCTGCTCCAGGTGGCCTGGGCGTCGTAATGGGTGTGCACATCGACGAAGCCCGGGGTTACCAGCAGGCCGGTGGCGTCGATCTCGGCCTCGCCCTTGGGCAGGTTGGGGCCCACGGCCAGGATGCGGCCATCCTGCACCGCCACATCGGCCAGGAAGGGCACGCCGCCGCTGCCGTCCACCACCGTGCCGCCACGAATAACCAGGCTTGCCGCCATGAGCCGTTCCTCCAGAGCATTCCCTGGCACTATCACCCGCGGCCCCATGCTTGGGAACCGCCCGA
The DNA here is from genome assembly GCA_947373495.1 of Acetobacteraceae bacterium. GTDB lineage: Bacteria > Pseudomonadota > Alphaproteobacteria > Acetobacterales > Acetobacteraceae > CAIMOR01. The sequence continues at coordinate 1,611 of CANBXZ010000178.1, forward strand.
TCTCGGGAAGCGGTTGACGCCGGGCGCCGCCACCCCACAATATTAGTCACCTGACCAAATAGCCGAGGAAACAACCATGGACGCCCAGGTCCAGCCTGCCCTGAACCTCAGCGCGCCCGACCGCGCCCGCCTGCTGCGCCCGCTGCTGGATGAGCACGGCCCGGAGATGGATCGCCGGCGGGAGGTGACGCCCGAGGTGGTGGAGGCGCTGATCCAGCAGGACCTGCTGCGGGTGCTGCTGCCGAAGAGCCTGGGCGGCCAGGAGGCCCACCTGCTGGACCATTGCAAGGCCGCCGAGACCATTGGCTATGCCGATGCCAGCGTCGGCTGGTTCTACAACCAGTCCAACGTCTCGGCCGCCACCGCCGCCGCGGCCATGGACCACGACGCCGCCGCCGCCATCTTCAACGGCCCGCACCAGGGCCTGGCCTGGGGCGCGCAGTACAGCGGCAGCAAGGCCATTCGGGTTGAAGGCGGCTACCGGCTGACCGGCACCTGGGGCTATGGCAGCGGCAGCCGCCACACCACCTGGGTGGGCGCGCATTCGGCGGTGCAGAACCCGGATGGCACGCCGCATCTCCGCTACGGCAAGCCGGACATCCGCACCTTCCTGTTCCTGAAGTCGAAGGCCACGGTGGTGGACGACTGGGCGGTGCTGGGCCTGCGCGGCACCGGCAGCGACACCTACAGCGTGGAGGACCTGTTCATCCCCGATGAACACGCCCCCTGCCGCGACGCCATGGAGGAACGGCGGGAGCAGGGGCCGCTCTACGTCATCATCTCCAACCTGCTCTATGCCAGCGGCTTCTGCGGCGTGTCGCTCGGCATCGGCCGGCGCATGCTGGACACCTACGCCCAGTTGGCGCGCGGCAAGCAGTCCCGCGCCGCCATCACCTCCATGGCCAACAACCACGCGGTGCAGAAGGAAATCGCCCAGCTCGACGCCAAGCTGAGCGGTGCCCGCGCCTTCGTGCATGAGGCGATCTGCCAGGCGCATGAAGCGGCGGCGGAAGGCCGGCTGGACGTGGACCTGCGGATGCGGCTGCGGCTGGCCACGACCCATGCGATGCAGGAAGCGGCCGACGTGGCCTATGCCTGCTATCGCGCCGCCGGCACCACCGCCATCCTGAACAGCGCCCCGTTTGAACGCCGCTTCCGCGACGCGATGAGCGTGAGCCAGCATCTGCAGGGCATGAACGCGCACCTGGAAATGGTCGGCCGCCACATCATCGGCAGCGACAACGTGGTGCAGTGGGTGTGAAGCCCTGAAGGGCCGCCCCGGGTTCCACCCCGGGGCGCGCCGCGCGGCTCAGGCGGCTGCGAAAGCCTCGACCTCGATCTCCACCTTGAACTCCGGCGCCGCCAGCCCGGCGACGATCAGCAGCGTGCTGGCCGGGGCATGGCCCTGCATGGCCGCGGTGCGCTTCTCGCGCAGCGCCGGGATCAGCGCGGCGTCGGTCAGGAACACCGTCATCTTCACGATGTTGGCCGGGCCCATGCCGTTGCCGGCCAAAATCGCCATGATGTTGGCCAGCGCCTGTTCGATCTGCGCCGGGCCATCCGGCGCGGTGCTGCCATCCGGCCGGATGCCGATCTGCCCGGCGGTCACCAGGCGGCGGCCGGGGCCGGTCACCACGGCGGCGTGGTGATAGGAGGGGGCGGGGGCGTGAACGCCCGGGGGGTTGTTGAAGCTCAGGGTCATGCCGGCAGCCTGCCCGATTGGCGCCGTGCCGGCAATCGGGGCCCGTGTTCCGCCCGCGCCCGCACCGATGCCGGCGGCGCCCTGCAGGCCCAGCGCCCTACAGGCCCAGCGCGCTCAGCCCCGGGTGGTCATCCGGCCGGCGGCCGGCGGGCCAGTGGAATTTGCGCTCGGCCTCGGTAATCGGCAGGTCGTTGATGCTGGCGTGGCGTTCCGCCATCAGCCCGTGCTCGTCGAACTGCCAGTTCTCATTGCCGTAGCTGCGGAACCACTGGCCGCTGTCGTCGTGCCATTCATAGGCGAAGCGCACGGCGATGCGGTTCGCCTCGAAGGCCCAGACTTCCTTGATCAGCCGATAGTCCAGCTCCCGCGCCCATTTGCGCGCCAGGAACGCTTCGATCGCCGGGCGGCCTTGCAGGAACTCCGCGCGGTTGCGCCAGCGGCTCTCCGCCGTATAGGCCAGGGCCACGCGGGCCGGGTCGCGGCCGTTCCAGGCATCCTCCGCCATGCGTGCCTTCTGCGCCGCGGTCGCGGCGGTGAAGGGCGGCAGCGGCGGGCGGCTCATGCGGCGCCGCCCAGCACGATCCGCGCCGCGGCGATGATGGGCAGCATGCCCTTGGTCATCGTGGCGCCGTCGCGCACGCTCTGCTCGGCAATCACCTCGGCCGCGCGCACCTCGGCCAGGGCGGCCAGCACGTCCTCGGCGCGTTCCTGCGGCACCACCACCACGCTGTCGGCGTCGCCCACCACGATGTCGCCGGGGCGCACATGCACGCCGCCCAGCACGATGGGCAGGCCAACCACGCCGGGGCCGTTGCGCGCCGGGCTGTTGGGCGAAACCCCCATGGCGAACACCGGCAGGCGAGAGGCGAGAATGCCCGCCTTGTCCCGTGCCAGGCCGTCGGTGACGAAGCCGACGACGCCCTTGTTCTTCATCATGCCCGCCGCCAGGTCGCCCAGCACGGCGGTCCCGGTATAGCCGTCGCAGCTCACCAGGATCACGTCGCCGGCCTCGGCTTCATGCAGCGCGCCGAACATGCCCACCGTGTCGGCCGGGTAGGCGTGGGCGGTGATGGCCGGGCCGCAGAACACCGCGTTGTCCGGGTCCAGTGGCTTGATCCGCCAGTCCACCGCGCCGCGGCCATCCATGGCGTCGCACACATGCCCGGTCTGGGCGTTGCGGAAGGCTTCGATGATGGCGCGCGACGGGCGCTTGTGGCCGCGGTGCAGCGTGAGCATGGGCGGATTGTGCAGCATGCGGCGGGTTCCTTGTGCTTTGGCGCCACGCTGGCATGCTGGCCGGCGAACAGGCAAGGGGAGGGCGCGCATGGCCCGGATCGCCGTTGGCGGCTTCCATCACGAGACGAACTGCTTCGTGAAGCCGGATACCGACTACGCCTATTTCAACACCCACCGCGACCGCCCGCCGCTGGTGCGCGGCGCCGATGTGTTCACCTGGCTGCGCGGTTCCAGCTTCGCCCTGGGTGGCTTCATGCGCGCCATGGAAGCGCAGCACGAACTGGTGCCGCTGCTGTGGACCAGCGGTGGCGCCGGCGGCCTGGTGACGGCGGATGCCTATGAACGCATCACCGGCGAACTCATCGGCCGGCTGAGCGAGGCGATGCCGGTGGATGCGGTTTACCTGGACCTGCACGGCGCCATGGTCAGCGCGCCATTCGAGGATGGCGAGGGCGAGTTGCTGCGCCGGGTGCGCGCCGTGGTGGGCGAGAGCATCCCGGTGGTCATCAGCCTGGACTACCATTCCAACGTCACGCCGGCGATGGTGGCGCATACCGATGCGTTGGTTGCCTACCTGACCTACCCGCATGTCGACCGGCCGGAAACCGGGGAACGTGCTTCCCGCGCCATGGCGGCGGTGCTGGAACGCGGCCGCCCGGCTGGCCGGGCGCTGCGCAAGACGCCGTTCCTCATTCCGCTGAACGACCAGTGCACGCTGGTGGAACCCAGCGCCGGGATCGTGGCGCGGAGCAAGGTGTGCGAGGACGGCCTGCTGAACCTCAGCTACCTGGCCGGCTTCCCGCCCAGCGACCTGTACTGGTGCGGGCCGAGCGTCATCGCCCATGCCTGGACCCAGGCCGAGGCCGACCGCGCCGCCGACGCCATGCTGCGCGAGATCGTGCTGCAGGAAGCCAATTTCGCCGTGGCCATGGTGAGCCCGGAGGAAGGCGTCGCCCAGGCCATGGCCATCGCCCGCACCGCCAGCAGGCCGGTGGTCATCGCTGACACGCAGGACAACCCGGGCTGTGGCGGCAATGCCGACACCACGGACCTGCTGAAGGCGCTGGTGGCGGCCGGGGCGGCAGGCGCGGTGCTGGGCTTCCTGTGTGACGCCGATGCCGCGCAGGCCGCCCATGCGGCGGGCGAGGGCGCCAGCCTGACCCTCGCGCTGGGTGGCCGTACCGGCCCGGCCCCGGTGACGCCGCTGGAAGCAACCTTCCGCGTGGTGACGCTGGGCGATGGCAGGTTCAGCACCACCGGCAGCGTTTCCGGCAATCGGCCGGTGGATCTCGGCCCGATGGCGGTGCTGGAGACCGGTGGCGTGCGCGTGGTGGTGACCACCAAGCGCATGCAGGCGCTGGACCTGGCGCCGTTCCGGCACGTCGGCATCGAGCCGACGCAGGAAAAGATCCTGGCGCTGAAGTCCACCTGCCATTTCCGCGGCGATTTCCAGCCCATCGCGGCGGCGGTGATCGTGGTGCTGGCGCCGGGCTACTACGGCGCCGACCCGGCGCTGTACCCCTACACCAGGTTGCGCCCCGGGGTGCGGCTGCGCCCGCTGGGGCCGGACCGCGTGGCCTGACGCGCCGGCCGCCACCCCAGGGGCGGCTTCAGTCCACCTTGATGTTGGCGCGGCGGATCACGCCGCCCCAGCGTTCCAACTCGGCGCGGATGAAGGTGGCGAACTCGGCCCGGCTATTGCCGCCGGGCAGGGCGCCCTGGTCGTACATCAGCCGCGCCACCGCCGGGTCCTTGATGGCGGTGACGGCGGCTTCCGCCAGCCGTGCCAGGATGGCTTCCGGCGTGCCGGCCCGCGCCACCAGCCCGTGCCAATTGTCGGTGTTGACCTCGGCCAGGCCCACTTCGGCCATGGTCGGCACCTCGGGCAGCCAGGGCACCCGCGTGGCGTGGCCGATGGCCAGGGCACGGATGGAGCCGGCGCGCAGGTGCGGCAGCAATATCGGCAGGTCGGCCAGGCCGATCTGCACTTCGCCGGTCAGCAGCGCGGTGGCCAGCGGCGCCCCGCCGCGATAGGGCACATGGGTGATGTTCACCCCGGCCACCGCCTTGATCCATTCGCCAGCCAGGTGCGGCATGCTGCCGGTACCGGTGGAGGCGTAGTTCAACTGCCCCGGCCGGGCGCGCGCCGCGGCCAGCAATTCCTGCATGCTGTGGAACGGCGTGGCGGCGCCCACCACCACCGGCTCCGGCACCACCGCGGCCAGGCTCAACGGGGCCAGGTCGCGCAGCGTGTCGTAGGGCATGTTGCGGTCGAGGCCGGGCGAGATCACCAGCCCGCCGGCCGAGCCCAGCGCGATGGTGTAGCCATCCGCCGGGGCCTTCACCATCACGTCCACGCCGGTGACGCCGCCGGCGCCGGGGCGGGCTTCCACCACCACCGGCTGGCCGAGCAACTGGCTCATGCGCGGCGTCATCAGCCGGGCCAGGATATCGCTGGGGCCGCCGGTGGCGAAGGGCACGATGAGCCGCACCGGGCGGTTGGGGAAGGCGTCCTGCGCCAGGGCCGGCCAGGCGGCCAGCAACGCCAGGAGCGCGGGGATGAAACGGCCGAGCATGGGCTTCCTCCGTGAAGCGATTGCGCCGAGTATCGCGGCAACCGCCTCCGGAGGGAACCGCATGAAGATCGCCCGCATCACCACGCATATGCTGCGTTCCAGCTTCACCTATGGCGCCGAGGGCGGCGTGGGCGGCAACCTGCACCTGCGCGGCATGGATACGCTGGCGATTCGCGTGGAAACCGACACCGGCATCGTCGGCTGGGGCGAGGGCTTCGGCTTCACCCTCTCCGAAACCACCCGCCACGCCATGGACAAGCTGGTGGCGCCGGTGGCGCTGGGCATGGACGCGGCCGACATCGCCGGCACCATGCAGGCGCTGGCGCGGCGCTTCCACAATTTCGGCCGCAACGGCGCGGTGACCTTCGCGCTCTCCGGCCTCGACATCGCGCTGTGGGACATTGCCGGCAAGGCCGCCGGCAAGCCGCTGCATGCGTTGCTGGGCGGGGCGAAGCGGAACCGCGTGCCGGCCTATGCCAGCCTGCTGCGCTATGGCGAGCCGTCGGCAGTGGCGCGCAACACCGCTGACGCCATCAGCCGCGGCTACCGCCACATCAAGCTGCACGAGACCCGGCTGGACTGCATCCAGGCCGCCCGCGACAACGCCCCGGCTACGGTGCCGCTGATGCTGGACATCAACTGCTTCCACGACACGGTGCCGCAGGCGGTGGCGTTCTGCCAGGCGGTGCAGGGGAAGAATATCTGGTGGGTGGAGGAGCCGATCTGGCCGCCGGAAGCGCCCGGCCCGATCGCCGAGGTGCGGCGCGCCGGCGGCGTTGGCATCGCGGCCGGCGAGAACCTGGGCGGCGTGGCGGAGTTCGAAGCCATGGCCGCGGCCGGTTCGGTGGACGTGATGCAGCCCAGCGTCACCAAGGTGGGTGGCGTCTCGGCGCTGGCGGCGGTGGGCGCGCTGGCGGTGAAGCATGGGCTGCGCTGCGTGCCGCACAGCCCGTATTTCGGCCCCGGCCTGCTGGCCACGCTGCACTACCTGGCGGCGGCGCAGGCCGAGGAACCGCTGGAGGTGTATTTCGCCGACCTGGCGCTGCCGCCCTATCCGCAGCTGGTGCCGGTGGACGGCTTCATCACCATTCCGAAGGGCCCGGGCCTGGGCTTCGAGATCGACCCCGAGGCCCTGGCCCGCGCGGATTGAAGCCTGGCCCTGATCGGCGCTGAATGGAGCGCCGGCCAGGCGCCCGCTTGTTGTCTCAGCACGTGCTTCACGCCTTGCGGGGATGCCACCCCAGGCGATCAGGCCCTGGCCCTACTCCACCCGGCCGATGCGCTGCACCGCGGCTTCCACCCGCTGCCGGTCGGCTGCCAGGAAGC
>CANBXZ010000179.1 GCA_947373495.1 Acetobacteraceae bacterium
TCGCGGTCGCTGGCCTGGTCCATGATCTCGATCAGCCGGTCGCGCATCGCCCAGTTCACCGCATTCACCGGCGGGCGATTGAGCGTGGCAACCGCCACGTAGTCCTTCACCTCAAGCGTTACGACGTCGTCGGACATGATGGCGTTTCCTTTTGTGGGGCCGGCCTGGGCACCAAGCCGACCGACCGATCGGTTGGCAAAGGCTAGCGGTGCCTGCCGCCGGGCGCAACCGGCCCCTGGCCGGCCGGTGATGAGAAAGCGCGATCAATCCTTGGGTGAAACTCGCTTGTGGTTGGGCGGCCGGAAGCGCTTCGCTCCTCCCAAGGTCGTCGGTGGTGCGGCCGGGGATGGACATGTCATGAACGGAAACCGGCCTTGGCTGGCAGCGGTTGGGCTGCGAGCCGTTCCCGCAGCAATGCCAGGAAGGCGGCCACCCCAGGCGCTGGCCGGCTGCCCCGCAGTTGTACGATCCCCACCTCCCGCAGCAGGGGCGGGTCGGTGATGCGCAGCAGCCGCAGCCCGGCCAGGCGCCGCTTCGGCAGGGCCAACTGCGGAATGATGGCAACGCCCAGCCCCTCCGCCGCCAGGGCGATGGCGGTGCCCGGCATCTGCACCTCGCACCGCACATCCAGCGAAACGCCGATGCTGGCGGCCGCTTCCTCCACCATTTCGCGCATGCTGTTGGTGCCGGATGTGATGATGATCGGCAGCGCGCCCAGGGCGGAGAGCGATATGCTCTGTGCGCCACGCGGCACCAGGCGCGGCGGGGCCAGCGCCAGGATGGCTTCCTCCAGCAAGGGGGTGAAGGTCAGGCTGGGCGCGTTGGCCGGGCGCGGGCCGATGCCGAAGTCCAGTTCCTGGCGGCGAATGGCTTCCAGCACCTCGGCCTGCAGCATGTCATGCAGGCGCAGCGCCACGCCGGGATGCGACTGGCTGAAGGCCGCCAGCACCGGCGGCAGCACCGCCTCGGCCACATGCGGCGGGCAGCCCAGCGCAAGCCGGCCGCCCTGCATGCTGGCCGCGGCCTGCACCCGGCGCAGCCCGGCTTCCATTTCCGCCATGGCGCGCCGCGCATGCGGCAGCAGCGCCTCGCCCTCCCGCGTCAGGCTGACGCTGCGCGTGGTGCGGTGGAACAGCGACGCGCCGAGCTGGCTTTCCAACTCCCGCAACTGCAGCGACAGCGCCGATTGCGACCGGCGCGACAGTTCCGCCGCATGGCGGAAGCTGCCGTGCTCGGCGATCAGCAGGAAGGCGTTGAGCAGCTTGAGATTGACGGACATGGCGAGACACGGATCGTGACAGCACAACAGCCAACAGTCGAGGATCATCGCCGCGCCCTGCCGCAGCGCAGCGAGCTTTCGGTGCCGGCCTCCTCGCATCGCTTCTTCGCCAAGGCCGCCGCCGGCCCGGCCGATGCGGTGGTGCTGGACCTGGAGGATGGCGTGGCCGAGGACCGCAAGGACGCGGCGCGTGAAGCCGCCATCGGCGCGCTGAACGGCGTGGACTGGGGCAACAAGATCGTCTCCGTGCGGGTGAATGGCATCGGCACGCCCTGGTGCCACCGCGACATCGTGGAGGTGGCCAGCGCCTGCCCACGGCTGGACCGCATCGTGCTGCCGAAATCCGGCGAGGCCTTCGACATCCGCTTCGTCGCCGCGCTGCTGGATGGCGTGGAGGCGGCGCGCGGTGGCGGCCGGCGCATCGGCATCGCGGCGCTGGTGGAAACGCCGAAGGGCGTCGGCCGGGTGGAGGAGATCGCGGGCGCGCATCCGCGGCTGGAAAGCGTGATCTTCGGCCTGGGCGACTACATGGCGGAAATGCGCACGCCCGACAGCGTGGTGGGCCTGCCCAATCCGGACTACGCCATGCCGGCCAGCCCGGTGCCGCACGGCAACGACCAGTGGCACTACGCGCTGGCGCGCATCGCCAATGCCTGCCGCGCCGCGGGCGTGCGGCCGATCGACGCGGTGTATGCGGACTACCGCGACATCGCCGGGCTGCGCGCCTCCGCCACGCGCTCTCGTGCGCTGGGCTACGAAGGCAAGTGGGCCATCCACCCGGACCAGGTGGCGCCGATCAACGGCGTGTTCTCCCCCAGCCCGGCCCGTCTTGAATGGGCGCGTCAGGTGTTGGCGCTGCTGGCCAGATCCACCGCCGCCGGGGCCGGCGCGGTGGGTGAGGGCGGGGTGATGGTGGACGCGGTGCATGCGCGCATGGCGCAGGACATTCTCAGGCAGGCAGGTGTTTCCGAATGAGCAAGCCGCAACCCATGGCGGGCGTGAAGGTGCTGGATGTCGCCACCTTCCTCGCCGCCCCCTTCGCCGGCACCATCCTGGCGGATTTCGGCGCTACGGTGCTGAAGATCGAGCATCCGAAGCTGGGTGACCCGATGCGCGCCTTCGGCACGCAGACGGAATGCGGCGACACGCTGGCCTGGCTCAGTGAGGCCCGCAACAAGCAGTGCATGACGCTGGACCTGCGCCACAGCGAAGGCGCCGAGGTGTTCCGCCGCTTGATCGCGCAGAGCGACGTGCTGCTGGAAAACTTCCGCCCCGGCACGCTGGAAAAATGGGGCCTTGCCCCCGACAAGCTGCGCGAGATCAACCCGCGCCTGGTGGTGCTGCGGGTCAGTGCCTATGGCCAGACCGGGCCGAAGCGCGGGCTGCCTGGCTTCGCCCGCGTGGCGCATGGCTTCGGCGGGCTTTCCTACCTGGCCGGCGAGGCCGATGGACCGCCGGTGGTGCCGGGTTCCACCTCCCTGGCGGATTATCTTTCCGGCATCTGGGGCGCGGTGGGCGTGCTGATGGCGCTGCGCGTGGCCGAACGCACCGGCCAGGGGCAGGACGTGGATATCGGCCTGTACGAAAGCATCTTCCGCCTGCTGGATGAAACCGCGCCGGCCTATGCGCGCAACGGCACGGTACGCGAGCGCATGGGCGCCGATGTGCCCACCGTGGTGCCGCATGGCCATTGGCAAACCAGCGAAGGCCGCTGGGTTGCCATCGCCTGCACCAGCGACAAGATCTTTGCCAGATTGGCCGAAGCCATGGGCAAGCCGGAACTGACGGCGAAGGACCGCTTCGCCACCACGGCACAACGCATTGCCGGCCGCGCCGAGGTGAACGGCCTGGTCGCCGCCTGGGCCGGCAGCATGACCATGGCCGAACTCGGCGTGGCCTGCGATGCCGGCGAGGTGCCGTGGGGTCCGATCAACAGCATCGCCGACATCTTCGCCGACGAGCACATCGCCGCCCGTGGCAACCTCATCAAGCTGATGGACGAGCGCGCCGGCGAGTTGGTGTTGCCCGCCCCGGTGCCGCGGCTGACCGAAACCCCCGCCACGCTGCGCCATGCCGGCCGTGCCCGCGGCGCCGACACCGATGCGGTGCTGGGCGAATGGCTCGGCATGGCGCTGACCGACATTGCCGCGTTGCGCCGCAGCGGCGCGCTTTGAAAAACAAGAACAGGGAGAGAAAGCCGTGCGACAGATAAAGATGGTGGGCTTCCTGCAAGCCCAGAATTGTTCCATCGCCCCGGGTTCGTGGCGCCACCCCGCGGCGGCAACCGACTTCCTGGGCCCGGACTACTTCACCCGCACCGCCCGCGTGCTGGAGGAAGGCAAGTTCCACCTGGCCTTCTTCGACGACCGCCTGGCCATGCCGGACATCTACCAGCGCGACCATCGCGCCGCGGTGGAGAATGGCATTCGCGTGGTGAAGATGGACCCGGCGACGATCCTGGCGGTGATGTCCACCGTCACCTCGCGCCTTGGCCTCGGTGGCACCTATTCCACCACCTATCATGAACCGTTCCATGTCGCCCGGCTGTTCGGCACGCTGGACCTGATGTCGCGCGGGCGCGCGGCGTGGAATGTCGTCACCTCGCTGAACGACAGCGAGGCCGCCAATTTCGGCCGCAGCGAACACCTGGAGCACGACCTGCGCTACGACCGCGCGGACGAGTTCATGGAAACGGTGCTCGGCCATTGGGACAGCTGGGATGACGACGCCATCATCATGGACAAGGCGACAGGCCGCTTCGCCGATGGCGACAAGGTTCGCGCGCTGAAATACGAGGGCAAGTTCTTCCGCAGCCACGGCCCGCTGCCGGTGCCGCGCAGCGCCCAGGGCCACCCGGTGCTGATCCAGGCCGGGCAGAGCGGCCGTGGCCGTCGCTTCGCCGGGCGCTGGGGTGAGCTGATATTCGTCGTCTATCCCAACCTGGCCGCCGGGCAGAAGCAATACGCCGAGTTGAAGGCCGCGGTGACGGCCGCCGGGCGCGACCCGGACAAGGTGGTGGTGGCGCCGGCCTGCTACGTCAACGTGGCGGAAACCGAGGCGTTGGCCGAGGAAAAGCGCGCCTACACCCAGGCGCTGGCCAACCCCACCGATGGCCTGGTGCTGCTTTCCGAGGCGCTGAACTTCGACTTCGGCAGCAAGGACATGGACGCACCGTTCACCGACCAGGAGCTGGAAAACCTGTCCTGGGGTGGCTTCAAGGACCGCATCGTGCAGTTGAGCGGCAAGGCCAACCCGACCGTGCGCGACTTCGTCACCTTCTCCGGCCGCGGCACCACCAAGGAGTTCCCCAACTTCACCGGCACGCCGAAGCAGGTGGTGGACCAGATGCAGGTCTGGTTCGACGGTCGCGCCTGCGACGGCTTCGTGCTGGTGGCCTCGCAGAACCCCGGCTCGTTCGAGGATTTCACCCGGCTGGTGGTGCCGGAAATGCAGCGTCGCGGCCTGTACCACCAGGACTACGCCGGCAGCACGCTGCGCGAGAATCTCGGCCTGGAACGGCCGGCCATCGGTGAATGGAAGCAGGCCCGCTGAGATGACCAACATTCCTCGTCGCGGCCTGGCCGCACTGCCCCTCGCGCTGTTCGCCCCGGCATTGTTCGCGCCGGCGCTGCGGGCGCAATCCGCCTGGCCCAATCGCCCGGTGAAGATCGTCGTGGCCTATGCCCCCGGCGGTGGCACCGACATCACCACCCGCGCCTTCGCCGAGCAGTTCTCGCTGCGCTTCGGCCAGAGCTTCGTGGTGGAAAACCGCCCCGGCGCCAATGGCGTCGTGGGCACCGAGGGCGTCTCCCGCGCCCCTGCGGATGGCTACACGCTGCTGGCCGTGACCAGCACCCATGTGATGAACCGGCAGATGGTGAGCCCGCTGCCCTTCGACCCGGCAACCGACTTCACCGCCCTCGGCCTGATGGCGCGCTACCCGCTGGTGCTGATGGCCAATACCAGCGCGCCCTTCGGCACGGTGCAGGAACTGATCGCCTACGCCCGGGCGCACCCCGGCGAACTGGCGCAGGCAACGTCCGACGCGCAATCCTCCTACACCGCCAACCGCTTCGCCCAGGCCGCCGGGCTGCAACTGACCGAGGTGCCGTATCGCGGCAGCGGCGCCTATCTGGGGGACCTGACCGGTGGGCACCTGAAGCTGGCCTGGGGCAGCCCGGCCACCGCCATGGGCCTGCTGCCCGGTGGCAAGGTGCGGGTCATCGCGGTCAGCTCGCCGCAACGCTCCACCACCTTGCCGGACGTGCCGACGCTGCGCGAAGCCGGCGTTGCGGGTGTGGAGTTCGACGGTTGGTTCGGCCTGTATGCCCCGGCCAACCTGCCGCCGGAGATTGCGCAGAAGCTCAACCTGGCGATGCGTGAGATCAGCGCGTTGCCGGTGATGCAGGCGCGCTTCCGCAGCCTGGCGATAGACCCCGCACCGATGGACCTGGAGGCCTTGGCCGTGACGTTGCGACGCGAAGAGGAAGTCTGGGCCAGTGCGGCCCGCGCCGGCCTGTTGCCCAAGCCATGAGCGCCGCATCCGGCTACACCATGCTCTCCACCAGCGGCATCCTCGGCTATGGCTTCGCCGAGGAATCGCTGCGCATCGGCATGGCGCGCAACCCGCAGATCATCGGCTGCGACGGCGGCAGCACCGACCCGGGGCCGTACTACCTCGGCGCCGGCAAGGCGTTCTGCTCGCGGCTTTCCATCAAGCGCGACCTGCGGCTGATGCTGCTGGCCGCCATGGCCGCGCGCATTCCCTGCATCATCGGCACCTGTGGCGGTGCTGGCGGTGAGCCGCATCTGCAGGACACCGCCGCCCTGGTGCGGGAGATTGCGCGGGAGGAAAAGCTCAGCTTCCGCATGGCGCTGATCCATTCCGAAGTGGACCGCGACCTGTTGAAGCGCCGCGTGGCCGAAGGCCGCACCCGCGCGCTGGCGAAGCAGCCGGCGCTGGATGCCGGCATCATCGACCGTGCCACGCGCATCGTCGGCATGATGGGCCCGGAGCCGATCGCCCGCGCGCTGGACGAAGGGGCGCAGGTGATCCTGGCCGGGCGCAGCAGCGACCCGGCGCAATGGGCGGCCCCGGCCATTCGCGCCGGCATGGCGCCCGCGCCCAGCTGGTACGCCGGCAAGATGCTGGAATGCGGCGCCGAGCCGACGACGCCGAAGGAGCCGGATTGCCTGCTGGTGACCATCCAGGGCGACCACCTGGTGTGCGAGCCGCCGAACCCCATTCGCCGCTGCACGCCGCTTTCGGTGGCGAACTTCTCGCTGCACGAGAACAGCAGCCCGATCCACCATGTGGAACCGGGCGGGCTGCTGGATACCTCGGACGTGCTGTTCGAGGCGGTGACCGACCGCATGGTGCGCGTCAGCGGCATGCGCTGGATTCCGGCGGAAACCTACACCGTGAAGCTGGAAGGCGTGGAGTTGGCCGGCTACCGCGCCATCACCATCTGCTGCACCCGCGACCCGGTGCTGATTTCCCAGGTGGAGGAATACCTGGCGACGCATCGCGCCAAGGTGCAGGCCAAGGCCGCGGCCTTCGGCGTGCCGGTGGAGACCTGGCGCATGTCCATCCGCACCATCGGCCGCGACGCGGTGATGGGCGAACGGGAGCTGTTCCGCGGCGCGCCGCCGCATGAACTCGGCTTCGTGGTGGAGGTGCTGGCGGAAACCCAGGACATCGCCAATGCCGTGCTGGCCATGGCGCGCACCAGCCTGCTGCACGCGGATTTCGAAGGCCGGCTGTGCAAGGAAGGCAACATGGCCTTCCCGTTCTCGCCTTCCGACATCGAACTCGGCGCGCTGTACCGCTTCAGCGTGTTCCATACCGTGGCGCCGGACAACCCGTGCGAGATGTTTCCCATCGAACACGAGAGGGTCTGACCATGGCGCTGCTGCGGGACATTGCCCAGATCATCAAGAGCAAGAACGCCGGGCCGTTCATGCTCACCATCGATGTGCTGTTCGAGGATGCGGCGCGGTACCGCCAGGTGAAGGCAACCGGCGTGCTGAACGCCGCGCTGTTCGCCCGGCTGTACAACGTGGCCGAGGCGGATGTGCTGTTCACCCCCTACGATACCGCGCTGGCGTTCAAGGCCACGCTGCCGCGGCTGGTGCCGGCCGGTGACTTCGGCGACACCGACGTGTACGGCGCCCAGCAGCACGCGCCGCTGCTGGACGTGGACATTCCCCTGAACCGCTGAACCCGGGGCCGCCCGCGGCTTCAGCCGCCGGGGGCGATCTTGTCCTGGGTCTTCGTCTCGAAGTCGCTGGCGTCGTGCCGTTCGTGCAACTGGCTGGAGGGTTCGCCCACCATCCGGTTGACGATGCGGCCGCGCTGCACCGCCGGACGCTGGCCGATGGCATCCGCCCAGCGCAGCACGTGCTGGTATTCATGCACGGCGAGGAACTCGGCGGCGCCGTACAGCAGCCCCTTCACCAGGCCGCCATACCAGGGCCACACGGCCATGTCGGCGATGGTGTAGTCGGTGCCGGCCAGATAGGGGCTTTCCGCCAGGCGGCGGTCCAGCACGTCCAACTGCCGCTTGGTCTCCATGGCGAAGCGGTTGATGGGGTATTCCATCTTGAACGGGGCATAGGCGTAGAAATGGCCGAAGCCGCCGCCCAGGTAGGGCGCGCTGCCCATCTGCCAGAACAGCCAGGAAAGGCATTCCGCCCGCGCCGCGCTTGCGGTGGGCAGGAAGGCGCCGAACTTTTCCGCCAGGTGCACCAGGATGGCGCCGCTTTCGAACACCCGCACCGGGGTGGGGCCGCTGCGGTCCACTAGCGCCGGGATCTTGGAGTTCGGGTTGGCCGCGACGAAGCCGCTGCCGAACTGGTCGCCCTGGCCGATCTTGATGAGCCAGGCGTCGTATTCGGCGCCGGCATGGCCCAGGGCCAGCAGCTCCTCCAGCATGATGGTGACCTTCTGCCCATTGGGCGTGGCCAGCGAATAGAGCTGTAGCGGGTGCTTGCCGACCGGCAGCTCCTTGTCATGCGTGGCGCCGGCGACGGGCCGGTTGATGTTGGCGAAACGGCCGCCGTTGGCCTTGTTCCAGGCCCACACCTTGGGGGGCGCGTAGGCGGTGTCGTCGGTCATGGGATGCTCCAGGAAATCACAGAGGTCAGAACGCGGC
>CANBXZ010000180.1 GCA_947373495.1 Acetobacteraceae bacterium
GCTGCCGCGCGCCCGGCCAGGGTCCAGCAGAAGTCCACCCGACGCAGCAGGGCTTCCGGCGCGGCCCATTCGGCGGCGACATCGGCCCAGCCATTCGGTCCCGGCGCGGCCCACATCGGTTGGCCCAGCTGGTTCATCGCGGCCAGCGCCGGCTCGCCACTGGCCGGGCCAGCGCCGATGGCGCGCAGCGCGGCGACCACGAAATCGGCCGGCGAGCGCACTTTTGACAATGGTTGCCAGGCTTCGGGCAGGCGCACCAGGGCACGGGCGACGGCGGCCAGGTCGCCGCCGCTGTCGCGCAGCACCGCCTCCAGCTTGCGCAGCACCGGCTCCGGCGGCTGGTCGGCGACGAAATGGCGCGCCAGCTTCAGCGCCAGGTGGCGGTGGGTGGCGGGGTGGGCCGCCAGCCAACGCAGCGCCTGCTCGCCGGCGGCCTCGCCTTCGCCATAGGTCTGGCCCAGCACGGTCTTCGGCCCCGGCTGGTGAGCGCGCGGGCGGAACAGGAACTGGCCCTCGGGTTCAGCCGGCTGGTTGGGGCGGCCGACGGACCAGCCGGTGATGAGGCGGGCGAACTCGGTCACATCGGCCTGGGTGTAGCCGGCGGCCGGGCTGAGGGTGTGCAGTTCCAGGATTTCGCGCGCCAGGTTCTCGTTCAGGCCGCGGCCGCCGCGGGCGGCGGGGCTGCCGGGACCGACCGATCCGGCATTGTCCAGGTAAACCAGCATGGCCGGGTGGTGGGCCACCGCCAGCAGCATGTCCTCGAATCGGCCGGTGACATGCGGCCGGATGGCTTCGCGCAGGTAGGCCCCCATGATCGGCCCGACCATGCCGGCGCGGCGCGAACAGGTGAAGTGGTTGGCCCAGAACTGCACCAGGCGCTCCCGGAACGGCTGCGGCGTGGTCACCAGCAACTCGGCCTGGGCGATGGCCTCGGCGCGGAAGACCCGGGCGGCGTTGCGCGGCTGGGGCTCGCCGGCGCGCTGGGCCTCGCGGTCGGCGCGGAAGGCGGCGAAGCCGGGCTGGGTGCCGGGCGGGGTGGTGCTGCCGGCCGGCAGCGGCGGGTGGTCGGGCGCCAGCAATTGGCGCTCCAGCCAGGGGATGGGGTCGGCCGGCAGCGGCTCGCCCAGGCGGGGGCCGAGGCCGAAGCGAATGGCGGCGATGTGGGCGCGGGGCTCCATGGGCGCCAGCATAGCCCGGGCCGCCCGGGCATGGGGTTACGAAAGGTGAAGCCGCCGGTTGACCCGCCCGGCCCGGCGCCGCAGCCTGCCCGCAACAAGCGGAGGAACGACCATGCGGCGGCGGCAGATGCTGGCGGCGGGGATGGGGCTGGTGGCCATGCCGGCCGGCGCGCAGGAGGTTTGGCCCAGCCGGTCGATCCGCCTGCTGATCCCCTTCGCCCCCGGTTCCTCGGCCGATGTGCTGGGCCGGCTGACCGCCGAGCCGCTGGGCCAGCGGCTGGGCCAGGCCATCATCTGCGAGAACCGCGCCGGTGCCGCCGGCAGCATCGCGGCCGAGGCCGCCAGCCGCATGGCGCCCGACGGCTATGGCCTGTTCCTCGGCACCATCGGCACCCAGTCGGTCAATCGCCACCTGTATGCCCGGCTGCCGTATGACCCGGACCGCGACTTCACCCCGATCTCCCACCTGTGGAACGCGGTGAACATCATGGCCGTGGCCAAGGACAGCCCGGTGAAGTCGGTGGCGGAGCTGGTGGCGCGCGGCAAGCGCGGCGGCCGGCTGACCTTCGGCAGCCCGGGCACCGGCACCTCGGACCACATGGCGTCCTCGCTGTTCGGCATTCGCGCCGGGCTGGAATTGGAACACGTGCCCTACCGCGGCGGCAGCGCCGCGGTGCAGGTGGACCTGATGGCCGGCCGGCTGGACTTCACCATCGGCAACCTGCCGGCGCTGGCGGCGGGGTTGCAGGGCGGCGGCATCCGCCCGCTGGCGGTGGCCTATGGCAAGCGCTGGCCCAGCCTGCCGGAGGTGCCGACCATGGCCGAGGCCGGGGTGGCCGGGGTGGAGGTGCCGAGCTGGCACGCCCTGGTGGCCCCCCGCGGCCTGCCGGATGCCATCCGCGACCGGCTGGCCGCCGAGATGCGGGCGGTGCTGCTGGCCCCGGCCCTGCGGGCCCGCCTGCTGGAGCTGGGGACCGAGCCGGTGGCCAGCGACCCGGCGGGGCTGCTGGCCTGGACAGCGGCGGAATCCACGCGTTACGGTGACCTGGTTCGGCGCCTTGGCATCAGTGCCGACTAGCAGCCCTGCGACGCCTGCAATGCCGGCGCCGCCTTGGCGCTTGCAAAAACCTGGCGGATTGAGCATGTGTCCGCCGCGATAACAGCGATTCCCAGGAACACTTGGGCGGGCGGAACGGGGTGGCTCCCCTTTCGGGCCCGTTTTTGCGTATGGAGGCCCACCGTGGCGCACACCTCGCTCGATAAGATCCGTAACATCGGCATTACCGCGCATATCGACGCGGGCAAGACCACGACGACCGAGCGGATTCTCTACTACACCGGCAAGTCGCACCGCATCGGCGAAGTGCACGACGGCAACACCACGACCGACTACATGGCGCAGGAACGCGAGCGGGGGATCACCATCACCTCGGCCGCCGTCACCGCCGTGTGGAACGACCACCGCATCAACATCATCGACACCCCCGGCCACATCGACTTCAACATCGAAGTGAACCGCAGCCTGCGCGTGCTCGACGGCGCCATCTTCATCATCGAAGGCGTGGCCGGTGTGCAGCCGCAGAGCGAGACCAACTGGCGCCTGGCCGACCGCTACAACGTGCCGCGCATCATCTTCATCAACAAGCTCGACCGCACCGGCGCCGATTTCTACAAGGCCGCCGCGACGCTGACGGAAAAGCTGGGCATCAACTGGGTGACCCTGCAGCTGCCGATCGGCGCCGAGGACAAGTTCCTGGGCGTGGTCGACCTGGTCGAGATGAAGGCCATCCTGTGGGAAGGCGACGACCTGGGCGCCGCCTATCACGATGCGCCGATCCCCGACGACCTGAAGGACAAGGCGGCCGAATACCGCCAGATCCTGCTCGACGCCGTGGTTGGCGTTGATGAGAAGGCGATGGAGGAATACTTCGCCGACGGCGATGTTTCCGTGGCCACCCTGAAGCGCTGCATCAAGCTGGGCACCATCAGCGGCGAATTCCGCCCGGTGATGTGCGGCACCGCCTTCAAGAACAAGGGCGTGCAGCCGCTGCTGGACGCGGTGATCGACTACCTGCCGAGCCCGATCGACATCCCCGGCATCAAGGTTGCCCCGGAAGAAGGCCAGGACGAGACCGCCGACCGGGCGAACATCCCGGCCGACCCGGAAGCGCCCTTCGCCGGCCTGGCGTTCAAGATCATCAACGACAAGTACGGCAACCTGACCTTCGTGCGCGTCTATCGCGGCACGCTGCGCCAGGGCGACATGGTGATGAACACCACCAAGGGTCACCGTGAGCGTATCGGCCGCATGTTCCAGATGCACGCCGACAAGCGCGAGGAAATCAAGGAAGTCATCGCCGGCGACATCGCCGCCTTCGTGGGCCTGAAGGACACCGGCACCGGTGACACCCTGGCCAGCGGCGACGATCCGGTGATCCTGGAGCGCATGGCCTTCCCGGTCCCGGTCATCGACATCTCGGTCGAGCCGAAGACCAAGGACGCCGTGGAAAAGATGTCGCTCGGCCTGGGCAAGCTGGCGGGCGAAGACCCCAGCCTGCGCGTCAAGACCGACCAGGAGACCGGCCAGGTCATCCTGTCCGGCATGGGCGAACTGCACCTGGAAATCATCGTGGACCGCCTGCGCCGCGAATACGGCGTGGACTGCAACATCGGCGCGCCGCAGGTGGCCTATCGTGAGACGATCACGAAGAGCCACACCGAAACCTACACCCACAAGAAGCAGTCGGGCGGTTCGGGCCAGTACGCCGAGGTGAAGATCACCTTCGAGCCGCGCGAACGGAACAGCGGCATCGAGTTCGTCAATGCCGTGGTCGGCGGTTCGGTGCCGAAGGAATACATCCCGGCGGTGGACAAGGGCATCAAGGTGCAGGCCGACACCGGCGTGCTCGCCGGCTTCCCGACGGTGGACTTCAAGTTCAGCCTGGTGGACGGCAAGTACCACGACGTCGACTCGTCGGCCCTGGCCTTCGAAATCGCTGGCAAGGCCTGCTTCCGCGAAGGCATGAAGAAGGCCGGCCCGGTCATCCTTGAGCCGATCATGGACGTGGAAGTGACCACCCCGCAGGACCACGTCGGCGACGTGGTGGGCGATCTCAACCGTCGCCGCGGCGTGATCCAGAGCCAGGACATGGCCGGCACCAGCGTCATCGTGCGTGCGCACGTGCCGCTGAAGGAAATGTTCGGCTACATCAGCAACCTGCGTGGCATGACCAAGGGCCGCGCGAGCTTCTCGATGCAGTTCCACCACTACGACCCGGTGCCGCGCAACGTGGCCGACGAGATCATGAAGGCCAGCGCGTAACACCGCGCTGCGTCACGCCTAAAAAAACGCGGCGCGGAGGGGCAACCTTCCGCGCCGTTTCCATTTGGGGTGCCCCATGTCAGACCGGATTTCCCTGCCCAAGGACCGCATCAAGGTGCTGTTGCTGGAAGGTGTTTCAGACAGTGCCGTGGCGCTGTTCGGCGCCGCCGACTACGCCAGCATCACCCGGGTGCCGAAGGCGCTGGACGGCGAGGCGCTGAAGCAGGCGCTGGCCGGCGTGCATATCCTCGGCATCCGTTCCCGCACGGAACTCACGGCCGAGGCGCTGGCAGGCGCCGACCGGCTGATGGCGGTGGGGTGCTTCTGCATCGGCACCAACCAGGTGGACCTGGCCGCCACCAAGGCACGCGGCATTCCGGTGTTCAACGCCCCGTTCAGCAACACCCGCAGCGTGGCCGAACTGACCATGGCCGAGGCGGTGATGCTGCTGCGCAGCCTGCCGGACAAGTCCCGCGCCGCCCATGCCGGCGGCTGGGACAAGTCCGCCGCCAACAGCTTCGAGGTGCGTGGCCGCACCCTGGGCATCGTGGGCTACGGCAATATCGGCAGCCAGCTTTCGGTGCTGGCCGAAGCCTTCGGCATGCGCGTCATCTACTACGACCACACGGTGAAGCTGCCGCACGGCAATGCCCGGCCCTGCGCCACCCTGGCGGAATTGCTGGGCGAGGCGGATGTGGTGACGCTGCACGTGCCTGAGACCGCCTCCACCCGCGGCATGATGGGCGCCGAGCAGATCGCGCAGATGAAGCCGGGCGCCATCCTCATCAACAACGCCCGCGGCACCATCCTGGACCAGGCGGCGCTGGCCGCCGCCATCACCGAGGGCCGGCTGCTGGGCGCGGCGGTGGACGTGTTCCCGCAGGAACCCGCCCGCAATGGCGACCCCTTCGTCAGCCCGTTGCAGGGGGTGCGCAACGTCATCCTCACCCCGCATATCGGCGGCAGCACGGCCGAGGCGCAGAGCCGCATCGGCGAGGAAGTGGCCCGCAAGCTGGTGGACTACAGCGACACCGGCGCCACGCTGGGCGCGGTGAACTTCCCACAGGTGCAGTTGCCGACGCAGGCTTCCGGCGCCCGCTTCATGCATGTGCACAAGAACACGCCGGGCCTGCTGGGCAAGGTGAACGAGGTGTTCGCCCGCCGCGGCATCAACATCGCGGCGCAGTACCTGCAGACCGACAGTTCCATCGGCTATGTGGTGGTGGACAGTGGCGCCACCCACGCGGCCGAGGAAATTCTGGCCGAGCTGCGCGCCCTGCCCGGCACCATCCGCGCCCGCCTGCTGTACGAGCGCGAGTAGCCAGCGCCTGACCGGCCAGGGCGGCAGCGCCGCTGGCTGGTCCGCTGGCCGGTCATCCGTTCAGCGAATCGGCGGGCTCCACAGCACGCCGCCCTGGTTCCACAGCCGGTTGTAGCCGCGGGGCAGCCGCACCTGGCTGCCCTCCCCCAGGTGGCGTTCGTAGATCTCGGCGTAGTTGCCCACCGCCTTCACCGCGTTCAGCAGCCAGGCGCGGTCCAGCCCCACGCTGGGGCCAAGGTCGCCGGTGCGGCCCAGCAGGCGCTGCACCGCGGGGCTGGGGCTTTCGGCCAGCATGCGGTCGGCATTGGCCTGGGTGATGCCCAGTTCCTCCGCCTCGATCAGCGCGAAGACCACGAAGCGCACGATATCGAACCACTGGTCGTCGCCATGGCGCACGGCGACGGCATAGGGCTCCTTGCTGATCAGGTCCGGCAGCAGGCGGTGCTGGGCCGGGTCCGGGAAGGCGGCGCGCACCGCGGCCAACTGGCTGGCATCGGCGGTATAGGCGTCGCAGCGGCCGGATTCGTAGGCGCGCCGGGCCTCGTCCTTGTCGGCGAAGATCACCGGCTGGAAGCGGATACGCGTGGTACGGGCCCAGTCCTGCAGGTTCAGCTCATGCGTGCTGGCGCTGGTGAAGCAGATGGAAGCGCCATCCAGTTGCGCCGCGCGCTCCACCCCACTGTTGGCCTTCACCAGAAAGCCCTGGCCGTCGAAGAAATAGGGCGCGGTGAAGTTCAGCCCCAGCATGGAATCGCGCAGGAAGGTCCAGGTGGTGGTGCGGGCCAGCACCTCCACCTGCCCGCCGGACAGCGCGGGGAAGCGGTTCTGTCCGGTCAGGTGGCTCCAGGCCACCTTGCCGGCATCGCCCAGCACGGCGGCGGCGATGGCGCGGCACAAATCGGCATCCACGCCCTGCCACACGCCGCGGGCATCGGGCTGGCTCCAGGCCGGGTCGCCGGTGGAAATGCCGCAGTTCAGCGTACCGCGGGCGCGTACCGCGGCCAGGGTATTGCCGGGCGAGGTGGGTTGCGCCCAGGCGGGCGTGAGGACGGGGGCCGCCAGCAGCAGCAGGGCAAGCAGGGCGTTGCGCATCAAGGGGTACTCCGCAGGCGTTGCATCAGGGCCAGCACCAGCAGCGCGCCACCGGCAACGCCCAGGCGCACCAGGTCCGGCACGGCGTGGTAGAAGGCGGCGAACAGGCCGGCGGCACCCAGCAGCAGGCGCGGTGCCCAGCCCAGCGGTGCCCGCAGATAGCCGGCATAGGCGGCGGCAACGGCCGCCAGCGCCACCGCCTGAATGGCCACCACCAGCACAATTTCATCCAGCGAGCCGCGCCACATGATGGCCGGGTCGTACAGGAAGGCGAAGCCGACGGTGAAGCCGGCGATGCCCAACCGGGTGGCATGCAGCGAGGCCATCAGCGGCGAGGCCTTGGCGATGGCCGCCGCGGCGAAGGCCGCCGCCGCCACCGGGGGCGAGGCATCCGCCAGCACGGCGAAGTAGAAGATGAACAGGTGCGCCGGCAGCACCAGCGCCGCCTGCGGCAGCCCCAGCGCCTGTTCGCCCAGTTCCAGTATCTGCGGCACGCCGATGGCGGCGGCGATGATGTAGCTCGGCGTGGTCGGTATCCCCATGCCCAGCACCAGCACGGTCAGCGCCAGCAGCACCAGCAGCAGCGGGAAGCTGCCGGCGGCCATCACCTTGATGATGCCGCCCAGCGCCACCACCAGCCCGGTGGTGGTCAGCGCCGAGACCACGATGCCGGACCCGGCGATGGAAACCGCCAGCGGCGCCATGGTGTGGCCGGCGCTGGCCAGGCTTTCCAGGATGGCGCGCCAGTTCATCCGCGTGCGCCGGCGCAGCATGGCCACCACCACCATGGCCATGGTGGAACAGAAGGCGGCGTAGTTGCCGGACCAGCCCTCGGCCATCAGCCAGACCAGAATGCCGATCGGCACCGCCAGATGGGCATCGGCCAGCACTTCGCGCCAGCCGGGAATGGTCTCGGCCGGCATCGGCGCGATGCCGGCGCGCTTGGCCTCGAAATGCACCGCCACCAGGATGGCATAGTAGTACAGCGCCGCGCCCAGGGCGGCGGCAACCACGATCTCGCTGTAGGGAATGGCGGTGATCTCGGCCATCACGAAGGCGGCCGCGCCCATCACCGGCGGCATCAGCGCGCCCCCCACCGAAGCCGCGCTTTCAATGCCCGCCGCCAGCGCCGGCTGGTAGCCAATGCGCATCATCAGCGGAATCGTCATGGCCCCGGTGGTGATGACGTTGGAAACGCTGCTCCCGCTCATGGTGCCGAACAGGCCGGAGGTGATGACCGCCACCTTGGCCGGCCCGCCGGTGAAGCGCCCGGCGGCGGCGGCGCCCAGGTTGTGGAACAGCCGGCCGGTGCCGCTGCCCTGCATGAACGACCCGAACAGGATGAACACCGCGATGGTGGTGGCGACAATGCCGGTGAGCGGGCCGTAGACGCCGCCCGCCGTGGGCACCAGCCAACTGGCCTCGACGATTTCCGCCAGGCTGAACGGCCGGGCATTCAGCAGCCCGGGCAGGTAGTGGCCGAACGCCATGTAGGC